>NZ_CABVGP010000001.1:3818917-4136977 GCF_902497555.1 Amycolatopsis camponoti | reverse complement strand
ACGTCCGCGTCGAGGACGTCCTGGAAACCCGGCAGGCGGTCGGGGATGGCGCCCATGTCGCCGCCGCCCTGGACGTTGTTCTGCCCGCGCAGCGGGTTCAGCCCGGCACCGTAGCGGCCGACCTGCCCGGCCAGCAGCGCGAGGTTGATCAGCGCCAGGACGTTGTCGGTGCCGTTGTGGTGCTCGGTGATGCCGAGGGTCCACGACAGCTGCCCGCGGTCGGCGCGGGCGTAGGCGTGGGCCAGCTCGCGGATCAGCTCCGCGGGCACGCCGGTGGTCTTCTCCGCGACCTCCAGGGTCCACGGCTCGACCGAGGCCGCGAACTCGGCGAACCCTTCGGTGGCGCGCTCGATGAACGTCGTGTTGGCGAGTCCGGAGTGGACGATCTCGCGGGCGACCGCGTGGGCCAGCGGGATGTCGGTGCCGACCTCGAGCTGCAGCTGCCGGTGCGCCCAGCTCGCGGTGCTCGTCCGGCGCGGGTCGACGACGAAGAGCTTCGCTCCCTTGTGGACCGCCTTGAGCACGTGCTGGAAGAAGATCGGGTGCGCCTCGCGGGGGTTGCCGCCCCAGACGACGATGACGTCGGCGTCCTCGATCTCCTGGTACGACGACGTCCCGCCGCCGCTGTCGAACACCCGGGCCAGCCCGGCGACGCTCGGCGCGTGACACGTGCGGTTACACGAGTCGACGTTGTTCGTGCCGATCACCGCGCGGGTGAACTTCTGCGCGACGAAGTTCATCTCGTTGGTCGCGCGGGCGCACGAGAACATCCCGAACGCCTCGGGCCCCTTGCTCTCCAGCGTCCGGCGGATGCCGGCGGCAGCCCGGTCGAGGGCCTCCTCCCAGGTCGCGGGCCGCAGCACGCCGAAGTCGCGCACGAGGGGCCGGGTGAGCCGGACGTACGGCTCGGTCTTCTTGCGCTTCACGGGCACCTCCGGGTCAGTGCGCCCCGACGGGGACGTTGCTGGTGTGGTCGAGCAGCGAGATGGCGGCGTGGACGTGCCGCAGCGCCGGCGCGGGCACGCCGGTGAGACCGGCCAGCTCCACGACCGCGCCGATGATCGCGTCGATCTCGAGCGGCTTGCCCGCTTCGAGGTCCTGCAGCATCGACGTCTTGTGGTGGCCGACGCGCCAGGCGCCGTCGATGCGTTTCTCGACCGAGACACCGGGGTCGCTGCCCGCCGCGCGGGCGATCGCGAGGGTCTCGGTCATCATCGTGGCGACGAGAGCGCGCGTGTCGTCGTGCTCGCACATCTGGGCCATGGTCGCCCGGGTCAGCGCCGAGAGCGGGTTGAAGGCGACGTTGCCCATCAGCTTGATCCAGATGTCGTCGCGCAGCCGCGGTTCGACCGGCGCCTTGAGCCCGCCGGCGATCATGGCCGCGCTGAGCACCTTGCACCGCGCGGAGATCTCGCCGTCCGGCTCGCCGAGGGAGAACCGGGTGCCCTCCAGGTGCCGGATCACGCCCGGTTCCTCGATGACCGTGGAGCAGTAGACGACGCAGCCGATCGCGCGTCGCAGCTCCAGCACCGCGGTGACCGAGCCGCCCGGGTCGACGGTCTCGACGCGGTGCCCTTCGAGCGGATGTCCCGTCAGGCCGTGGAAGTACCACCACGGGATGCCGTTCTGCGCGGCCACGACCGCGGTGTCCGGGCCGAGCAGCGGGGCGAGGAGCGATGCGCACGAGGCGTAGGAGTTGGCCTTCAGGCCGAGGAAGACGAAGTCGACCGGGCCGACTTCGGCCGGGTCGTCCGTGACGTGCGGGTGCGCGGTGAAGTCGCCGCGCGGGCTGAGGACGCGGACGCCGTGCTCGCGCATCGCGGCGAGGTGGGCCCGCCGGGCGATCAGGTGCACCTCGGTCCCGCCGCGGTGCAGCGCGGCTCCGACGTAGGCACCGATCGCCCCGGCTCCGAGAACTGCCACCTTCATGATGTGCCTCCCACTTCGGTCCAGCACGTGATTGCATACAGTATCCTGGATTCAGAAGTGAAGCCAGAGGGCGTGGCAAAACTCCCAGCCGGGTGAGAGTTCGGGATTTTGCATACCAAAACCTGTATCCTGATCACAGATCGTCGCGTTCCTCTCCGTCTCGAGGTGTCCCGTGAGCCAGCCCGCTTCTCCGCTCCAAGACCGCGGCCCGTCCGGCCGCCGCACGGCCAAGGGCTCGCTCAGCTCGACCGCCGCCAAGCGCGTCGAACGGCCCGCCCCGCTGCGCCAGGTCGTCTACGAGGCCCTCGCCGAGCTGATCATCAACCGCACGCTCGAACCCGGGCAGCACCTGGTCGAGGCCGACCTGGCCGAGTACCTCGGCGTCAGCCGGCAGCCCGTCCGGGAAGCCCTGCAGCGCCTGCAGAGCGAGGGCTGGGTCGACCTCCGCCCCGCGCAGGGCGCGTTCGTGCACCTGCCGACCGACGAAGAAGCCGACCAGCTGCTGAGCGTCCGCAGCGTGCTGGAGACGCACTCCGCGAAGCTCGCCGCCGCCAATGCGACGGCCGACGACGTCGAACGGCTCTGGGAGCTGCAGAAGGCGGGCATCACGGCACTGAAGGCCGAGGACACCGAGGGCCTGGTCGCGGCCAACGCCGCCCTCCACGCGTTTATCACGCAGCTCTCGGGGAACGCGGTTCTCGCGGAGCTGATCGGCCTCGTCGACCGCCGGGTCCGCTGGTACTACACGCCGATCGCCCGCCCGCGCGGAAAGGACGCGTGGAACGAGCACGACGAGCTGATCAACGCGATCTCGTACGGGAATGCCGAAGCCGCGGAGGAGATCATGGCCAGGCACACCGAACGGACCCGCCAGGCCTACCACGAACGTCCGGAGGCTCCCCGATCCTGATGACAGCAGGACCGGGGAGCGGGTAACCGGATCAGCCGCCCGCAGCGGCGGAAGGACGTGCCACCAGCTCGGTTTCCGCGAGCTGGTGGCGCGGCCGTCCCGGCTGGCGCAGGAACAGCGTCAGCACCGCCGAAAGCAGCGCGATGCACCCGGCGAGGATGTACGCGCCGGTGTAGCCCCACGCGCTGATGACGCCCGCGGCGAGCCCACCGCCGCCGACGCCGCCGACCAGTTTCGCGCTGTAGACCAGGCCGTAGTTCGACGCGTTGTTGTTCTCGCCGAAGTAGTCCGGCACCAGCGAGGCGAACAGCGGGTAGAAGGCGCCGCCGCCGAACCCGGTCAGGAACGCGAACACCATGAACAGGACCAGGTTGTGCGTGTTCCCCGCGTACAGCACGCCGAACTGGGCCAGCGCCGCGATCACCAGCACCAGCGTCAGTGTCTGCCTGCGCCCGATCTTGTCCGACGCCCAGCCGACGACCGCCCGGCCGGTGCCGTTCACGATCGCCAGCACGCCGGCCGAGGAAGCCGCGACGAACGCCCCGAAGTGGCTCTCCTTGGCGAACGGCACCTGGAAGTTGATGCCGAACAGCGAGACGCCGCCGATGATCACCAGGCTCACCCACATCAGCGGGAGCATGCCTGTCCGGATGGCCTCCATCGGCGTGAACTGCCGGACCGCGGGCGGGTTCTTGGCCAGGCTCTTGACCCCGGCCTTGTTCTTGGCCCAGGTCAGCGGGTCGACCTCCTTCGGCCACCAGCTCTTCGGCGGGTCCTTGAACAGGAAGCCGCAGACACCCACGACGATCAGCATGTAGAGGCCGATCCCGTCGAGCACCCCGGTGACGTTCTCGTGGCCGAGGAACGCGCTGAACAGGTAGATGAACGGCACCGAACCGTAGGCGAAGCCACCGTTCACGAACCCGGTCCGCGCGCCGCGCTTCTCCGGGTACCACTTGCCGACCATGTTGATGCAGGTCGCGTACACGAGCCCCGCGCCGGTGCCGCCGAGGACCGAGTACCCGATGAACGCCAGCGTCAGGTTCCCGCTGTGCGCGATGGTGAAGTAGCCGATGCCGCTGCACACCGCGCCGACGAGCATCGCCGTCTTCGCCGACACGATGTTCTTCTCGCGGAGCCGCCCGGCCGGGAACGCGACCCCGGCCTGGAAGACGGCCCAGATGCTGGCCAGCCAGAACGCGTCCGACAGCGACCAGCCGTACTTCTCTTCCAGGGTGCCTTCGACGGCGCCCCAGCCGTACTCGAACACGCTGACCGCCATCATGGCGATCCAGGGCAGCCAGACCATGAAGCTCCGGGAGCGCCCCATGATGTCGTGCGGTGACTCCCCTATCCGGTAAACCCGTCCGTTCTCGTCAGTGATCTCCTGGTACGTAGCTGCGGTCATAAGAGTTCTCTTTCGTCACCGTTGACTCATGTCCCTCTGTTGCCGACGTGCGGTGGATCTTCGTCCTTTCTCACTCGGTGGGCCAGCCCCTGTGGAGGACGTTCAGAGCAGCCCCGCCGCCCGCGCCCAGCGGTACTTCGCACCGAGCACCGCGACCGGCTTCTCGGTCGTGTACGGGTAGGCGACGACACCGTGGTCGTAGAGGTAGTCGCTCGCCTCTTCGACCTCGACGTCGCCGGAGAGCGACGCGACGACGGGCTTGTGGATCCCCTTCGCGCGGTACTCCTCGACCACTCGCGCGACGAGCTCCGCGAAGACCATCGGCGGGGTGACGATGGTGTGCCAGTAGCCCAGGATCAGGGCGTGGATCCGGTCGTCCTCGAGGCCCAGCGCGATCGTGTTGCGGTAGGTCGAGGGTGGCTCGCCGCCGGTGATGTCCACCGGGTTGCCGGCCGCGCCGAAGGGCGGGATGAACTTCCGGAACGCCGTGTCGAGGTCCGGCGGGATCTCCATCAGGCTCAGACCGTTGTCGACGCAGGCGTCCGAAAGCAGCACACCCGAGCCGCCGGCACCGGTGATGATGACGACGTTCTCGCCCTTCGGCGTGGGCAGCAGCGGGATGCCGCGGGCGTACTCGAGCAGGTCGTTCAGCCCGGGCGCCCGGATCACGCCGCTCTGGCGGAGGATGTCGTCGTAGACCTTGTCGTCGCCGGCCAGTGCGCCGGTGTGCGAGCTGGCCGCCTTGGCGCCCTGGGACGTCCGCCCGGCTTTGAGCACGACGACCGGCTTGTGCTTCGAGACGCGCTTCGCCGTCTCGGCGAACGAGCGGCCGTCCTTGAGGTCTTCGAGGTGCATGGCGACGAGCTGGGTGTTGTCGTCCTGCTCGAAGAAGGTGAGCAGGTCGTCCTCGTCGATGTCGGCTTTGTTCCCCACGCCGACGATCGAGGACACCCCCATCTTCGCCGAGCGGCTGAACCCGAGGATCGCCATCCCGATGCCGCCGCTCTGCGACGACAGCGCGACTCCGCCCTTGACGTCGTACGGCGTGCAGAACGTCGCCGACAGGTTCTCCGGCGTGTAGTAGTAGCCGTAGATGTTGGGCCCGAGGATGCGCACGCCGTGCTTGCGCGCGATCGCGACGACCTCGTCCTGCAGCTCGATGTTGCCGGTCTCGCCGAAGCCGGACGGGATGAGGATCGCGCCGGCCGCGCCCTTCTTGCCGACCTCCTCCAGCGCGGCGGGGACGAACTTCGCCGGGATGGCGAAGATCGCGACGTCGACGTCACCGGGCACGTCGGTGATGCTGGCGTAGGCCTTGCGGTCGAGGATCTCGGTGGCCTTGGGGTTGATCGGGTGGATCTCCCCCGCGTAGCCGCCGTTGACCAGGTTCTTCATCACCGAGTTGCCGATCTTGCCGGCCTCGGCCGACGCGCCGATCACCGCGATCGACACCGGTTTCATGATCCGGTTCATCGAGGCGAGGATCTCCTCCTGGGTGAACCGGACCGGCTCCTTCGCCGCGTCCGGGTCGACCAGGATCCGGACGTCGACCGCGGTGGCGCCGGACGCCGTCGCGAGGACCGGGTTGAGGTCCACTTCGGACAGCTGAGGGAAGTCGGCGACCAGCTGCCCGAGCCCGGTGATGACCGCGGCGAGCGCGTCACGGTCGACCGGATCCGCTCCGCGGACGCCCCGGAGGATTTCTGCCGCTTGGATACCGTCGATCATCGACAGCGCTTCCTCGGTGCTCGTCGGCGCGAGCCGGAAGGTGACGTCCTTGAGCACCTCCACCAGGACGCCGCCCAGGCCGAACGCGACGATCTTGCCGAACGTCGGGTCGGTGACCGAGCCGATGATCACCTCCTGGCCCTCGGTGAGCATCTGCTGCACCTGGACGCCGAGGATCCGCGCGTCGGCGTCGTACGCCTTCGCGTTCTCGACGATCTTCTCGAAACCCGCCTTCACCGCTTCGGCGTCCTTCAGGCCGACCAGCACCCCGCCGGCTTCGGTTTTGTGCAGGATGTCCGGTGAGACGATCTTGAGCACGACCGGCAGCCCGATGTCCTGGGCGTGGGCCGCGGCTTCGTCGGCCGTCGCCGCGAGCCGCTCGGCCGGGGTCGGGATACCGTAGGCCTCGCACACCGCACGCCCCTCGGGCGCGGTCAACGAAGACCGGCCCTCGGCGGCCGCCTGGTCGAGGATCTTCTCGACCGCCGCGTGATCCGCCACTCAGATCACCCCCGCCGCACGGAACTTGTCCAGCTCGGCCTCGCTGTAGCCGAGTTCGGCCAGCACCTCGTCGTTGTGCTCGCCGAGCAGCGGCGAACGTTCGATCTCGACCGGCGAGTCGGACAGCTTGAGCGGGCAGCCGACGGTCTTGAAGCTGCCGCGCTCCGGGTGCGCCACCTCGACGACCGAGCCGAGCTGCTCCAGGGTCTCGTCCTCGATCAGCTCCTTCGTGGACAGGATCGGGCCGCAGGGGATGTTGCAGGCGTTGAGCTTCTCCATCACTTCCCACTTGGTGTGCTTCTCGGTCCACTCTTCGACGAGCGCGAACATCTTGTCCAGTTTGGACAGCCGGACCTCCGGCGTGGCCCACGCCGGGTCCTCGGCCAGCTCGTCCTTGCCGATCAGCCGCGCGAGCGGCGCCCAGCCGGGTGGCTGGACGATCACGTAGATGTAGTCGTTCCGGCCGCCGGGCGCGCACTTGACCGCCCAGCCGGGCTGGCCGCCGCCGGAGGCGTTGCCCGAGCGCGGGACCTCGTCACCGAACTGGTCGTTCGGGTACTCGCCGAGCGGGCCGTGCGTGAGCCGCTGCTGGTCGCGCAGCTTCACGCGGCAGAGGTTGAGCACGGCGTCCTGCATGGCGACCTGGACGCGCTGGCCGCGGCCGGTGGAGGTCCGCTGGAACAGCGCGGCGAGGATGGCGGCCACCAGGTGGATGCCGGTTCCGGAGTCGCCGATCTGCGCGCCGGTCGCGGTCGGCGGGCCGTCCTCGAAGCCGGTGGTGCTCATCGCGCCGCCCATGGCCTGCGCGATGACCTCGTAGGCCTTGAAGTCGGCGTAGCGGCCGGGGCCGAACCCCTTGATGGAGGCGTAGATCAGCCGCGGGTTGAGCGCGGAGAGCTTGTCCCACGGGTAGCCGAACCGGTCGACGACGCCCGGGCCGAAGTTTTCGACGAGAATGTCCACTCCGGACACGAGCTTCTCGAAGACCTCCTTGCCCTCGTCGCTCTTCATGTTGAGGGTGATGCTGCGCTTGTTGGCGTTCAGCATCGTGAAGTAGAGGCTGTCGACGCCGGGCAGGTCGCGCAGCTGGCCGCGCGTGATGTCGCCCCGGCCGGGGGTTTCGAGCTTGATCACGTCCGCGCCGAGCCAGGCGAGCAGCTGCGTCGAGGACGGTCCGGACTGCACGTGCGTCATGTCGAGGACGCGGACGCCCTCCAGTGCCTTACCCATGGGGCCTCCGCTCACTTGTACATGGTCTGGTTCATGGTTCCGGGGGCGTACACGTCGGGATCGACCCAGACGTTGATCAGCGACGGCTTGCCGGACTCGCGGGCGCGCTGCAGCGCCGGCCCGATGTCGGCCGGGTCGCGGACCTCTTCGCCGTGGCCGCCGAGCATCCGGGCGAACTCGTCGTAGCGGACGTCGCCGAGGGTGTTGCCGACGCGCTCGCGCGGAAGGCCGTACTTCGCGGCCTGGCCGTAGCGGATCTGGTTCATCGACGAGTTGTTGCCGACGATCCCGACGAACGGCAGGTTGAAGCGCACGAGCGTCTCGAAGTCCCAGCCGGTGAGGCTGAAGGCGCCGTCGCCGAAGAGGGCGACGACCTCCTTGTCCGGACGCGCGTGCTTGGCGGCCAGCACGAACGGGATCCCGACGCCGAGTGTCCCGAGTGGACCGGGGTCCATCCAGTGGCCGGGCGACTTGGGCTGCACGACCTGGCCGGAGAAGGTGACGATGTCGCCGCCGTCGCCGATGTAGATCGAGTCCTCGGTCAGGAACTCGTTGATCTCGTGGACCAGCCGGTACGGGTGGATCGGGCTCGCGTCGGAGTGCTGCAGCGGCAGGCGCTTCTGCTTCGCCTTCTCCTCCACGGCCTGCAGCTCTTCGAGCCAGGCCTTGCGGCCGACGGCGCCGTTGTCGGTGCGTCCGGACGCGGCTTCGGCCACCGCGGCCAGGACCTGCCCGGCGTCGCCGACGATGCCGAGGTCGATGTCGCGGTTCTTGCCGACCGTGCGGTAGTCGAGGTCGATCTGCACGACGGTGGCGTCCTTCGACAGCCGCTTGCCGTAGCCCATCCGGAAGTCGAACGGGGTGCCGACGATGATGATGACGTCGGCGTTGTCGAAAGCGTACCGGCGCGAGAGCTGGAAGTGGTGTGGGTCGCCCGGAGGCAGGGTGCCGCGGCCGGCGCCGTTCATGTACGCCGGGATGTTCAGCGTGCGCACGAGGTCCACGGCCGGTTCGGTCGCGCGTGTGGTCCAGACCTGGCTGCCGAGCAGGATGGCCGGCTTCTTCGCGTGCACCAACAGGTCGGCGAGCTTCTCGATGTCGGCCGGGTCGCCCGCGTTCTTGGTCGACGCGCGGTAGCGGCCGGCCTCGGGGATCCTCGCGTTCTCGAGCGGTACGCGCGCGTCGAGGACGTCGCGCGGGATCTCCAGGAATGACGGGCCGGGCGCGCCGGCGTAGGCCTCGCGGAACGCCATCGAGACGAGGTCGGCGACGCGGGCGGTGTGCGGGACGGTGGCGGCGAACTTGGTGATCGGCGTCATCATGTCCACGTGCGGGAGGTCCTGGAGGGACCCCATCTTGTGCTGGGTGAGCGCGCCCTGGCCACCGATGAGCAGCATCGGGCTCTCCGCGCGCAGGGCGTTCGCGACCCCGGTGACGGCGTCGGTGGTGCCGGGGCCGGCCGTGACCACCGCGCAGCCGGGCTTCCCGGTGATCCGCGCGTAGCCGTCGGCCGCGTGGGCCGCGACCTGCTCGTGCCGGACGTCGATGACCTGGATGCCTTCGTCGACGCAGCCGTCGTAGATGTCGATGATGTGGCCGCCGCACAGGGTGAAGATCGTGTCGACCCCTTCGGCCTTCAGCGCTTTCGCCACCAGGTGGCCGCCGGATATCTCGGCGGGCGCGGGTTCGGCGCCGTTCGTCGCTCGGGCACTCTCCCCCGTGGTGGTGCCGGTCGTGGTCAGCGCCATTGCTCAACTCCTCTGGTCCGCCGCCGGATCTCTCTTGTCCGGCGCTCCGTCCGCCCCGCACGTCGCCGCCGGCGACGTCCGTCGAGGTCAACGGCCTCTTCGCCGCAGACTGTAGATTGCATACCGTATGGGGTAGGCATATAGTCACTCTTCAAGCAGCCCGTGTCCAGGGCTATCCGCAGGGTTTTTCCGGGCTTCGATCCGGCCCCCGCGGACCGTCACCGCACGCCCGGACACGGCGGACCTCCTTGCCCAGCCCCGCCGCGGAAAGGACGCCCCCGCATGGACCTCTTCGAACACGAAGCCCGGGATCTCTTCGAGAAGCACGGCGTACCCGTCCCCCGCGGCCGGGTCGCGGCCGATCCCGCCGCGGCCCGGTCCGCTGCCGCTTCCCTGGACGGACCGGTTGTCGTCAAGGCCCAGGTGAAGACCGGCGGCCGCGGCAAGGCGGGCGGCGTCCGCGTGGTGCGGACCGCCGACGACGCCGAGCAGGCCGCCGACGACATCCTCGGCATGGACATCAAGGGCCACACCGTGCACCGCGTCCTGGTGACCGAGGCCAGCGAGATCGCCGACGAGTACTACCTTTCCTTCCTGCTCGACCGCGCCGGGCGGACGTTCCTCGCGATGGCGTCGACCGAAGGCGGGATGGAGATCGAGGAGGTCGCGGCGTCCCGGCCGGACGCCCTGGCCCGGGTCCCGGTCGACCCGCGCGCCGGCGTCGACTCGGCCGCGGTGGCCGCCGCGTTCCCCGCCGACGTCCGCGCCGAGGTCGCCGGCGTCGTCGAAAAGCTGTGGGACGTGTTCGTCACCGAGGACTGCACGCTGGTCGAGGTCAATCCGCTGGCCAGCACGTCGACCGGGATTCTCGCGCTCGACGGGAAGATCACGCTGGACGACAACGCGTCCTTCCGCCGTTCCTCTTCGTTCGACGAGCTTTCGGACGACGATCCCTTGGAACGGGAGGCACGCGCGAAGGGCCTCAACTACGTCAAGCTCGACGGCGACATCGGCGTGATCGGCAACGGCGCCGGCCTGGTCATGTCCACTTTGGACGTCGTGGCGGCCGCCGCTTCCGAAGCCGGCGCGCGCGGACCGGCCAACTTCCTCGACATCGGCGGCGGCGCGTCGGCCGAGGTGATGGTGAACGGCCTGACCGTGATCCTCGGCGACCCGCAGGTGCGCAGCGTGTTCGTCAACGTCTTCGGCGGGATCACCGCCTGCGACGCCGTCGCGACGGGGATCGTGCGGTCACTGGAGATCCTGGGTTCCCGCGCCACCAAGCCCCTCGTGGTCCGGCTCGACGGGAACAACGTCACCGAAGGCAGGCGGATCCTCGCCGAAGCCGCCCACCCCCTGGTCACCGTGGTGGCCACCATGGACGACGCCGCCCGCGAGGCGGCGAAGCTCGCGATCGCGGAGGTCTGACGTGGCCATCTTCCTGGACGAGACCAGCCGGATCGTCGTCTCCGGCATCACCGGCTCCGAAGGCGCCAAGCACACCCGGCGGATGCTGGCCGCCGGCACGAACGTCGTCGGCGGCGTGAACCCGCGCAAAGCCGGGCAGCACGCGGAGATCTCGGGCCGTTCACTGCCCGTCTTCGGCAGCGTCGCGGAGTCGATGGCGTCGACCGGCGCCGACGTCTGCGTGCTGTTCGTGCCGCCGCCGTTCGTCGCCGACGCCGTGATGGAGGCCGTCGACGCCGGGATCGGGCTCGCGGTGGTGATCACCGAGGGCGTCCCGGTGCACGACACGGCCCGGCTGTGGTCGCACGCGGTCGCGGCGGGCGGGCGGACCCGGATCATCGGGCCGAACTGCCCGGGCATCATCTCCCCCGGCAAGTCCAACGCGGGGATCATCCCGGCCGACATCACCGGCCCCGGGCGGATCGGGCTGGTGTCCAAGTCCGGCACGCTGACCTACCAGCTCATGCACGAGCTGCGGGACATCGGGTTCTCCACGTGCGTCGGGATCGGCGGCGACCCGATCATCGGGACGACGCACATCGACGCCGTCGAAGCGTTCGAAAAGGACCCGGAGACCGACCTGATCGTGCTGATCGGCGAGATCGGCGGCGACGCCGAGGAGCGGGCCGCGGAGTTCGTGCGGGCGAACGTCTCGAAGCCGGTCGTCGGGTACGTCGCCGGGTTCACCGCCCCGGAGGGCAGGACGATGGGCCACGCCGGCGCGATCGTGTCGGGCTCGGCCGGAACGGCGTCGGCGAAGAAGGAAGCACTGGAGGCGGCGGGAATCCGCGTCGGGCGAACCCCGAGCGAGACGGCGGCGCTGGTCCGGGAGGTGCTGGGCTGATGCAGGCGGTGCTCGCGTGCGGGTCGCCGTTCCTGCCGCAGACGGACGCAGAGCGCGGCTACGTCCTCGACCAGGTGCCGTGATGGAACTGCGTCAGCTGGCAGTGGTGGTGGCGGTCGCGGAGGAAGGCGGCTTCACCGCGGCCGCGGTACGGCTGCGGACGGTCCAGTCGACGGTGTCCACAGTGGTCCGCGCCCTGGAGCGCGACTTGGGGACGCCGTTGTTCCACCGCACGACGCACCAGGTGGTATTGACGCCCGCCGGCGAGGCGTTCATGCCCGCCGCGCGGGCGGCCCTGGAGGCAGCCGCCCGAGCCCGGGCGGCGGTGTCCCCGGTGGGCGGGCGGGTCCGGCTCGGGGTGTGCCCGGGGTTGCTGACGGACTGGCACCGGGTGCTCGCGGCGCTCCGGCACGTGCACCCGGGGTTGGTGGTGGAGGTGCGGCAGGTTTTGCCCGGTGAGGTGGAGCGAGCGCTGGCCGAGTCCACAGTGGACGTGGTGCTGACGGCGGTCGCGGGCTGCGGTGCGGCTTCGCCGAGTATCAACGGTTTCGCAGCCGCACCGCACGGCGAACTGGCGACGGACGGTTTTGCACCCGGCGATCCCACGACCGGCCTGACCACACCCAGGCACGACCTGTCCGCGACCGGACCGGCCGCACCTACGCACGAGTCGGCAGCCAGCCTGGCCGCACCCGCACCCGCACACAATCCGCCCACGGCCGACCCAGCCGCACCCACACACAAGGCCGCCGCCAGCCTGGCCGCACCTACGCACAAGTCCGCCGCCAGCCTCGCCGAACCTACGCACGAGTCCGCGGCAAGCCTGGCCGCGCCCGCACACCACCCGCCCACGAGCGACCCGGCCTCGCCCACACACGAGCCCGCCGCCAACCCACTCCCTCCCGGCGAGCTGGTCACCACCCCGCTCCCCCACGAAGAACTCATCCTCGCCACCGCACCCGGCGGCTCGCGGTCCGCGCCCGCCGAACTCTCCGAACTGTCCCTCGTGGACTTCCCGCCGGGCTGGGCTATCCGCGAAGCCGTCGATCGGGCCTTTCCCTGCCGACGGCTCTCGCTGGAGGTCGATGACCTCGCCGTCGCCGCGGGGCTCGTGCGGGCCGGGCTGGCCGCCTGCGTCCTGCCCGCCTCGGCTACCTCGCGCTTTCCCGATCTCACCGTGCGGCGTTTCGACCGGCCACCGCCGTGGCAGCTCGCCGCCGTGTACCGGGGCGTCCCCTCCCCCGCCGTCGCCGCCCTGCTCGCTCAGCTCGGCTGAAGTCTCAGCCGGTCGGGTCGCGTGTAGACGTTCATCGACGTACCTCGCAGGAAACCCACCAGCGTCAGCCCCAGCTCCGCCGCCAGATCCACCGCCAGCGACGACGGCGCGGAAACCGCGGCCAGCAAGGGGATCCCGGCCATCGCCGCCTTCTGCACCAGCTCGAACGACGCCCGCCCGCTGACCATCAGCACCGTCCCGGACAGGGGCAGCCGGCCGTCGCGGGTCGCCCAGCCGACCACCTTGTCCACCGCGTTGTGCCGGCCGACGTCCTCGCGCAGGCACAGCAGCTTCCCGTCGGCGTCGAAGAGCCCGGCCGCGTGCAGCCCGCCCGTGCGATCGAAGACCCTTTGTGCTGCACGGAGTTCGTCGGGCAGCGCGGCGAGCGTCGCCGGGTCGGTGCGGAACGGGTCGTCCCCGATCGGCCACACCACCGTCGTCCGGACGGCGTCCAGACTTGCCTTGCCGCACAGCCCGCACGAGGACGTCGTGTAGAAGTTCCGCTCCACCGACGCGTCCGGCGGCGCGACGCCCGGGGCGAGGACGACGTCGAGCACGTTGTACGTGTTGCCGCCGTCGGCCGTGGCCCCGGCGCAGTAGCGGATCGAATGGACGTCCGACGCCGCTCGCACCACGCCTTCGCCGACCAGGAATCCGGCGGCGAGGTCGAAGTCGTCGCCCGGGGTCCGCATCGTGATCGACAGCGCTTTCCCGGCCACCCGGATCTCGAGGGGTTCCTCGACGGTCAGCGTGTCCGGCCGCGCGGTCGGCACGCCGTCGCGGACGCGCAGCACCCGGCGACGGCTCGTCATCCGCCCCACGTCACGCCGCCGGCAGCAGCGACTTGGGCTGGCCGGGCTGGGTCAGCCGCCCGGACAGCACCGCGCCGGCCAGGCTCAGCACCCCGGCCGCGGCGAACGCGCCGGCGAACCCGTGCGACGTCACGACGAGCGCGGCGAGCCCGATCCCGACCACCGCGCCGACGGCTTTCGCGGAATACAGTATCCCGAAGTTCTGCGCCGCCGATTCCTCGCCGAAGTACTCCCGCACGAGGCCGACCAGCAGCGTGTAGCAGCAGCCGTTCCCGAGCCCGGCGAGCGCGACGCCCAGCAGCAGGCCGACGGCGTGCCGGTGCTCGCCGGAGTAGAACAGGACGAACTGGGCGACGCCGCCCGCGAGCAGCGCGAACCGCAGGATCCGGTGCCGGCCGATCCGGTCGGCGAGCCGGCCGATGAGCACCCGCCCGCTGCCGGTCGCCGCGGCGAGCAGCGCCAACGCGGCCGCGGCGAGCCCGGGTCCGCTGCGCTCGGCGACGAACGTCGCCAGGTAGGCCAGGTCGAACAGCAGGACGGCGGCCGCGAGCACGACGACGAGGTACAGCGCGAGTGTCGTTCCGCACCGGAACAGCTCCGCCGGCCGGTAGTGCCGGACGGCCGGTCGCCGGTTGTGCGCCCGGTCGAGAGCCCAGGCGCGCGGCTCGGGCGTCGCGGGCCACCAGTGCCGCGGCGGGTACCGCAGCAGCGCGCCGCACCCCGCGATCGCGGCGAGCACGACACCCGCGGTGACGTCCAGGAGCGCCGGCCGGGCGGCCGGCAGGGCGGCGGCGAGCACGACGAACGGCACGCTGCCGAAGGCGAACGCACCGCTGACGACGCCCGCGCTCGGCGCGGTCCGGTCCGGGAACCAGGCCAGCACCGCGCCGACGCACGTGGCGTAGACGAGACCGGTGCCGAGCCCGCCGAGCACGGAGTAGCCGAGGAAGACCGTGAGCAGGCTGGTCGCGTGCCCGAGCGTCACGAGCCCGGCCGCGCACAGCACCGCACCGGCCGCCATCGCCGCGGGTGCCGGCAGCAGGCCGCGTTCGCGCAGCCACGCCGCCGGGAAGGCCGTTCCGGCCTGGCAGACCGCCCAGACGGCGAGGGCGAGGACGATCCCGCCGAAAGTCCAGCCGTGCGCCCGGCTCAGCGCGGGGACGAGCGCGCCGAACCCGTACTGCTGCACCCCGGCGGCGAGCATCGCCGCAGCCGCCAGCCACGTGATCCACGTCCGCGGCCGGCCGAGCAGCTCCCGGTCGGACTCCCCGACGCGGTATCGCCGTCCGTAGACGTCCCGCAGCTCGCGGACCTCGGTCATCGTGACCGCCTCCTCGGAACCTTCGACTGAAGATTGTATGCAGTATTCCGTAGTCCGAGTGTGCGCTTAGGGCGGTCGATTGTCTACAGAAATGCCCGATCGGCCGCACACGAGCCGAAGTAAGCGCTTCGCGGGGCACCGGCGGCGCACACGGGGCGATGCCGCGCGTGCCGACCGGCAGAGAGGGCGAGATGAAGGCGGCCCGGTGGCCATCGAGGGAGGAGGCGGCCACCGGGCCGTGCTCCGGCGCGGTACCGGCCGCGTGGAGCACTGACAGTCTGGCCATCGGAGCCAGCTCCGACAAGCTTTACCGGCCGGGAAATGTCCGCTTGCGGTCGGCGGAAGATCCACACGCGACGGTGGGCGCGCGCTTCACCTCACAAAAACCGATCAGGACAGTCGCCGGCGACCGGACCGACAGGCTCGGTCCGTCAAGCCGGGACAGCACGGTGGGAAACAAACAAACGCGAGCGGGGGCCGCGTGCCCGTCCGGCGATCACAGCCGCCCGAGGGGGTCCCTTGGCTCAGCGGCACGCCCGCAGGCGCGCGTGTGGCGCGCCGGGATCGCTTCGATCCCCGGCGCGCGCACCACCGTCACCGGCCACCGCCGCCGCCGTGATCACTCCCCGACAGCGTGCGGATTTCCTTGTCCGGTAACCGGTTCCGGCGTCAGGCCTTCTTGCGCGACGCCCGCTTGCGCACCGGCTTGACCTCGGCCGGCTCGGCCGCCGCGGCCTGGTCCGCCTCGAAGCCCGCGATGATCTCGCTCGACAGGCGGCCCCGCTCCGCGACCTCGTAGCCGTTGGCCTGCGCCCATTCGCGGATCTGGCGGTTGCGCTCGCGGTCGGTGCCCGAGCTCGACGAGCCCGACAGCGACTGCCCGGTCGCGAGGCGCACCTTGCGGCCGCCGATCCGCCGCGCGACGGCGACGTAGCGGGCGAGCTCGTCCCGGAGCGCGGACGCGTTGTCTTCGGACAGGTCGATCTCGTACGTCACGCCGTCGAGACTGAAGGGGACGGTCTGCGAAGCCTCGCTCCCGTCGAGGTCGTCCACCATCTCGACGTGCACCCGTTGCGCCATGGTTCGTCGTTCCTCATCTTCTCCAGAACACGGTCGGACAGACCCTAACCTGTCGAATCCCGTCCGGCACGCCCGACACCCGCGAAGCGTCCACAATGGCCGCCCGGGCGACCGCTCCGCCTCGTCCGCGATGACCGCAACCTAGCCGAAATGCGCGTCGTCTTGTTGAATATTTGTTTTTGTGATATAGTCGAAATCGAATCGGTACCGTGTCTGCATGACCGCTGCCGATTTTCCCGGTATTGCTCCCCGCATCAGCCGTACGGCGTTCACCGCGGCCGCCGCGCGAGCGGCACATTTGCTCGTCGATGCCGAGCCGATCGTCTTCTCCGACACCCTCGCCGCGGCCCTCCTCGGCGATCGCGCGGAGGAACTCCTGGCCTATCACCACCTCCACGGTACTCATCCTGTCCTGGCCGGTGCCCGCGCCCAAGCGGTGTGCCGCAGCCGGTTCACCGAAGACCGGCTCCGCCGCGTCAATTCCGGTATAGACCAGTATGTGATTCTGGGTGCCGGACTCGATTCGTTCGCATATCGGGACACGTCCGCGCGATTCCGGGTGTTCGAGGTCGACCGGCCGGCGACCCAGGCCGCCAAACGGGAACTGCTCGAGGGCGCCGGCGTCGCCGTGCCCGCTTCGGTCACCTTCGTCCCCGTCGACTTCGAAGCCGACCCGCTCCGGGAACGGCTCGTCCAGAGTGGACTCGACCCGTTCCGCCCCGTGTTCGTCAGCTGGCTCGGTGTCACCATGTACCTGACCCGGAAGGCGATTCTCGCCACATTGACGGATCTCGGCGGTTTCGCACCCGGATCGGAAATCGTCACCGATCACCTCCTTCCCGCGGAACTGCGGGACGCCGCCGGAAACGGCTACGCCGAGGCCGTCGCGCCGGTCGCCGCGGAACAGGGTGAGCCGTGGCACACGTTCCTCTCCCCCGCCGCGATGGCCGACCTCCTGCGAGAAGCCGGTTTCGAAGTCGTCGAACAGGTCGGCCAGCGCGAGAGCGTCGACCCCGGGCTGTGGAACCGCACCGACGCGCTGCGGCCCGCCGAGCTTTCCGCGCTGACCCACGCCCGCATTCCCGACCGTCCCGGAATGGCCGTCGGCGGGAACTGAAGCCCTTTCGGCCGTCAATCCGGCAGCAGAGGCACTTCGAGGTCGTCCGGACGGCCGAGCAGGACCGCCCGGGTGACCGCCGCCTTGCCGAACCGGTCCCGCACCGCGTCCAGCGCCGTGTCGAGCTGGGTCGCCCGCTGCCGCTCGAACGGCAGCGCCAACTGGAACGGGTCTTCGTCGGCCAGGTTGGACAGCGCCGCCCCGAGCAACGTGATGCCACGGTCGGCGATCATCGGCAGCGCCGCCACGAGCAGCTCCCGCGCCGCGGCGAGCAGGACGCCCGTGCCCGCGGTCGGTTCGTTCAGCGTGTGCGAGCGCGTCACCCGCGTGAAGTCGGCGAAGCGCAGGCGGATCGTCACCGTCCGGCAGACGCGGCGAGCGGCGCGCAGCCGGCGGGCGATCCGGTCGATCAGCGCCACCAGCACGACGTCGAGCTCGGCCGGGGTCCGCCTGCCGCGCCCGAGGGCCCGCTGGGCGCCGATCGATCGCCGCCGCCGGCCGAGCTCGACCTGGCGCGGGTCCCGGTTGTGCGCCAAGGCGTGCAGGTGCCCGCCGGCCGCCCGGCCGAGCATGCTCACCAGGTCCACCGGCTCGGACGCGGCCAGCTGACCGACGGTCGTGATCCCCCGCGCGCGCAGCTTTTCGGCCGTGACCTTGCCGACGCCCCAGAGCGCGCCGACCGGCAGCGGGTGCAGGAACTCCAGCTCCGCGTCGTGCGGGACGACCAGCAGACCGTCCGGCTTCGCCACGCGGCTGGCCACCTTCGCGAGGAACTTCGTCCGCGCAACCCCTACCGTGATCGGCAGCCCGGCGCGCTCGGCGACCGCTGTGCGCAGCCGTTCGGCGATATGGCTGGGCCGTCCGCCGATCCTGGTCAACCCTCCGACGTCGAGGAAGGCTTCGTCGATCGAGAGGCCTTCCACCCACGGGGTGGTGTCGTGGAAGACCTCGAAAACCACCTTGCTCGCCGCCGAATACGCCGACATCCGCGGCGGCACGACGACCGCCTGCGGGCACAGCCGCCGGGCCTGCGCGCCGCCCATCGCGGTGCGCACGCCATAGGCCTTGGCCTCGTAACTCGCGGCCAGGACGACCCCGCCGCCGACGATCACGGGGCGCCCTTTCAGCGCCGGATCGTCGCGTTGCTCCACCGACGCGTAGAACGAATCGAGGTCGGCGTGCAGGATGGGCCCCTCGGCGGTCATAGAACATATGTTCGCATACGCGGGCGCCGAAGTCCGCTCATCCGCCCGCCGCGGAACCCCTGCCGCTGGTCGAAACTGAGCGTTTTCCCGGTTGTCCACTCTCTGTTGCCGCGGTCACACTCGACGGATCGAAACACCCGACCTCTGGGGGCGACATGTCCGAGAAGTGCCAATGCGGCGACCACCACGCGTGGGCCAGCCCGAACCCGCAGGACCAGCCGGCCGCGGCGCGGCAGCCACTGCTGGCGTCGACGCTGGCCGGCGAAGACCACGCCGAGGACGGCGGCCGGATCGACCCGACCGACCGCGTCACGTGCCGCACGCACCGCCGCTGGCTGCACGACTGCGTTTCGTCCCCGGTCCACACGAACCCGGCGATCGGCTACCGCTGGTGCCGCAGCTGCGACCACCAGGCGCTGGTGGCGGTGGACGAGCTGACGGGTGACGTGGCGATCCACTGCGGGCTCTGCGGCCGCAGCCCGCGCAGCCGCGCGAACCTGGAACTGGTGGAGCTGTGCCGGCGCAGCCTCGTCCTGGCCCGCGAGGGGCGGTTCCCGGAGACCGCGGCTGCCTGACTGCCATGATGCGGGGGTGCCCGAACCCGGAACCACCGCTTTGGTGATCCTGCTGCCCGCCGCCGAACCGGCGCTCGCCGCGGCCCGGCGGGTCGATCCCGCCCTGGTCCGCCCCGGCTTGCCCGCTCACGTCACGGCTTTGTACCCCTTCTTGCCGGACGCCTTGCTGACATCGTCGGTCTTGGCCGCGGTCCGGTCGGTGGCCTCGGCTGTTTCGCCGACCGAGGTCCGGCTTGCCGAGTTTCTCGCCGCGCCGGGTTTTGCGGCTCTTCCGGCTCCTTCGCTTCAGCCGGTCACTGATGCGGTTTGTGCTCGCTGGCCTGAGGTTGCGCCTTACGGGGGGCGGTTCGGGCCTCGGCCGCCGGCTCACGTGACCGTGGCCATGGGTGGCGATGAGGAGACGCTTTCGCGGGTGGGCGACGAGGTGCGGCCGCTGTTGCCGCTCACCGGTCTCGCGACGGCGTTGCAGTTGGTCGCACTCACCGACCGCGGCTGGGAGTCGCGGTTGGACGCACCTTTCGCCGCATGAGTGCACCCCTTCTGCGGGGAGCCCAATCGCGTAGTGACTCCATATGTGTAGTGACTACAGTTTCGGTGCGATGGGCTTGTTGATCGACCTCACCGCTGATGTGAGTGCGCCTTCGGAATGATCAGATTTCCGCTGCGAGTGCATGTTTGTAGTGAGTGCACTTACGTAATGAGTGCACTTTCGTATCGGCTCCATCTTGGCGTCGGTGCGCTTTTGCGGTCGATGACATCGCGAAGCGGGTGCATTGTTGTAGTCGGTACACCTTTGCAATCGATGCTTCCTCGAAGTCAGTGCACGTGCCGGGCAGCCGCAGCGAGGCGACAACGATCGCGGGGCAAGCGGGCACAGCACCGCCGCGGCCACAACGCAGCGAGCAGCCCCGTCGCAGCGACGACTGCTTAGCGACGACTGCGCTGCGACGAGTGGGCGGCGACGTCAGCGGACCGGGCTGCCGACCTCGGGCGCCGTCACGCCGTCCACCTTCCGGTACGCGCGGGCGATCGCTCGCAGCCGCGCGACGTCCGCGGCGAACGGCTCTGCCTGGGCGACCGGCGGCTCCTCCTCCCCCGGCTCGTCCGGCAGGTCCCGCACCAGCCGAGCCGCCCCGGATGGCGCCAGCTCCGGCGTCACTCCCGCCAAGATCAGGCCGTCGTTCGTCTCGCTCATCGCCGTCAGCAACCGCTCGCGGCGGGACGGCCCGCCCGGGTCGATGCGGACGATCTCCGGGAACCGCCGCGTCAGGTGCGCGCGTAGGGGACGAAGCAGGCGGAGCGTCTTCGCGTCGCGGCGGCCGGCCACCAGACCCGGGATCGACGGGATCGTCAGCCCCACCACGATCAGCAGCACCGAGATCGCCGGGAAGCCGACGTCGAGCGTGCACGGCAGCGTCGAGAACGGCCCGCGGCACAGCGCCTTCGCCGGGTGGTCGTCCTGCAGCGCCCGGATCGTCGCGACGATCTTGCCCGCGAGGTAGGCGACCGCGAACGCCGACGCCAGCAGCAGCAACGTGAGCCCGGCGCGCAGCGCGCCGCCGCTCGCGCGGATCGTCACGGCCGACACCACGCCGATGTCCAGCACCGCGAACCCCAGGTACACCGTGTAGACGAAGACGTACACGACCAGCGTCGGATGCGTTCGGTACAGCTCGTCGAACACGCCGACGCCGCGCGGCAGACCCGACGTGCTGAAGAACATCACGGTCAGCAGGATCAGCGCCACACCCAGCGCGACGAGCCGCGTGCGGCGGCCGCGGTCGCGGGTGCCGCTGATCTCCGCGACCGTCAGGCCGATCCCGTAGGCCGCGACCATCGTCGCGAGGTTCGACAGGAGCCGTCCGAGGCTCGGGTAGATCTCGCTCTCGAACAGCTGCGCGCGGTTGGACAGGAAACAGAACGCCGCGCCGAGCGCGATGAGCGAGACGGCCAAGCCCGCGCCCGCGCCGGTGCGCCGGGCGCGGACCGCCCGCCAGATCCCGACTGCCAACGCGAAGAGCCCGACCCCGACGAACAGAATGTCGATCACGAGACGCGACTATCCCAGGAGTGCGGCCAGCCGCCTAGCCTGATCCGCCGCCCGGCCGGACGCGCCCGGCTGAACGGCGGGCGGTTCGCTCGTCGCCGCGCTCATCAGCAGCACCGCGATCAGCTCGGCCTCGTACTCGTCGGTGCCGGTCGTCACGCGGGTCAGCAGGTGCGACAGCGCCTGCGGCGCCAGGTCCGGCGCGAGCTGCGCGGCTTCGGACTCCGACATCTGGCAGGACCCGGTGTGCGCGCACAGCATGTGGGCGAGCTCGTGGGCGATGATGTGGTCCTGGTGCAGCGCCGACGTGTGCTCGACGTACGCGATCAGGTCGTAGTCCGGGCGGGCCTGCCACGCGCCGGACGGACGGCCGGGCCGGTATTCGACCGGCACGAGGTCGATCTCGCGCCCGCGCCAGGCCTCGAGGCGGTCGACCCAGGTGTTCATCGACCACGGCCGGGGTACCGGGACGGCGGCGAGCACGGTCCGCACCCGTTCCCGGGCGCCGGCTCGCAGGTCCGTCAGGCCGCGCTCGTCGATGGGTCCTCCCCGGTCGCCGGGCGCCAGCCGGGTGCACCGCGGCGCCATCACGGACGAGGTCATCGTAGCCGACCTTCCGCGATCACTCCGGCTTCCGGCGCCGGCCGTCGCGACGCCGGGTTTCGTCGTAGCCGGCCAGCTGGTCGAGCAGCGCCGTCACGGTTTCGCGGTCGCGCGGTGAGAGCTGCATGGCGCGCTGCGCCAGGTTCCGCGCCTCGGTGTCGCGCCACGCCACGACGTCCCCGACCTGGCGGTCGACCTGTCCGGCGACCTCGTCGTCGAAGAAGTACGTCACCGGCACGCCGAAGAACTGGGCGAGAGCCTGGATGTGCGAGCGCTTCGGGTCCTTGCGCGCGCCGACGGCGAGCTGCTGGACGTGGGTCGCCGACATCGTGACGCCGGTCTGCTCGGCGACGCCGTGCGCGATCTCCCGGTAGGAGTACGGCTTGCGGTCCGGCGGGTGCACGGTCGCGATCAAGTGCGCCAGCCGTTCGGCGAAACTGCGCTCATCGCTCACCACACACCACCTTCAGTCAGGGAAACGTGACAACCGTCAGCGTAGCTGTTCCGAAAACTTGACACGGCCTGTCCCGTAAAGACTACGATACTCCCGTTCGGTGTTTCGAAAACAGGACACCGGCGCCTGGGGCGGCGCAGCGGCCGCGGGGCGAAGTCACGTGGCCGCTGGGGGTGGCCACGCGCCCAGCCCTCGTTCCCGCCGCGCCGCCCCACTTCAGCGCACTCCCAGCGCCGCGGCGAGCTTCGTGAAGTCGTCGCGCAGGGACGGCACCGCGTCGTCGGTCACACAGCCGGTGGAGAACTCGATGTAGAGGTCGCCGTCCTCGGGGATGTCGACCTCGAAGTCGATGTCGTCCGGGCCGAGCCGCTCGAGGTACTCGCCGGGGTCCATCCCGGCCGCCCGCCGGAGCCGCGCCTCGACGTCGCCGGCCTGCGGCGTCCGGCCTTCCAGCTTCAGGTGGAGGTCGGCGGCGCCGGGGTCCGGGCCGAGGATCAGGTCGTTCGCGCGGTCGCACGGCCACTCGGTGAAGTCCCGGGCGACGCCGGGCAGTGGCGCGAAGCCGGACAGGCCCGTGGTCAGCTGCGTGATCGCGGCCGACGTCGGCCCGGGCGCGAACGGGCCGCGGTCGAGGGACCGGTCGAGCAGCTGCAGTCCGAACCAGGCACCGAAAAACAGCCAGAGCCCGAGCCCGAAGGCGAGGAACCCGCCGCCGACGCCCAGCCGGGGCGAATGGTCGCGGGCGTAGGTGCCGGAGTCGACGCCGTAGCGGACTTCGAGGTCGGGTCGTTTGTCGTGCAGCGCGGCGAGGAAGGTTTCGGCGGTTCGATGGTCGCGCCAGCGGGTACGCACCCGGCGGCCGCGATCGGTGCCCAGCTCGACGACCTCGCGGTCGAAGTCACCGGACGGCCGGAGCGCGACGATCAGCCCGCCCAGCAGAGAGGTCGGCAGCCAGAAGGCGAGCCAGAACGGCTTGGCCGACACGGCGCCGCGCCGGACTTCGGTGATGGTGGGGTACGGGATTTTCTCTCGGTCCAGAGCGACGGCGTCGGATCCGAAGCGCGCGACGGGTGGCCAAGCGCGGCCGAGCAGCCAGGCCACCACGGCGACGAGGAGGTCGAGCGCGACGCCGATCCAGAAGAACGGCCGCTCCGGCGCGACGGTGATGCCGTAGACGTGCCACCCGGCGAAGGCGAGCGCGATCGCGACGACGACCCAGGTCCAGCGGCGGGCGCCGGAAAGCGGTACCACGCGAGTCGAAGTGTCCCCCATGGGTGGGACCGTAGTGCGCGCGAAGAGGCGACGGCCCGGCAAAAGTACCGTCCTGGCAAGGGATTCGGACGGCTTGATGCTCCGTGCGTGCCGGAGTGGCGACCGTGTGTGGCGGAGGAGCTGTCACCCAGGTGACCGGCCGTTGCGGCAGATCGCCGACGACCTCGAAAGCGCTGTCGCGGAGTTCGGGGCGCTCGGCGCCACCAGGCCGGACTTCCAGCCCGGTGGCGCCGGCCGGGTCGTGCTCGCCGACCCCGAAGGTCACCTCTTCCGCCTCTTCCCCCGCCGGGTCACCGGCGGTAGACGCCGAACTCGTACAGCGAGTAGCCGTACGCGGTACCGCGCTGGGTCGCGGACATCCGCACGTACCGGGCGGTGGCCGCGACGGCGAGGTCGTCGGCGCCGCCGTCGCCCGACGTCGTCGCGTACACCGACCGCCAGTTCGCCGCGTCGTCGCTGACCTGGATCTCGTAGGCCTTCCCGAAGGCCGACTCCCACACCAGCTGGACGTGGTCGAACGCCTGCCGGCTGCCCAGGTCGACCTGCAACCACTGCGGGTCGGCCCACGCGCTCGCCCAGCGGGTGGCGGTGTTCCCGTCCGTCGCGGCCTGCGGCGGGTAGGGCGCCCCGGGGCCGTCGGCCTGGTAGGTCGACGCCGTGGTCGCCGCGCCGCGGGCCAGGTTCGTGCCCGGCACCGGCGGGGCGACCACGCGCAGCGAACGCGTCTCGATGCCGACGTTGCCGTGGCCGTCCCGGGCGTACAGGTAGATCTTCCAGACGCCCAGCTGCTGCGGCGCCGTGACGGTGAACGTCCCGGTGCCGGTGAACTGCGCCGGGATCAGGCCGGCCGCGTCGTTGATGTACTTGCTGTTGTAGCCCATGGTGTAGCTGATCGGGTCACCGTCCGGATCGGACACTCCGGCCGTCAGGGTGAACGTGCCGCCCGCCGGGACGTCGGTGGTCCGGCTGAGGTTCATCGACGAGATCACCGGCGGGGTGTTGCCGCCCGTCTGTCCGCTGTAGATCCGGCGGACGGCGTACCAGGCGAGCCGCTTCTCGTTGCCCGTGGTGATGTTGAACCAGACGCCGCCGAAGTCGCCCTCGGTGCCGTAGTGGAAGAGCGTCGCGCCCAGCGCCACGCCGGGGTGGGCCAGGACGCAGTTCCACGCGTTGACGTACCCGTCGCGCTTCTGCTGGTCGGTCGGCTCGGCGGGGACGCCGTTCGCGTCGTTCGGCACCTCCCACTCGCCGGCCGGGCCGGTCTCGGTGATGATGTACGGCTTCGTGTAGCCGCCGCTGATCCAGTCCTGCTTGACCTGGCAGACCTGGGCGTACGAGTTCACCGAGTAGAGGTCGAGGTTCGGCGCGTACGCCTTGTAGTACGGCCACGCGCCGGTCCAGGCGTCGGTCGAGGTGACGGGGTGGTTCGCGTCGATGGCGTGGATCGCCTGCGCGGCCTGGTCGACGAAGCGGGTGTAGGCGATCCGGTTCTGCTCCAGCAGCGTGCCGGAGTAGCAGTTCTGCATGCCGAGGATCGACTCGTTGCCGACGTTCCACATCAGCACGCCGGGGTGGGCCTTGTATGCGGTAACCCATTTCTGGATCTCAGCCAGCATCGTGTTTTTGTAGGCAGTATCCGTCGTGTAGTCGACGCAGCCGCCGCTGCCCGGGCCGCCGCCGGGTTGCAGCCAGAATCCGGCGACGACCTTGATCCCGTTGGCCGCGGCGGCGTCGAACAGCGGCTGACTGCTGCCGTCGGTGCCCCACGTGCGGACGGTGTTGACGCCGATCGCGTGCAGCTCGGGCATCCGCGCCGACGCTTCGCTGACCGGCGGACCCCAGGTCAGGCCCTTCACGGTCCACGGCGCGCCGTCGACGCTCAGCTGCCAGTTGCCTTGGCTGCCGGTCACCTTCGTGACACCGGGGCCGCCCGGTGCGGACGTACCCGGCGTGCCGCTGACCTGGAACTCCCAGAGCGAGTAGCCGTAGCCGCCGACGCGGTGGGTGCCGTAGAAGCGCACGTACCGGCCGTGTCCGCTGACCGCGAGGTTCTGGACGCCGCCGGTCGCGGTCGTCGTGCTGTATACAGTCTGCCAAGACGCGGCCGTGTCCGAAACCTGGATTTCGTAGGCCGTCGCGTAGGCGGCTTCCCAGTTCAGCGTGACCTGGCTGATGTCCGCGGACGCGCCGAGGTCGACCTGCAGCCACTGCGGGTCGCTCCAGGCGCTCGCCCAGCGGGTGCCGGCGTCACCGTCGACGGCTGCCGGCGCCGGAGTTCCCGCGCCTTCGCTGCTCGACGCCGTCGCGGGTCTGCCTTGGGAAAGCAGGGTGGCGGCGTGCGCCGGGGAGGGGCCGGCGAGCAGGCCCAGCACCAGCAGGGCCACCAGCGCCGGAACGGCACGGAGGAGCGACGGTCGGTCCACGATGACTCCCGTACGACAGGGGACGGAGATTGGAGAGCGCTCTCCGGCGCGTCCGATGGTTCGTCACCGCCCCCGGCGTTGTCAAGATCCCGGCCGGGAATCGGACAATGCCTGTCCGGTGGTGGATCCGGGTGCTCCTTGACACGGCGGCGGGCCGGTGCGCATGCTGTGGGAGAGCGCTCTCCCATTCCTTGGCACCTCACCGTGGAGGACCCTTGGCAACGAAAGCCGCGCTCCTCGCCTGCACCGCCGCCACCGTGCTGGCAGGCGCCTTCCTGACCGCGGCCACCTGGTCGCCCGCCGGGGCCGACGACCTGGTGACCCACCACGAGTTCCAGGTCAACTGCTCCCCCAGCCACCACCAGCCGGACGACCCGATCGTCTTCCCCGGGCTGCCCGGCGCGTCGCACGACCACACGTTCATCGGCAACAAGACCACCAACGCGGCCACGACCCTGCAGTCGCTGCAGAACTCGGGCGTCGGCAACACCACCTGCCTGGCGCCGGACGACCTGTCCGCGTACTGGTTCCCGACCGTCTACAACGGGAACCAGGTGGTGCTGCCGAACTTCGCGCAGGTCGTCTACTACAAGTCCGGCATCCTCGACTACACGAAGGTCGTGCCGTTCCCGCCCGGCCTGCGGTACGTCGCCGGGAGCGTGACGGCGACGCAGGACGAGTTCCAGCACGCCCCCGGCGCCATCGAGGGCTGGGAGTGCGGGGACAGCTTCCACAACTGGGACATCCCGGTGCAGTGCACGCCGGGTAGCCAGCTGAACATCAGGTACCAGGCGCCGAGCTGCTGGGACGGCGTCCACCTGGACTCGGCCGACCACAAGAGCCACATGGCGTACCCGGACCGGACGACGCTGACGTGCCCCGGCGATCACCCGGTGCCGGTGCCGATGCTCGAGTTCAAGATGGCGTTCCCGGTGAGCGGCGACATGTCCGGCGTGCACCTGGCCAGCGGGCGCGGGTACTCGTGGCACTACGACTTCTTCAACGCGTGGGACCCGCCGACCCTCGCCGCGCTGGTCACGCACTGCATCAACGGCGGCCTCCAGTGCGATCCGCGCGGGTTCGACCTGTACAAGCCGGACCGGGGCACCGTGCTCGGGCCGAACTACCGGCTGCCCGGCCGTCCGTGAGACGGCCGTTCCTGGTGGGGGCGGTGGTGGCGATGTCCATGGGCGGGTGCGCCACCACCGGCCCCGCCCCCACCGCCGGCCCCGCCTCGCCGTTCAACCCGACGGACGTCGCGTGGCTGGAGCTGGTGGTGCCTATGACGGAGAACGCCCTGTCGGCGGCCCGGCTGGCTCCCTCCCGCGCGGCGGACCCGGCCGTGCGCTCGGCCGCGGACTCGGTCGCGGCGCCGTCGGACCGGTTGCTGACGCGGCTGAAGGCGGCTCGTGACCGGGCCGGGCTGCCGACGTCCGATGTCCACAGTGGACATCGGATGCCGGGGATGGTCACCGCCGCCGATCTGGTGGCGTTGCGGACCGGCAGCGGTGCCGAGTTCGACCGGCGGCTGGTCGCGCTGCTGCGGGCCCATGCCGCGCAGCTGGTGGTGCTGGCCGAAGGTGAGCGGAACTCGGGCGCCGAGGCGGGGACTCGCGAGCTGGCCGGTGAAGTCGGCGCCGAAGGAACGCGACAGGAGAAAGTACTGACCGGGCTCGATTGACCCGGCGACGAAGCAACGGCTCGAGCCGCGCGTCGAGTACGCGCGGCTCGGGTCGTGGAGGGTCACCGATCCCACACGGTGGCCGAGCCGGCGCCGTCGAGGCCACCACCCCACGTGGTGGCCTCGACGGCATTTCACCGGCTCCGCCCGCCGGAGTCTCAGTACGTGACCGTCACCGGTCCTCGCCCGCCGTGGGCCGTCACCGTCAGCGTCTGCGTTGCCGCGTCCCACTTCCAGCTCTGCGACGGCGCCCAGCCTGCGCCGACCTTCACCCGGGACGGCGCCGCCGTCACGCCGAGGAACTTGACGGTCCACTCGCGCGAAGCGACCTGGGACCGGCCCCGGGTCGGTTCGACCGTGAGCGTGTGGACGCCGCGCCGCTCGGTGTACGAGATGCAGGTCGTCGAGCTCTGCTTCGACGAAGTCCCGTTGTCCTCGTACAGCGAGAACGAACCCGACGCGCCCGGCGCCACCGTCACCGTCGCCTTGTCCAGCGGACTCTGGACGTCGTTGGGGACGTCCGCCGTCCGGGTCACCGCGACGCTGCCCGCCCGCATGAACACCGGCATCGTGCCAAGGTCCGACGTGACCTGCTGCGTCGTGCCGCCGGCGTAGGACTTGCCGCTGAAGTAGTCCGTCCACTGGCCCGGCGGGAACCAGACCGACGTCGTCGCCGAGGTCCCCGGCGACGTCACCGGCGCGACCAGCATGTCCGGCCCGTAGAAGTACTCGCTCGCCGCCGCGGTGTACGCCGCCGGCTCGTCCGGGTACTCCACGTACGTCGGCCGGACCACCGGCACGCCCGTCGTCGCCGCCTGCTGCGCCAGCGTGTAGGTGTAGGGCACCAGGTTCTCGCGCAGGTTCAGGAACTTCGTCGCCGACGCCTTCGCCGCGTCGCCGTACTGCCACGGCAACCGGTCGCTGTGGTTGCTGTGCAGCCGGTCGATCGGCTGGAACGCGCCGAGCTGGACCCACCGCGCGTACAGGTCGTCGGGCAGCTTGAACGTCTGGTGCTGCTGCCCGCCCGAGGTGTAGGTCTCGCTGCCGCGCAGGCCGGTCGTGTCGTTGTGGCCGCCGATGTCGTGGCTGATCGGCGACAGGCCGGTCGCGGCCGACTCGGCCGGGGTGATCCCGACCTCCATCCGCAGCGTGCCCCAGGTCGACGACGTGTCACCGGTGAAGTGGACGGTGCTGCGCTTGTCGGCCCACGGTCCCGTCGGCAGCCCGACCGGGCCGCCGTAGCCGCCGGCCTGCAGCGAGCCGTACGCCCGCGATGTCGCGAAGCCCCGCCCGATCGCCGGCGCGGACAGGTCGGCGTACTTCTGGTTGATCCACGCGTCCGGCGTGACGCCCGGCAGGCTGGACTTCGCCGCGTCGCAGCACCAGTCGAGCCACCAGAAGTCGTTGCCCTGGCTCATCATCTGGCCGTGCAGGTCCAGGTACGCCTTGAGCTGGTCGGGGTCGCCCCAGTCGAAGACGTAGCAGTCGGTGCCGCACCCGGACTTCGCCAGCTTGCCCTTCGCCGTGGCCTGCGCGCGGGCGAACTGCGGGTCCGAACCCATGATGCTCGGGTGGATGTTCAGGGTGTTGTGCAGGCCCTGGGACTTCGACCAGGCGAAGAACCCGGCCGGGTCGGGGAACTTGTTCGTGTCGAACTGCCAGCCGTTCCACGTGTCCGGCGCCTTGAAGTCGGTGTCGGTCACCAGGACGTCCAGCGGCACGCCTTCACCGCGGAACTTCGGCAGGATCTTGTCGCGGTAGTCGGCCGCGGTGCGGTCGATGTACTCCGAGTACCAGACGCCGTAGGCCCAGCGCGGCAGCAGCTCCGACGGCCCGGTCAGGGTCGCCAGGTCCCGCAGGCCCGCCTTGTAGTCGTGGCCGAAGGTGAAGGCGTAGCCGTCCTGGTAGGGGTTCCCGCCGTGCGACGGCCGCTGCGTCACCTTGCCGGCGGCGGTGTCGTACAGCGCGGAAGAGGTGTCGTCGAGCAGGTACCAGCCGTCCTGGTGCAGCAGCCCTTCGGTGAGCGACGGCGTGCCGTTGTCGCCGTTGACGCCGTCGAGGCCGCGCCGGTAGCCACCGAGCGTCAGGTGCGGCTGCGGTACGGCCGCGCCGGTCCGGGTGACCGCGACCGTGTCGATGTTGACGTGGCAGCTGGCGTCGTCCGGGCAGCCGAGGACGACGTCGTTCGTGCCGGCCTTGAGGTCGACCGGGACCGACGCGCTCCCCCAGGTGTCCCAGTTCGCGGTGGCCGGCATGGACAGCGTGCGCGTGACGCCGGACGCGACGACCGTGGCCGTCCGCGTCTGGTGCAGGCCGTCGCCGCCGACGCCGTTGGCGTAGCGGACGGCCAGCTGGTAAGTGCCGGCGGACGGGACCGCCACGACGCGGTGGGTCAGCGACGAGCCGCGGTTGAGCTCGGCGACGAACCCGCGGCCGGCGTACCCGGCGTGGTCGGTCGCGACCACGGCCGAACCCGCACGGAGGCCGGACTCGGCTTCACAGCTGACATCGACGGCGCAGCCGGTGAACGCACGAGCCGACGCGGGCGGGAAGGACGCGCCGGCCGGCAGCACCGCGAGGGCGTCGACGTTGACGTTGCCGGAGTCCGTCGCGGTCCGCTCGAGACGGAGGTTGTGGCGTCCGGCGGTGAGGGTCACCGGCACCGACGCGGTGGTCCAGCTGTTCCAGTCGGCCGTCGCGGGCAGGCTGAGCTTCTGCGCGGCGCCGCCGTCGACGGACACGCTGAGCGTGCGCGTGACGTGCTGGCCGTCGCCGCCGACGCCGTTGGCGAACCGGACGGTGACGTTGTACGTCCCGGCCGCGGCGGCGGACACGTCGGCGGTGGCCGAGGTGCCGGGGCTTTCGAACCCGGCGATGAAGCCCTCGCCGGTGTAGCCGGTGTGGTCGGTCGCGACGCCCAGCCCGTCGGCGGTGAGGTCTTCGGCCTCGCACAGCGCGCCGGTCGCGCAGGTCAGGTGCCGCCACGGCGCCGCGGTCACCGGCGTCGCGCCGGCGTTCTCGCGGATCTGGAGGTTCCCGGAGTCGAACGGGCCCGAGTCCAGCTTGTAGGTCAGCGTCGTCGCGCTCGTGCGGATCGTCAGCACGCCGTTCGCCGTCGTCGACGTGAACGACGGGGGCGTGAACGAGCCGCGGCCGACGGCGTTGAAGGTGGCGGCGTCGGTGAAGCGGCCGTCACCCGCGTACTCCGTGCGGATCAGCGTCGGGGAAAGGACCTGGAAACGCGCGTTGCCGGCGGTGACGGTCTGCCGTGCCGCCGCTCCGGCGTCGGCCGGCGCCACGACGGTCACGACGGCCGCGGCGACCGCCAGCACGCTCGCCAGATGGAGTGTTCTCGCTGCTCTCGTCCGCACGGCGGAACTCCGTTCCAGAAGGGGACCACCACTTTTACAACGTTGGAAAGGCGGTTCCGATCTGAGCACAGCGAGTGGCGGGATGTCCATACCAGTGAGCGGAACTGTCCGGACAGGTCGCCGTTCTTGCCCGGCAGGCCACGCGAGCGGAGTACCGGACGCGCTCAGGCCGAGTCGCGGACCACCAGCTCGGCGTCGAAGATGACCGACTCCGCGCGCCCCGCCGGGTCGGCCATCCGGTCCAGGACCATCCGGGCCATCGCCGCGCCCATCTCCTCCACGGGCTGGCGGACCGTCGTGAGCCGGGGGCGGCAGCTCAGGGCCACCCGGCTGTCGTCGAAGCCGATCACCGCGACGTCGTCCGGAACCCGCCGGCCCGCTTCGCGCAGCACCGTCAGCGCGCCGTACGCCATCAGGTCGTTGGCCACGAACAGCCCGTCCAGCGCGGGGTCCTCGGCCAGGAGCCGCTCCATCGCGCGTTCGCCGCCGTGCTCGGTGAAGTCGCCCTCGGCGACCGCCACGTACGCGTGGCCGTGCCGCGCCATCGCGTCGCGGAAGCCGGCCAGGCGGTCCTGGCCGGCCGGTGTCCCCGCCGGGCCCGCGATCGTCGCGACCCGGTGGCACCCGCGCTCGACCAGCCGGTCGGCCGCGAGCCGGGCGCCGTCCTGGTGGGCGACGTCGACGTAGCTCACCGGCGCCGGGCGGCCGGGCCGGGCGAACAGCGCCGTCGGGACGCCCGCGTCGGTCAGCATCCGTGGCAGCGGGTCCTCCGCCGGGTGCAGCGAGATCAGCAGCACCCCGCTCACCTGCTCCTGCCGCAGCTTCGGCACGAGCTTCTCCCGCTCTTCGTCGCTGTCGACGAGCATCAGCAGCGGGTGCAGCCCCTGCGGACGCAGGTGCGCGACCACGCCTTCGACCACCCGGCCGAAGAACGGGTCGCCGAACACGCCGCCGGTGAACGCTTCGACGTGCCGCTCCGGCTCGGACACCACCAGCGCGATCCCGCCGGTGCGGCGCGTGACCAGCGACCGGGCCGCGCGGTTCGGGACGTAGCCGGTGGTGGCGATGGCGCGTTCGACGGTCTCGCGCAGCTTCGGGTCGACGTTGCGCACGCTGTTGACCACGCGGGACACCGTGGCCCGCGAAACGCCGGCGACCCGCGCGACGTCCTCCAGGGTCGGCGGCGCCGGAGGCGGATGCGTCGTCACCCCCTCTTTGTAGCACGCCGTGAGAGCGCTCTCCCAGCTCTTTGCCCAGGACATGCCGATGACAAATGTCATGAGCGTCCGCTGAAGGACGGCACTGCCGCCCGGACACCCCGCGCGACGAGCATTTCCGGCATGACCACGACTCGAACCGGACCCGCCGTCTTCCGGCCGGTCCTGCTGGTCACCGGCGGCTACGCCACGCTTTCCGTGCTCACGCTCCTGGTGATCGTCCTGTTCCGGAACGACCACGCGATGGTGACCGACGCGGTCTGGGTGCGCGCCACCCTCGTCGTCGCCAGCTCGCTGCTGACGCTGGCCTTCGCCCGCAGTGCGGCCCGCGGATCGCGGAAGGGGCTGCTGAGACTGCGGATCGTCTCGGCGGTGATGCTCGTGGCGATCGTCGTCATCGTCGCGCTGCCCGGCCTGTTCCCGCTGTGGCTGCGGATCGAGCAGGCCGTCTGCGGGCTGCTCCTGCTCGGGGTCACCGTGCTGGTCAACGGCCGCCGGGCGCGGGCCCGGTAGCGTTCCGGTGGTGGACAGGACGGAACCGGCCGACGTGCAGCGCTGGGTGCGCGGCTGGCGGGTGATGGTGCTCGACGCGGGCATGCTCGTCTACCCCGCGGTCACCGTGCCCGGCGTGCTGCAGCACTCGACCGGCCACGCCGCGGTCGCCGGCTGCGTGCTCGTCGCCGTCTTCGTCGGCTGTTACGGCCTCACCGCCCGCGCCGCGGCGCAGCGGGCGCCGCGCCGGTTCTGGCCACTCCTGGGAGTGTTGGCCGTGCTGTTCGCCGCCGCGCTCCCCTTCGCCCACGCCGAGGCGTTCTTCCTCGCCACGGTCGTCGTGTCCCTCGCCGTGCCCCGGCTACCGCGGTACTCCGGTGCGCTCGTGGTGCTCGCCGCGCTCGCGGCGCTGGTGGTGCCGTGGGTGGCGTGGGACACCGCGGGGTGGACGCAGGCGGTCGCGCTCGTGTTCACCGTGCTCGTGGTCTACGCCTTCGCCGAAGCCGTCCGGGCCAACGCCGCGCTCGTCGAAGCCCGGGCCGAGGTCGCCCGCCTGGCGTCCGAGGCCGAGCGGACCCGGATCGCCCGCGACCTGCACGACCTGCTCGGCCACTCGCTGACCGCGATCACGGTCAAGAGCACCCTGGCCCGGCGGCTCCTCGACGCCGACGGCGCCCGCGCGGGCGAGGAGATCGCCGCGGTCGAGAACCTCGCCCGCCAGGCGCTGACCGACGTGCGCGCGGCCGTGTCGGGCTACCGGGACGTCACGCTCGCCGGCGAGCTCGCCCGCGGCCGCGAGCTGCTGCGCGCGTGCGGCGTCACCGCCGACCTGCCGACCGCGGCCGACGTCGTGGACCCGGCCCGGCGGGAGCTGTTCGGGTGGGTCGTCCGCGAAGGGCTCACCAACGTGGCCCGGCACGCGCGCGCGACGCGGTGCGCGGTCACGGTGACCGAGTCCACTGTGGAGGTTGTCGATGACGGAGTGGGCGGTAGTCCCGAGGAGGGCTCCGGGCTGGCCGGGCTCCGCGAGCGCGTCAAGGCCGCCGGCGGGCAGTTCCGGGCCGGCCCTGTCCGGCCGCGGGGCTGGCGGCTGCGGGTGACGCTGTGACCATCCGCCTGCTGCTCGCCGACGACCAGGAGCTCGTCCGCCAGGCGCTGTGCGCGCTGCTCGCGCTGGAGGACGACTTCGAGGTGGTGGCGTCGGTCGGCCGCGGCGACGAGGTCGTCGCCGCGGCCCGGGAGCACCGGCCGGACGTCGCCCTGCTGGACATCGAGATGCCCGGGCTCGACGGGCTCGCGGCCGCGGCGGTGCTCGCCGCGCAGGTCCCGGACTGCCGCGTCGTCATGCTCACGACGTTCGGGCGCGCCGGCTACCTGCGCCGCGCGATGGACGCGGGTGCGGCCGGGTTCGTGGTGAAGGACGCCCCCGCCGACGTGCTGGCCGACGCGATCCGCCGCGTGCGGACCGGGGAGCGCGTGGTGGATCCGGCGCTGGCGGTGGCCACGCTGGCCGCGGGCGAGTCACCCCTCACCGCGCGGGAACGGGACGTCCTGATCACCGCCCGGACCGGCGCGACGGTCGCCGAGATCGCGTCCCGGCTGTATCTGTCCGAAGGCACGGTCCGCAACTACGTCTCCGCGGCGATCACCAAGACCGGCGCGCGAAACCGCGTCGAGGCGGTGCGGATCGCGGACGAACGCGGCTGGCTCTAGGCGTTCACGTCGAACGGGATCCCGGACGGCTTGGCCTTGCCGAGGTTGCCGTTGAACTGGTCGTCCTTGATGCCGAAGGTGGCGCTGCCGAAGTTCGCCGCCACGAGCTTGTCGCGGATCCCGGACGGGTAGCCGTCCCAGCCGACGAGCGTCGGGTACTGCCAGGTGCCCTTGTGGTTCTCCGGCGGGTCGTCGTTGCCGTTGGCGGCGCGGAAGCAGTGCGTCGAACCGCCGTCCTTGTGGTAGACGACCTTCGCGTGCGTGCCCTCGAAACGCATGCTCGCGCGGTCGTGGATCGCGAAGCCGCCGTGCTGGGACGTCGCGACGTACTCGACCCGGTTGTCCTTGACCCAGACGACGACGTGCTCCCAGTCGTGGCGGTGCCCGGCGCTGCCCGGGCCGAGGGAGGCCTGGTCCTTCTCGAAGTACAGGGTGAACATCACGGCACACCAGCCGTTGTTGCACTTCTGCCGCGAGTACGAGTTCGTGTTGTCGAGGTCCCAGGAGTCCCGGCAGTGGCCGTTGGTGTCGCCGCCGAGGGAGAGGCCGGGCGCGATGGTGCCGTCCGGGCCGATGGCCGGGGTCGGGTAACAGCCGTCCTTGTCGTAGTCGAAGGCGGGCTGGAAGGTCTTCTCGAAGTCGGTGGCGTTGCCGGGCAGGGCGCTCGGCGGATCGGCGGCGGCTGTTCCCGGGAAGCTCAGGGCCAGCGCGCAGGCGGCAGCCGCGGCGATCGGAGTTCGGTGCGCCATCGCGGCACTCCCTCGGGTCGGGTCCGGGATCCGTGCTCAGGCTCGCCGCGGGCCGCTCGGGCCCGCAACCGTGCTGCCGGGAGTGTGCCCGGAAAGGGCCGGGATGAGGAGACTTCCGCGCAGGTCTGTCCGGTGACCGGCACAGCGGACAGAACGTTCAGGACCCGAGCCGGGCCTCGGCCGCGTCCCAGTCGCCGGCACCCGAGGGCTCGTAGCGGCGGACTTCCTGCGTCTCCCGCACCAGCGCCCGCATGGCCGCCAGATCCGGGAGGTCCTCCTCCCCCAACGCACGGGCCTGTACCAGTACGTTCCCCAGCGCCGCTGCCTCGCCCGGGCCCGCCAGCACCGGCACCCCACACGCGTCCGCCGTCAACTGGCACAGCAGTTCGTTCCGCGCTCCGCCGCCGACGATGTGGACCACGTCGATCGTGCGGCCGGTCAGCGAGGCCGCCTGGCGGAGGGTGCGGCGGTACGCCAGCGCCAGGCTGTCCAAGATGCACCGGACCACCTCGGCCCGCGTACCGGGTGGGCGCTGGCCGGTCGCCCCGCATGCCGCGGCGAGCCGCGCCGGCATGTCGCCCGGTGGCAGGAACCCGGGCGCGTCGATGTCCACCACCGCCGCCAACGCGGGCGAGGCGGCCGCCGCCGTGAGCAGACCGGAAAGGTCCGAAGTGGACCACGTCCGCAGCGTCTCGGACAGCACCCAGAGACCCATCACGTTGCGCAGGAAGCGAATGGTGCCGTCGACACCGCCTTCGTTGGTGAAGTTCGCGGCCAGCGCCGCGTCGCTCAACTCCGGCGCGGGCAGTTCCAGGCCCGCCAGTGACCACGTCCCCGAGGAGATGTAGGCGAAGTTCGTCCCCGGCGACGCGGGCACGGCGACCACCGCGGACGCCGTGTCGTGCGAGCCGACGGCGACCACGGGTACGCCGGACAGTTCGCGGGCCTGGCCCACGACCGTGCCCGGGTCCCGCAACGGCGGGAGCAGCCGGGGCGGGATCCCGACTCGCGACGCCAGCGAAAGAGCCCAGGTCCGCGCGCGCACGTCGTAGAGCTGCGTGGTCGACGCGTTCGTCCGCTCAGCCCCGATCTCGCCCGTGAGCCAGTAGTTCAGCAGGTCCGGAATGAGCAGCATGGTCGCCGCCGCGTCGAGCCGGTCGCCTTCGGCCACCAGCTGGTACAGCGTGTTGAACGGCAGCTGCTGCAACCCGGTGACGTCGTAGAGCTCCCGGTCGGGCACCGGCACGGTGATCCCGTCGGTCCGCGAGTCGCGGTAGTGGACGGGGTTGCCGAGCAGCGCGCCCCGCTCGTCCAGGAGCCCGTAGTCGACCGCCCACGAGTCGATCCCGACGCCGTCCAAGCGACCGGCTTCGCGGATCCCGGCCAGGGTCTCGCGATAGAGCCCCAGGATGTCCCAGTACAGCACCGGTCCGGCCCGGACCCCGCCGTTCGGGAACCGCCGCACCTCCTCTACGGCCAGCACCGACGGCCCGACGGTCCCGGCCATCACCCGCCCGCTGGACGCGCCGAGGTCGACGGCCGCGACTCGCCTCACGGACGCACCACGGTCAGGTCCAGCCCGAGCAGGTCCGCGACGGCCGTCAGCTCGGCGACCCGGTGGCCGGTGCCGAGCGCCCAGTGGTGGGCGATGCCGCTGGCCGACCACGCGTCGGTCCACTCCCCCGGGTCGCACCCGAAGTCGACGCGGGACGTCGTGTTCCCGATCCGTAGCAGCGGCCCGGGCACGACCGTGCCCTCGGACGCGATGAGCGTGAACGTCCCGTCGCGCGCCTGCCCGAGCCCGCAGAGCGTCACCGGCCCGGGCTTGACGTCGAACTCAACCGACACGCCCCAGCCCCGCTTGCCGTGGTACACGCCGAGGCCGCGCAGCAGCGGCTTGCGCGCGCTGATGCCGAGGTGGGCCGGCCCGTCGTGGCCCATCTCGACGACGTTGTCGCGGAAGTTCAGCGCCTGCAGCTCGGTGAACGAGCCGCCCGCGCCGAGCCGGTCCATGATCAGCATGGCCAGGGACGTCCGCAGCTCGTACTCGCCGACCGCCGGGATGCCGCGGGCGGTGAGCAGCGACGCGCCGAGGATGAACCCGGCGCCGACGCGCTCGTGCGTCTCGCCGTCGAGACCCCGGTGGTAGTAGGCCAGCGAGTCGAGGGAGAAGTCCTCCACCAGCCGGTCGAGCGCCACCGAAACCCGCGCGCCCCAGGCGAAGTCTTCGTCCACGACGGAATCGTCCACAGTGAACACGTCACGGGCCAGGGCGACCCGGGCAGCGGTCTCGTCGTCGGTGACCTTCTCGACGCGCACCCGCAGGTCGTCGACCTCCAGGATCTCGACGTGCCCGCCGAGCTGGCCCGAGACGAGCGTCGGGTCGGTCGAGACGTCCATCATCCCCGGGTAGAGGTGTCCGAGCAGGCCGTGCCGGCCGTGCCGCAACGCCGCGCGGACGCCGGCCGCCTTGATCCAGCGTTCGATCCGCGTCCAGGCCCGCTCGTCCTCCAGGTACCCGGAGACCGACCGGAACTCGACGCCGACGCGGCGGAACGTGTTGGCCATCTCCGGCAGCGGGCAGGCCCCGCAGTAGGCCAGCCACGCGCCGGTGTCGAAGGACTCGTGGTCCATCGCCTCGGTCGGCTGCAGGTTGAGCAGCAGTACCGGCGCGCCCGAACGCTGCGCGACCGGCGCCAGCATGCTGGACGTCAGGTACGTCGTCAGGAACCCGACGATCAGGTCGCACCCGGCAACCCGCAGCTTCTCCGCCGCGGCCGCACCTTCGGTCGCGTCGGAGACGAACCCGGCGTCGACGATCTCGCAGTCCATTTCGGACAATCGTTCGGCGACGCGCCGGGCCGAAGCTTCCAGCTGCGGCAACAGCGAAGGGAACTGCGGCCAGTACGCGCCGAGCCCGCCCGAGACGAGCCCGACGCGGGTCTTGCGCGGCGTGATGCGGTCGAGGGTCATCGGAACTCCTTCAGCGCAGGAACGCGGCGGCCACCCCGGCGTCCACCGGCACGTGCAGGCCGGTGGTGTGGGTGAGGTCGCCGCCGGTCAGGGCGAACACGGCGGCCGCGACGTGCTCGGGCAGCACCTCGCGCTTCAGGATGGTCCGCTGGGCGTAGAACTCACCGAGCTTCGCCTCCTCGACGCCGTAGACGGCGGCGCGCTGGGCGCCCCAGCCGCCGGCGAAGATGCCGGAGCCCTGGACGACGCCGTCGGGGTTGACGCCGTTGACGCGGATGCCGTGGGCGCCCAGTTCGGCGGCCAGCAGCCGGACCTGGTGGGCCTGGTCGGCCTTCGCGGCCCCGTAAGCGACGTTGTTCGGACCGGCGAACACCGAGTTCTTCGACGAGATGTACACGATGTCGCCGCCGATGCCCTGGTCGATCATCGCCTTCGCCGCCGCGCGCGCGACCAGGAACGAGCCCTTGGCCATCACGTCGTGCTGCAGGTCCCAGTCGCGTTCGGTCGTCTCCAGCAGCGGCTTCGAGATGGACAGCCCGGCGTTGTTGACGACCAGGTCGATGCCGCCGAAGGCGAGCACGGTGGCGTCCACCGCGGCCTGCACGGCGGCCGCGTCGGTGACGTCGGCGGTCACCGCGACACCACCGATCTCCCCGGCGACTTCGGCCGCGGCGTCGCCGTTCAGGTCGGCGATCGCGACGCAGGCACCCTCGGCGGCGAGCCGCACCGCGATGGCCTTGCCGATGCCCGACCCCGCCCCGGTCACCAGCGCGATCCGCCCGGCGAGGGGCTTCGGCTTCGGCATCCGCTGCAGCTTCGCCTCTTCCAGCGCCCAGTACTCGATCCGGAACTTCTCGCTTTCGGCGATCGGGGCGTAGGTGGAGACCGCTTCGGCGCCCCGCATGACGTTGATCGCGTTGACGTAGAACTCACCCGCCACGCGCGCGGTCTGCTTGTCCTTGCCGAAGGAGAACATGCCGACGCCGGGGACGAGCACGATCGCCGGGTCGGCACCGCGCATCGCGGGCGAATCGGCGACGGCGTGCCGCTCGTAGTAGGCGCGGTACTCGTCGCGGTACTCGGCGTGCAGTTCCTTCAGCCGTGCGACGACGTCCTCGACAGGTGCCGAGCTGGGCAGGTCCACGACGAGCGGGCGGACCTTGGTGCGGAGGAAGTGGTCAGGGCACGACGTCCCCAGCGCGGCCAGAGGCTGCAGCTTCTCCCGCGAGAGGAACTCCAGCACGACGTCGCTGTCGGTGTAGTGCCCGACGACGCGCTGGTCGGTCGAGGCCAGCCCGCGGACCACCGGGGCCAAAGCCGCCGCGCGGGCGTGCCGTTCAGCTTCCGGGAGCGCCTCGAATCCGGGGACGACCGGTCCGAACGGCTCGGCGATCCCGCGCGAAGCGAGGAACTCCTCGGCGGTCCGGATGATGTCGAGGGAGTTCCGCTCGCACTCCTCCGAGGTCGCGCCCCACGCCGTGATGCCGTGCCCGCCGAGGATCACGCCGATGGCCTGCGGGTTCGCGGCCTTGACCGCGGCGATGTCGAGGCCGAGCTGGAAGCCGGGCCGCCGCCAGTCCACCCACGCGACGCGGTCGCCGAAGCACTCCTTCGTCAGCGCGGCACCATCGGCCGCGGTGGCCAGGGCGATGCCGGAGTCCGGGTGCAGGTGGTCGACGTGCGGAGCCTCGACCAGGCCGTGCATCGCCGTGTCGATCGACGGCGCCGCACCGCCGCGGCCGTGCAGGCAGTAGTCGAACGCCGCGACCATCTCGTCCTCGCGCTCGACGCCCGGGTAGACGTCCACCAGCGACCGCAGCCGGTCCAGCCGCAGCACGGCCAGCCCGGACTCCTTGAGCGTGCCGAGGTCGCCACCGGATCCCTTGACCCACAGCACCTCCGCCGGCACGCCGGTCACCGGGTCGGTGACGGCACCCTTGGCCGAGGTGTTGCCGCCGGCGTAGTTGGTGTTGCGCGGGTCGGCCCCGAGCGCGTTGCTGCGCGCGATGAGCTGCTCCGGCACCGTCATGCTCATGCTCCCCATCCGGCCTGCGTGCCGCCGGCGCGCTCGGCCACGATCTGCTCCTGGTACCCGCTGCGGTGGTAGGCCGCGACGGGGTCCGGGTCGAGCCCGGAGTCCTCGCGCAGCTCGGCCAGCAGCGGCCGGACGTCGGTGTTGTAGGCGTCCATCAGCACGGCGTTGGCCGCGAGGACGTCACCCGCCTGCTGGGCGGTGCGCAGCACCGGGCGGTCGACGAGCAGCGCCTTGGCCGTGGCCTCCTGGACGTTCATCACCGACCGGATGATCGCCGGGATCTTGGCCTCGATGTTGTGGCACTGGTCGAGCATGAACGCGATCCCGTACGCCGGGTCGAGGGCGTCGCCGCGGACGATCTCGTACATGATCCGGAACAGCTGGAACGGGTCCGCCGCCCCGACCATCAGGTCGTCGTCGGCGTAGAAGCGCGAGTTGAAATCGAACGCGCCCAGCTTCCCCGCGCGCAGCAGGAACGCGACGATGAACTCGATGTTCGTGCCCGGGGCGTGGTGGCCGGTGTCGATGCACACCGTCGCCTTCTCCCCCAGCTCGATGCAGTGCGCGTAGGACGTGCCCCAGTCCGGGACGTCGGTGGCGTAGAAGGCGGGCTCGAAGAGCTTGTACTCCAGCAGCATCCGCTGGTGGTCGCCGAGGCGGTCGTAGGTCTCCTTCAACGCCTCGGCCAGCCGGTCCTGCCGGTCGCGGATGTCGTCCTGGCCCGGGTAGTTGATGCCGTCGGAGAACCACAGCTTGAGGTCGCGCGAGCCCGTCGCGTCCATGATGGAGATGGCCTCGAGGAGGTGGTCGGTCGCCTTGCGGCGGATGCCGGCGTCGGGGTTGGTGACCGAGCCGAGCTTGTAGTCCTCGTCCTGGAAGACGTTGGTGTTGATCGCGCCGATCTCGACACCGGCGTCCCGCGCGTAGGCCGTCAGGGCGCCGTAGTCGTCGACGCGGTCCCACGGGATGTGCAGCGCGACGACCGGGGCGACCCCGGTGAACCGGTGCACGGTCGCGGCGTCGGCGATCTTCTCTTCGGGTGTCCGCGGGACACCGGGTTGCGGGAACACCTTGAACCGGGTGCCCGAATTCGCGTACGCCCACGACGGCGTTTCGATGCGCTGGGCCCGCAGGGCCTGTTTCACGGCCGTCAAGTCGCCCACGGCGATCACTGTCCTTCCGCGACGGTGGGTGGTTCGAGGTGGAAGACCTCTTCGAGGAGCTGAAAGCCTTCGTCGGGCGGGCCGCCATCGAGGCCGGTGAAGAACTCCGCCATCTCCGCCTGCCAGCGGGCGTTGACCTCGGTCTTCGCCATCGCGGCCTGCGCGGCGTCGAGGTCGTCGGCTTCGACGTAGCCGATCAGCAGGCCGTCTTCGCGCAGGAAGAGCGAGTAGTTGCGCCAGCCGGTGTCGAGCAGGGCCTGCCGCATCTCGGGCCACACCGCCCGGTGCCGCTGCGCGTACTCGGCCTTCCGGTCCGGCTTCACCCGCAGGCAGAAGCAGTATCGGGGCACTGTCCGTCCTTAGTGGACTCCGTGGCCGGACCGGGGCGGCGATCCGGTCCGGCCGCGGAAAACCGTCAGAAGTTGAACTTGTCGATGTTGTTCGCGTCGAACGTCGTCGGCGGCCCGAGGACGATCTCACCGCTCGCGCCGATCTTGTAGTCGCCGAGCTTGCCCGCCTTGAACGTTTCACCTTCCTTGCCGCTGATCTGGCCCGACTTGAGGGCGACGCCCGCGTAGGCGGCGAGGTAGCCGATGTCGGCCGGGTTCCACAGCGCGAACTGCTTGACCGTGCCGTCCTTGACGAAGGCGCGCATCTGGTTCGGCGTGCCGAGCCCGGTCACCGCGACCTTGCCCTTGTAGCTGGACGAGCTGACGTAGCGCGCCGCGGCCGCGATGCCCACCGTCGTCGGCGAGACGATCACCTTGAGGTTCGGGAACGACTGCAGCAGGCCCTGGGCCTCCTGGAACGACTTCTGGTCGTCGTCGTTGCCGTAGGCGACCTTGTCCAGCTTGATGTTCGCGTACTCCGGCTTGGCGAGCTCCTTCTTGAGGACCTCGATCCAGGCGTTCTGGTTGGTCGCGTTCGGCGTCGCGGACAGGACCGCGATCTCGCCGGAGCCGCCGGAGAGGTCCTTGGCCTGCTTGGCCAGTGCCTCGCCGATGCCCTGGGTGGTGGCCTGGTTGATGAAGACGTCGCGGCAGTCCTTGGCGGCGTCGGAGTCGAACGCGACGACCTTGATGCCGGCACTGCGGGCCTGGTTGAGCGACGGGCAGACGGCGTTCGGGTCGTTCGCGGCGATGCCGATGACGTCCTGCTGCTGCTGGATCAGCGTGTTGATGTAGCTGACCTGCGACGACGCGCTCGCGTCGTTCGGCCCGACGAGCTTGTACTCGCCCTTCAGCTCACCGAGGGCCGCCTTGCCGCCGCTGACCTCGATGTCGCTGTAGGGGTTGTTGAGCTGCTTGGGCAGGAAGGCCATCTTGACGCCTTCCTTGGCCGCGGCGCTGGGGTTCGCCGTGGCCGTGGACTGCTGCGCGCCGGAGCCGCCGCTGTCGTCCTTGGTGGTGCCGCCGCAGGCGGCCAGCACGAGCACCAGCCCGGCCGACACTGCGCCGGTGAGGAACCGTCGGGACATCTTCGTCACCTTTCTGGGGATACCGGAGCAGTCGCTCGACTCCGGCGCCGGAGCGCCGTACGGGCCGAGGACACGATGTTGGGCAGCAGGACCGACACGATGAGGAGCACGCCGGTCACGATGTTGAGCGCCTCGTTCGAGACGTCCTGCAGGCGCAGGGCGTTCTGCAGGGACGCCAGCAGGACCACTCCGGCGAGCACGCCGGGCAGCGTGCCCTTGCCGCCGAAGATGGACACGCCGCCGAGCAGCACGGCGGCCACGACGGCCAGTTCGAGGCCGAAGCCGTTGTCGGCGCGGGCGCTGGAGTAGCGCAGGGTCCACAGGATCCCGGCGAGCCCGGCGACGGCGCCGCTCACGACGTACAGCCAGAACTTGAGCCGTCCGGTGCGGATCCCGGCGAACCGGGCCGCCTGCTCGCCCGCGCCGGCCGCGAAGACGCCGCGGCCGATCGGGGTCGCGTGCAGCACGACCCCGAAGATCAGGGCCACCACGAGCAGCGGGACGAGCACGTTCGGGATCGGGCCGTCGCCGATCGTGCCGGTGACCCAGCCGGTGTAGGCCCGCGGGAAGTCGGCGACCGCGCCGTCGCCGAGCACGACGAACGCGAGCCCGCGGTAGAGGGCCAGGGTGCCGATCGTGACGGCCAGCGATGGCAGCTTCAGCACGGTGACGAAGAAGCCGTTCAACGCGCCGAGGACCGCGCCGAGCGCGATGCAGAGCGGGATGATCGTCTCGATCGACAGGCCCGCGTCCCACAGCGAGCCCATCACCGCCGACGTCAGCCCGAGCGTGCTCGCCACCGAAAGGTCGATCTCGCCGGTCACGATGATGAACGTCATCGGCAGCGCGACCAGGGCGATCGGCAGCAGGTCGAGCAGCAGGAAGGTGAAGTTGCGGCTGGTGCCGAAGTTCTCGACGGCACCCGAGGCGACGATCAGCACGATGACCGTCACCAGGACGACGGCGGCGTCCCAGCTCAGCAGCCGGCCGAACCGGTTCCCTTGGTCAGACATGGGAATCCCTCTTCTTCAGTGCTTTCGCGACCCGGACCGCGACCAGCCGGTCGGCCCCGATGGCCAGCAGGATCAGCGCGCCGACGATCGCCTGCTGCCAGAACTGGTTGATGTCGAGCACGGCCAGTGCGCTGCCGATGACCGTCAGCAGCAGCGCGCCGAGGCCCGCGCCCCAGACCGAGCCGCTGCCGCCGAACACCGCGACGCCGCCGACGACGGCCGCGGCGACCACGTTCAGCTCGTAGCCGGTGCCGGCGGCCGCGTCCACGGTGCCGAACCGGGCGGCGAACAGGACCCCGGCCAGGCCGGCCAGCGCACCGCTGACCAGGAACGCCGCGGTGGTGTTGCGGCCGACCCGGATGCCGGCCAGCTGCGCGGCCTGCGGGCTCGACCCCATCGCGTACAGCTCGCGCCCGGCCGGGTAGCTCCGCAGCACGATCCCGCCGACGACCAGGACCAGCAGCGCGATGAGCACCAGCCACGGCACGCCGAGCACCGACGCGGTGCCGAAGTCCAGGAAGGACGCCGGCAGCTTGTCGGCGTTGATCTGCTGGCCACCCGCCCAGAAGAAGCTGACGCCGCGGAAGGCGTAGAGCGTGCCCAACGTGACGACCAGCGCGGGCACCTGGCCGAAGCGCACCAGCGAGCCGTTCACCAGCCCGCAGACCGCGCCGACGCCGAGTCCGACCAGCAGCGCGACGATCACCGGCAGGCCCGGGCTGTCGCGCATCAGCGAGCCGACGGCGAAGGCGGAAAGGCCGAGCACCGAGCCGACGGAGAGGTCGATGTTGCGGGTGATCATCACGATCGCCTGCCCGACGGCGAGCACCGCCAGGATCGCGGTCCCCAGCAGGATGTCGCGGATGCTCTGCCCGGACAGGAACCGGGAGTTCTGCGTCGCGGTGAACGCCACCAGGACGATCAGGGCGAGGACGATGCCGGACTCGCGGGCCTTGAACGCGTTCGCGGCCCACGACTGTCGCGTGTGGACGGCCGGTTCCCCGGTCACGGGGGCCTCCTTGGTGACGGTCATGCGGCGGCTCCCTGGCCCATCGCGGCGAACATGACCGCGTCTTCGGTCGCATCGGCGCGCGGGAGCTCGGCGACGAGCCGGCCCTCGCGCATCACGAGCACGCGGTCGGCCATGCCGAGCACCTCCGGCAGCTCGGAGGAGACCATGACGATCGCGACGCCTTCGGCCGCGAGCGCCGACATCAGCCGGTGCACCTCGGCCTTCGTGCCGACGTCGATCCCGCGCGTCGGCTCGTCCACGATCAGCACCTTCGGCGCCATCGCGAGCCACTTGGCCAGCACGACCTTCTGCTGGTTGCCACCGGAAAGCGTGCCGACGGGATCGCCGAGCCGGCGGTACTTGGTGCGCAGCCGCTCGGTCCAGTGCCGGGCCTCCTGCCGCTCGCTCGCACCGGTCAGGAAGCCGAGCTTGGAGAGCGCGCGGGACCGCGGCAGCGTCACGTTGCGCTCGATCGAGAGGTCCATGATCAGGCCCTGCTGACGCCGGTCTTCGGGGACCAGCGCCATGCCGGCGGCCATCGCGGCCCGCGACGAGTGCGCCTTGAGCTTCTTGCCGCCGATCTTCACGACCCCGGCGTCCCGCTCGTCGACGCCGAAGACGGCCTGGACGACTTCCGAGCGTCCGGAGCCGACAAGCCCGGCGAACGCGACGATCTCCCCCGCGCGGACGGAGAAGGAGATGTCGCGGAAGACGCCTTCGCGGGCCAGGCCTTCGACCTCGAGGACGACCGCGCCGGGTTCGACGTCCTGCTTGGGGAACAGGGCGTCGAGGTCGCGGCCGACCATGCGCTTGACCATGTCGTCGACCGTGACGTCTTCGACGAGGTCGGTGGAGACGTGCTTGCCGTCGCGCATGATCGTGACGCGCTGGCAGAGCTCGGTGATCTCCTCGAAGCGGTGCGAGATGAACATGATCGCCGCGCCTTCTTCGCGCAACGCCCGTGCGACGCCGAACAGCCGGTCGACCTCGACGCGGCTCAGCGCGGCGGTCGGCTCGTCCATCACCAGCACGCGGGCGTCGGCGCTGAGCGCCTTGGCGATCTCCACGATCTGCTGGTCGGCGATCGACAGCCCGCGGGCCGGGCGGGCCGGGTCGATCCGGACGCCGAGGCGGGCGAAGAGCCGCTCGGCCTCGGCGCGGATCGCGGCCCGGTCGATGCGGCCGAGTCCCTTGCGCGGGTGGCGGCCCATCACGATGTTCTCCGCGACCGAAAGGTCCGGGAACAGCGTCGGTTCCTGGTAGATCACCGCGATGCCGGCGGCCTTCGCGTCGGCCGGCGAGCCGAACTCGACCGGCCGCCCGTCGAGCAGCAGCGTGCCGTCGTCGGGCTTGTGGACCCCGGCGAGCATCTTCACGATCGTCGATTTGCCGGCGCCGTTCTCGCCGACGAGGGCGTGGGCTTCGCCGGGGTACAGGCCGAAGCTCACCCCGGCGACCGCCGCGACGGCGCCGAACGACTTCGTCACGCCGCGCACCTCCAGCAGAGGCGGTCGGTCCGAGTCCTGCCGCGTCATCGCGACCTCCGGATTGAAAGGTTTCACAAATCTGGTGCGGTGACGCTACTATGCGGGCGAAGAACAAGTCAATGAATCCACCGAACCGTGGCCGAACGTCTTCAAGGCCGGACTGGTGGTGGCGATGTTACGTTTCAATGAGGGGGTTCCATGACGGTTCAGGAGTCCGGTGCCGAGCCGAAGACGGCGGGCATGAAGGACGTCGCCGCGGCCGCGGGCGTCTCCCTCGGCACGGTGTCCAACGTGCTCAACCGGCCCGACCGCGTCAGCCCCGCCACCCGCGCGAAGGTCGAGACCGCGATGGCCGAGCTGCGGTTCGTCCGCAACGAGTCCGCGCGGCAGCTGCGGGCCGGGCGCAGCCGCGTGCTGGCGTACGTGATGCTCGACGGCAGCAACCCGTTCTTCACCGACGTCGCGGCCGGCATGGAAGACGCCGCGGACGCGGGCGACCTCTCGCTGTTCCTCTGCAACAGCGCCCACCAGCCCGCGCGCGAAGCGGCCTACCTCGGCCGCCTCGAACAGCAGCGGGTGCAGGGCATCCTCATCACGCCGGTCGACCCGGACGCCCCGCTGCTGGGCGAGATCGCGCACCGCGGGACGCCGGTGGTGGTCGTCGACCGGACCCCGGGCGGCACGACGCACTGCTCGGTCGCGGTCGACGACGTCTACGGCGGCGAGATCGCCGTCCGGCACCTGATCGAGCAGGGCCACGACCGCATCACGTTCATCGGCAACCACACGACGGTCGGCCAGGTCTGCGACCGCCGGCTGGGCGCGTTGAAGGCGCTCCGCGAGGCCGGGCTCGGCCCGGACCACCTGGTCGACCTGACGACGACGGCCCTGACGGTGGCGGACGGCCGCGGCGCGGGTGAGCGCCTGGCGGGCCTCCCGGCGTCGATCCGCCCGACGGCGGCGTTCTGCGCCAACGACCTGGTCGCCCTGGGTCTGTTGCAGACGTGCGCGAACCTCCGCATGCGCGTCCCGGAGGACATGGCGATCGTGGGGTACGACGACATCGAGTTCGCGGCGGCGGCCGCGGTCCCGCTGACCTCGGTCCGCCAGCCCCGGCGCCGGCTCGGCCGGACGGCGGCCGAGCTGCTGCTGGCGGAGTCCGAACCGGACCACGAGCACCGGCAGGTCGTGTTCACCCCGGAGCTGGTGGTGCGCGCCTCGACTCTGCGCTGAGAGCCGACCGGCGCAGGTCGCCGCGAAGAATCAGGGAGCCAACGACTCCCCCGCACCGCGCAGGGCCTGTTCGGCGCGCGCGAGCGCGCTCTCCGCGTCACGCAATGCGTTCAGCACCGCCGCGCTGTCTTGGTCGAGCGTCGCGAGGACCTCCCGTTCGAAGCGCTCGGCGTGGGGGTCACGCCAGGTCGCCATGAGCGAGCGGGCCGAGGCCCGGAACGTCCGGTGGTCGCGTTCGACCGCCGTGATCACCGCGGCCAGGAAGTTCACGGTTCCTCCGCCACATCGGCAGGCAGGACGTCGAGTCCCGCCTGCTTGGCCAGCCAGATGCGGTGGTACCCGTTGCGGACGGTGTACCGCCCGTCCGCACTCCGGGAGAGCTTCACCGACGTGTCGCCGAAGAACGCTTCGTACACCCTCACGTAGGACGCCGGCGCACCGCCGAGGCCGGTGCGCACGTCCCGTTCGCGCATCGCCTCGAGACCCTCCCCGCCCCGCACCGCCGGGATGATCTCGGTCTGGAGCCGCAGCAAGCCGTCGCGCATCACCCGCATGCTCACCTTCTGGAAGTCGGCCGCGCTCCGCACCGACGAGTCGGAGTCGTCGATCAGGTCGAGGGGGACGAGCACGTGTCCGCCCGGGCCGAGCGGCGGCAGTGTGGCCGTGCGAGGAGGGACCACCCCCCGCATCGCCGGACCGGAAACCCCGCCGGCGGCGGCCGGCATGCCGATCGGAGCCGGCGTCCGGCCGAGACACCGCGACACCGCCGTGTCGAACGCGGAGACCGCCCGGTCGACGGCCTGCCAGAACACCAGCAGCCGCGATCGTCCCTGCTCGGTGGTCCGTACCGCCGCGAGCAACCGGGGACCGGACCGCGCGCGCAGGTCCGCGACCGTCTGGTCGATCCGGCGACGCTGCTCCAGACCGGTGTCGCGGTTCGTGGTCGCCTCCTCGACCTCACGCTGGGCCGCCGCCAGGGCGGCGCCGTCCTCGGGATCGACCGCGGCGAGCCGGGCCCGAGCCGCCCGCAGCCTCCCTTCGAGCCGCGACACCGCGGCGTCGGCCGCTCGCGAGAGGTCGGCGCAGGCACGGTCGACGGCGTTCCGGTGCCGACCCAGCTCGCCGCCGTAGCGAAGCAGCGCGGCGGCGACCGGCGGCAACTCGTCCGGATCCCCTTCGAACCGCATGGTCACCGATTCAGCAGGCGAGCCTGCGCCGCGAGCGTCTTCAGCGCCTGCGCGAGCTGTTCCAGCTCACGAGCGTCCTGGTCCAGCCGTTTGGCCACCTGGTCCGCCGCCGCCCGCGCCTTGTCGGCGGCACTTCCGTGGAACCGGTTGATGTTCCGCAGGGAGCTTCGGACCCGGTTGGCCTCCTGCTGGACGTGCTCGCGCGACTGGCCGAGCAGGTGCGCCGCGCGGTCGACTTCGTCCGGGTCGAACCCCTGGTAGCTCATCGGGTCTCCGTCCGCGCGGCCGCGGCGTCGGCCGCCGCCGCACGCCAGGTCTCGTCGGGTCGCGGGAACAGCCGCAGCGTTTCGGTCCGGTCGTCGTCCGGCTCGTGCAGGATCACGTAGTGCTCGCCGAGCTTCCCGGCCGCCCCGGTGCCCACCAGCCGCTGGGACGCGTCGACCGAACACTGGCCGACGACCCGGGCGCCGAACTGGCCCAGCCCGGCGTGCCCCAGGCGCCGGTCGACCGCCTCCACCGACTCGGTCAGCACAACCGTGTGTACCCCGTAGTCCGGGCCCTCCGCGAGGATGGTCAGCAAGTTCTCGCGAGGCGAACCCTCTTCGCTGTAGGTGTTCTCGTCCCCGAGAACCCGCGCCCGCTGCAGCGCGTTGAGCACGACGATGGTCCGCTCACCGCTGCGTTCTTCCTCGAGCCGCCGCCGCACCTCGGCCGCCAGGTCGGCCAGCGCGCCGGCGATCTTCCCGTGGCCCACGCACGTCGCGTTGTCCCCGATCTCGAGCACGTGCCGCAGCTTCTCGTGCTCCTCGTCGTCCTGACCGAGGCTCTCCAACCCGACGATCCGCAACGGATCAGCGGTGGACAGTCGCGCGGTGGCCAGGGCCACGGCCAGCGCGCCGACCGCGTGGCCCGCGTCCCGGTGCACGATCAGCAGGTTCGCCCCGCCCGCACGTCGCAGCCCGACCCCGCCCGACCCCTTGATCGCCACCGGGAGACCGAGGTGCAGCCAGAGCCGCTTCCCGTCGACCCGCGCCGTGCCGTCGACCAAGCCCTTGACCTGCTCATCCTGGCTCACCTCCACCGGCTTGGTGCCGTCGAAGACCCGGGGCGTCCGGGTGAAGTCGTCGCGGATGGCCGCCGCCCGGGCCTCGGCGATGGCCGCGTCCCGCGCCGCGTCCTCCGTGTGCGCGACCTGGAACTCGACGTTGCTCTCGGGCCGGCCGCCGCCGTCGTTGAAGATCGCCTGACCCGGCCGGGTCAGGCGCGCCCCGGCCGCGTTCTCGTCGCTGAGGAACAAGCGCGAGTCCGTCTCGCTGGTCTTGAGCACGATCCGGACGGCGACCTGGTCGAGGGTTCCGCGCAGCAAGCCCATCGCGCCGTGCCCGCGCAGGGTCTGCGTGCCCAGGACCGTGTGCACGCCGAACGCGCGTCCCTGCCGCACGACGTGGTCGAGCAGCTGCGCGCATTCGTGGGCGATCCGGTCGTCCTCGGCGAACAGCACCTGGAACTCGTCGACCACGACGACGATCCGCGGCAGCGGCTTTCCCGTGCGTTCGCGGTATTCGGTGAGGCCGTCGGAGCCTGCGCCCTGCGGGCCCCTCAGCAGTTCGGCGCGCCGATCGATCTCGGCGCGCAGGTCACGCAGGACCGACAGGCCGAAGTCGCGCTCGCTCTGGACGGCGACGACGCGCGCGTGCGGTAGCGCACCGTCGGCGTACGGCTGGAATTCGACACCCTGCTTGAAGTCCAGCAGGTACAACTCGAGCTCGCGCGGGTCGTACCGGCGGATCGCGTTGACGATCAGCGTGTGGAACAACGTCGACTTGCCCGACCCCGGCAGGCCGCCGACCAGCACGTTCTGGGAGAGCTTGTGGCCGAGCCGCAGGTCGAGGACCTCGCGGCGGCCCTGCAGGCCCAGCGGGATGTCGACGCTCTTGGTCGTCTCGGCGCCGGTGCCCGGCTCGACCAGCGTGGCCGCGTCGATCTTGACCTCGGCCGCCGATTCGGTGGCGGCCGCGTAGCCGGCGACGATCGCGTTGGCCGCCTCGGGCGTGAACGACAGGGGAAGGCACGGCACGCAGCGCACCGTCTCCCCGAGTTCCAAGGTCGCGTGCATCCGTCCTTCACCGCCCAGGACGAAAGCGTGCGGCCGGAGGGGCTGTGCGTTCATCCACGGCGCCGACGCCGGCGCGCCGCCCCGGTTCATCATCACCGGGTAGTGCCCGGGACCGTTGTCGAGCCAATAGCTGCCGGACTGCGCCTCGTCGGTGACCACCAGCACGGCGATGCCGAGGCGGGCGCCGCCCTCCACGATCTGGCGCAGCCGCTGGGCGGAGTCCTCGGAGAACGCCTGCGGGTAGCCGGTCACCACGACCACGTGGTTCGGTTCGGCCAGCTGACCCGCCGCGGCGTTGTAGGCGTCGAGATCGGGAAACGTGTCCTTGAGCGCCCGCTGTTCCAGCTGCGCCATCCGGTCGCTGACCCGGCGCAGCGCGGCGGCGATGTCATCCGGCTCGGACCAGACGGCGTCACCGATGAGCTGCTTGCCGGTTTCGAGCAGTGACAGCAACGGCCCGGCGCTCTGGCCGCGGCCACGCGGATCGATCCAGGTCAGTGTCAGCCGCCCCGGGAGCGCCCTCGACATCTGGTCGAGCACGATCCCCGTCACGGCGCGGCAGGCTTGCTCGTACGGCATGTTCTTCTCGTCCGCCAGGAACACGATGCTCTGGTACACGTGGTCGACGTACGGCAGCCGGGCCCAGGCCTCGTCCGGCAACGGGTCGAACGTCCAAAGGTGGTGCGGAACGCGGCGATCACCCAATTCGGCGGCGACGACCGGGTCCGTCCGCCGGTAGGTGTCGAACTGCCGGACCGCTTCGGGCCACAACGCCGAGTGCCGGGCGACCGGGGACGTGAACGGACGGGCGAGTGGCCGCAGCGCACCGACCTCGTCCGTCCGCACGCTTTTCGCACGCTCCACGGCGATTCGCGCCGCGTCGACGTGTTCGTCCCAATGCTTCACCAACGACTCGGCTTCCTCCGCGATCAGCGAGGCGGGGTTGCCGATGATGAGCTTCTTCCACAGTGGACTGCGATGGTAATCGTTCCGGACGAGGATCAGGCTCTGCATCCCCTCAGTGCTGATTCCCAGCGAGGACAGCAGGCCCCCGCTGCGGCCGAGCGAGCCCTGCGGGAGTTCTTCACGCAAGATCGCCGCCCCCTCGCGTAGCTGCCGGTAGCTCGTCTCGACCCGGCTGACCGCCGCGGCGAGCTCGTCCTCGGTCTGCGCGATCGCCACGAGAACGGAGTTGGGATCGGCGCCGTTGATGTCGCGGCCACCTTGGCTGCCTGCCCGCTTCTCGAGCAGCGGCCACACCGCCTCGGGCGCGTTCAGCGCGATCGCCGACAGCAGCAACGAAAGCAGGTCGCCCACGTAGGTCCCGGTTTCCCGAGCCTGGCCGAGTTCGACGACGAACGGGCCGAGCTGTTCCGACGCCTCCAGCACCGCCGGGGCTACTTCACGAACCCCGACCTCGGCCAGTTCCCGGCGGAGTCCGTCCGTCGAATCCGCTTCCGGCGTCCCCCGCAGATGCGGACTCACCCTGATCAAAAAGCACAACGCGAGGAGCAGAAACGAATTCCGATCGTCGAGCAGACCCTCGGACGAGGCCAAACGAAGACGGAACTGGCGCGAAAGTCGTTCTTCGTCGTTGTCGCCCACCGACCGCAGCCGAGTGATCGCTCCGGCCAGTTCGTCGAGGACGATCTCGGTCGTTTCTTCAGGCAGGAAGGGAGAGACCCCCTGAGGCACGGCTGAGTCGCCGGAGCCGGTTCCGACACGGGCGATCGTGCTGATTTCCACGGGCAGAACCCCTCGACGCTCGACGGTGAATCACTCTGCCCAGACTGTTCGCACGATCGCCGACCGGTGTTACGGATTCACCCGGGATAGTTGTTTTCCACGAAACCGGGACCGAGGAAAACGACCAACCCCGGGGATTTGCTGCAACATTTCCCGCGACGGATCCGATAGTGACACCGCGCGACCGGGTCCGGTCGCCGTGAGGCGAGGTGTGCGATGCAGTTCTGTTCCCGTTGTCACCGCCGGACTTCCGGCGTCGCGTGTTCGTGTTCGGAATCGAACGTGGCGGGAACCGCTGTCACGCGAGTACCGCCGCGGACCTCGGATGTCGCGCAACGAGCCGCTGCGCGGCGGTCCAACCGGACCGTCGCGCTGGTGGGAGTCTCGGTCGCCGCGGTGGTCGGGCTCGTGATCGCCGTTTCGGTGTCGGCGAACCCCGGACGCGGCAGCTCCTCGTCCGGTTACAACGCGGCGAGCGCGGGCAGCGCCGGGCGCGCCGGCTCCGGCTCGGGCGGCTACCAGCCGACCTACCAGACCTACGCGGGCTCGCCGACCACGGAAACCTCAGTGGCTCCGACCTTCTCGGGCGACGCACTGGAGCAGCTCCGCCAGTATGCGAACGCGGACCTCTCGTCGGTCCGGGCCACGTTGGAGGACCACTGGGTCGCGCAGCTGAGCTCCAAGAAGGTCGGCATGCCGGCGGACGGGATCGTCTACGACGCGCCCGCGATCCTGCAGGATCACCTCACCCTCAGGAACCGCTACGCCTCGGTCCGGCTCATCTGGACCCAGGATTGGCGGAGCTTCAAATACCCGGACTTCTGGGTCACCGTGCAGGACCAGGCGTTCTCGACCGCCGACGACGCGAACGCGTGGTGTGACGGCCAGGGCCTGCCGAAGGACGATTGCTACGCGAAGCGGCTGCGGTCCACCGGCGGCTACGAGGGGAACACGAAGGTCCGATGACGCGGACCAGGCTCCTGCTCGCGGCCGCGGTCGTGGGCGGGCTTTTCGCGGCCGCCATCTCCGGCCCGGCGGCCGGTCCGGACTCCGGCGGCGGGGCCTCGGCCCCGGAAGCCGCCGGCGCGGGCAAGACCAGAACGTGCGAAGCGGTCGTGGCCGGACTCCCGGTGCGTCACCTGCTCGCGCAGTTGCTTGTGGTCGGGGTGGACGCCGGCGATGTCAAGACCACCGCTCGGCTGGTGCGCACCGAGCAGGTCGGCGGGATCTTCCTCGGCGGCAACGCCACGGCGATGCTCCGCGACGACGCCGTGGCCCGGATCCAAGCCGGCGCGGAACTGCCGGTCTCGGTCGCCGTCGACGACGAAGGGGGCCGCGTCCAGCGAATCGACGCGCTCGACGGCGAGCTGCCGAGTGCGCGAGCCGTCGCCGCGACCTCGACCCCGCGCCAGGTCCACGACCTCGGTGTCCGGCGGGCCCACGCGCTGCGGGCGCGGGGTGTGACCGTCGACTACGCACCGGTGCTCGACGTCAGTGAACAACCGGATCACGCCGTCATCGGTGACCGGTCCTACAGCGCCGACCCGAGAACCGTTACCACCTACGCCTACGCGTTCGCGGCGGGCTTGCGCGAGGGTGGGGTGACGCCGGTCTTCAAGCACTTCCCGGGACACGGTCACGCTCGCGGCGATTCGCACCGGGTGCTGCCGGAGACCCCGCCGCTCGACCGGCTCACGACCACCGACCTGGTCCCCTACGACGGCCTCGCGGCGTTCGGCGCCGCCGGCGTCATGGTCGGTCACCTGTCGGTCCCGGGACTCACCGCCGGGAGACCCGCTTCGCTCAGCCCCGAGGCCTACCGGCTGCTCCGGACCACTTACCACTTCGCCGGTCCGGCGGTCACCGACGACCTCGGTGCCATGCGGGCGATCACCGTCGACCATCCCTTGCCCGAGGCGGCACTGCTGGCGCTCCAAGCGGGTGCCGACCAGGTCCTGTGGTCGTCCGGCGGGCACGTCGAGGACGTCTTGAACCGGCTGCTTGCCGCGCTGGGATCCGGTGAGCTGAGCGCCGGCCGCGTGCGGGAAGCCGCGTTCCGGGTGCTTGTGGCCAAAGGCGCATGTCGAGCCTGACGCGGCTCGCGAAACCGTCCCGGGCGGTCCGCACCTCGACTCTGCGCTGAGAGCCAACCCTTTGATCGCTTGTGACGTCTAAGCCGTGAGAAGCGATTACCGAGGTGGGACACCGAGCACGGAGGTCGTCGATGGCCGAGGCCAAGCCGCGCCTGACGCGGCGCGGGTTCCTCGCCGCGGGCGGGGCCGCGCTGCTCGGGGTGGCCGCCGTCGGGACCGTTGCCGGGTCGGCCGGGCTCGGTGAGCCGGACCCGGATGCCGTGCGGCTGGGCGATTTCTGGTTGTTCGGGCGGTATGAGGACGGCTGCGCGGATCTCGAGTTCGACGAGATCGACCTCTCGCCGGTGCAGCTCCCCCACTGCGTGACGCCGCTTTCGTGGACCGGCTGGCAGCCGCCGTCGTGGCAGGACCGGTGGATCTACCGCAAGCACTTCACCGTGACCGCGGCGATGACCGCCGAACGCGTACGGGCCCGCTTCGACGGCGTCATGACCAACGCGGCGGTCTACCTCAACGGCGGGCTCGTCGCGACCCACGAAGGCGGTTACCTGCCCTTCGAAGTCGAGCTTCCGCAGGTGACGATGGGCGACAACGTCCTCGCCGTGGTCGTCGACGGGCGCTGGCAGCTCGACGTCCCGCCCAACCTGCCGAGTGCCGCCGGCCCGTCGGCGATCGACTTCTACCAGCCGGCCGGGATCTACCGGCCCGCCTCGATCGGCACCGTGCCGCGGACGCGGCTGGCCGACGTCTTCGCCCGCCCGGTCGACGTCCTGGGTCCCGGTCGGTCCCTGCACCTGACGTGCGAACTGGACACGACGGTCGCGCTCGGCGAGCCGCTGCAGGTGACGGCGTCGGTGCGGCAGGCCGGGCGGGAGCTCGCCCGCGGCGGTACCACCGTCGCGCCGATGCCGGTCGGCACCAGGACCGTCGAGTTCGACGTCGGCGGCCTCGGCGCGGTCCGGCTGTGGGACGTCGAGGACCCCGCGCTCTGCGACGTCGTCGTCAGCGTCCGGTCCGGGCCGCGGGCGCTCGACCAGCAGGTCGTGCGGGTCGGCTTCCGCGAAGCGGAGTTCACCCCGGACGGCTTCTTCCTCAACGGGCGGCGGCTCAAGCTGGTCGGCCTCAACCGCCACCAGTGGTACCCGTTCGCCGGCGGGGCGATGCCGGACCGCGTCCAACGCCGGGACGCCGAGATCCTGCGGCGCGAGCTGAACTGCACGATGGTCCGCTGCTCGCACTACCCGCAGTCGAGCGCGTTCCTCGACGCGTGCGACGAGCTGGGCCTGCTGGTCTGGGAGGAGATCCCCGGCTGGGGCCGGATCGGGGACGCCGCCTGGCAGCAGCAGAACTTCCGAGACGTTTCGGGGATGATCATCCGGGACCGCAACCACCCGAGCATCATCGTGTGGGGCACCCGCGTGAACGAGGCCAACGGCACGACGGCCATGTACGACCGGACCGGGAAGCTCGCGCGGAAGCTCGACCCGTCGCGGCCCACGAGCGGCGCGCTGGCCACCACCACGGGCGCCCGGTACGCCGGCAGCGACGTCGAGATCCTGGCGTACAACGACTACACGGCTCGTCGCGGCGCGCCCTTCCAGCTGCGCCCGCCGCGCGCCGGGGTCCCGTACCTGGTCACGGAGACGATCGGCACCATCGCCGGGGTTCGCGCGTACCGCCGGATCGACCCGCCGGCGACCCAGCAGCTGCAGGCCGAGCTGCACGCGAAGGCCCACGACCTGGCCGCCGCCGACGACCGCTACTGCGGGCTGCTCGCGTGGTGCGCGTTCGACTACCCGTCGGGCTGGCAGCGCTCGGTGGGCGGGTCGAAGTACGCCGGGGTGGCCGACTTCTTCCGGATCCCCAAGCCCGCGGCGGCGTTCTACGCGTCGCAGGGTGACCCGCGGGTGCGGGCCGTCGTCGAGCCGGGTTTCGCCTGGGACTTCACGGCGTCGCCGGCCGGACCGGGACGGGCCGCGACGATCTGGTCGAACTGCGACCGGCTCCTGCTGTTCCTCGACGATCAGCCCGCCGGTGAGGCGCGGAGCCGTCGCGCGGAGCTCCCGCACCTGAAGCACCCGCCGTTCGCCGTCGACCTGACGGTGCCGCGCGGACGGCGACCCCAGCTGCGCATCGACGGTTACGTGGGCGACCGGCTGGTCGTGTCGCGTCGCTTCAGCGGCGACCGGACCCGCGACGTGCTGGGCTGCGTCCCGGACGACACCCAGCTGCGCGCCGACGGCGGCGACGCGACCCGGGTCGTGGTGTCCGCTTTGGACCGCTTCGGCACGCTGCGCGCGGGCGCGACCGGCCAGGTGACGCTGGCCCTCACCGGCCCGGGCGAGCTGGTGGGCGACACCACGGTGGACCTGGGAGCGACGGGCGGCGCGGCGGCGGTGTGGCTGCGCCCGTTCGCGGGTCCACCGGGAACGCTGACGCTGACCGCCCGCCACGACACGCTGGGCACGGCGACCGCGACGGTGACCACGACCGCCAGCGGCTCCGAAGGCGGCGCGCGGTCGTGAAGGGCCATGTTCGCGGGGTGGCGGATTCGATCTTCGCCAGCTCGCCGACCCCGCCCGCGACGTCACCCCTCGCCGGTGAGAACTTCCGCCAAAACGGCCGCCTGGCTGATCGCCGGGGACCCGCTCGCCGTCAGCAACGTGACCGGTCCCCCGGCCGCCAGCTCGCGCAGCCGATCCAGGGCCGCCGCGCGGTCGGTCTCGCGCAGCTCTGCCCGGTAGCGCTCGGCGAACTCCGCGAACCGCGAAGGATCGTGGCCGTACCACGTGCGCAGCTCGTCGGACGGGGCCAGTCCGCGGTACCAGCCGTCCAGGACCACGGCCGTGCGGGCGGTACCGCGCGGCCAGAGCCGCTCCACGAGCACGCGGACGCCGTCGGCGGGCCCGGCCGGGTCGGCCACGCGCGCCACCCGGACGACCGTCGGCTGCATGCGCGCATTCTGCGGTGCGTCCGCGCGGACCGCCACTCCGGAAAGCGAGGCCGCCGGTGCGCAACCGCGTGACCCCCACCGGCGACATCGTCGACATCCCGCTGCGCGGCGCCTGGACCGGCAACCGGGGCGTCCTGCACCGCGGCCACGAGATCGTCCGCTTCCACGGCGGCGACCTGTGGATCACCTGCGCACTCACGTTCAAGAACCGGTGGCGCGAGCAGTGGCTCCCCCACCGCTACACGCACCTGTACTTCCACGACGAGGCCGTCTCGTTCGCCGCCGGGCACCGGCCCTGCGGCGAGTGCCGCCGGCCCGCCTACGACGCCTACCGCGACGCCTGGCCCGGCACGCCTTCGGCGACCGCGATGAACCGGCGGCTGCACTCCGAGCGACTGGTCCGCGGCACCCACGCGAGACGCCTCCACGAACGGGACTGGGCCGATCTCCCGGACGGCGTCTTCGTGCTGCGCGGCGAGCACCCCGAGCTCAAGGTCGACGGGCACCTCACCGCCTGGACGACGGCGGGCTACGGCCGGAAACAGCAGCTGCCCACGGCAGGAACCGTCCCGGTGCTGACCCCGCCCGCCACGATCGCCGTCCTGCGCGCCGGCTACCCCGTGCAGATCGACGACAGCGCCCGCTGAGCGGTCTGCCGTGGCTTGCGCACCGCCGTGGTGCGGCCGAGACTGCCGGGATGGATCAGCACCTCGTCGACCGCGCCCGGCAGCACTCGCTCGGCGATCTGCTCCGCCGGACCGCCTTGCGGCTGCCGGACAAGCTCGCCGTCGTCGACGGGAGCGCGAAGCTGACTTTCGCCGAGTTCGAGGCCGCCGCCAACCGCTGTGCCCACGCCCTCGCCGCCCGCGGCCTGCGCAAGGGTGACCGGCTCGCGCTGCTGAGCCACAACTGCTTCCAGTACGGCGTTCTCGCGTTCGCCACCGCCAAGCTCGGCGTCCTCCTCGTGCCGGTCAACTTCATGCTCGGCGCCGACGAGATCGCCTACATCCTCCGCCACGCCGAGGTCACGGCGTTCGTCGCCGAAGACGCCCTCGAACCGACCGCCGCCGAGGCCCTCGAGCTGGCGGACCTGGGCGACGTCGTCCGCGGCCGCATCCCGAAGAGCGGCGGCGGTACGTGGGAGGACATCGGGCCCTGGCTGTCCGAAGGGGACGACACCGCACCCGGCGTCCTCGTCGCCGACGACGACCCGCTGCGGATCATGTACACCTCGGGCACCGAGTCGCGGCCCAAGGGTGTGCTCCTGTCGAGCCGGTCGCTCATCGCGCAGTACGTCTCGTGCGTCATCGACGGCGGCATGAGCGCCGACGACGTCGAGGTGCACTCGCTGCCGCTCTACCACTGCGCCCAGCTGGACTGCTTCTTCTCCGTCGACGTCTACCTCGGCGCGACCAGCGTGATCCTGCCCGGTCCGGAGCCCGCCGCGCTGCTCGCCGCCGTCGAGCGCGAGCGCGCGACGAAGCTGTTCGCGCCGCCGACGGTGTGGATCTCCCTGCTGCGCCACGAAAACTTCGACCGCACCGACCTGTCCAGCCTGCGCAAGGGGTACTACGGCGCGTCCGCGATGCCGGTCGAGGTCCTGCGCGAGCTGCGCCGCCGCCTGCCCGGCGTCGAGCTGTGGAACTTCTACGGCCAGACGGAGATGGCGCCGCTGGCCACGATCCTGCGCCCGCACGAACAGCTCGACCGCGCCGGCTCGGCGGGACGGCCCTCGCTCAACGTCGAGACGCGCATCGTCGACGACGAGGACAATCCCGTGGCGCCGGGCGAGATCGGCGAGATCGTGCATCGGAGCCCGCACGCCACCCTCGGCTACTACCGCGACGACGCCAAGACCGCCGAGGCCTTCCGCGCCGGCTGGTTCCACTCGGGCGACCTCGGCGTCGTCGACGACGACGGTTACCTGTCCGTCGTGGACCGCAAGAAGGACATGATCAAGACCGGCGGCGAGAACGTCGCGAGCCGCGAGGTCGAAGAAGCGTTGTACCTGCTCGACGGTGTCGCCGAGGTCGCCGTCTTCGGGATCGGCCATCCACACTGGATCGAAGCGGTGACGGCGGCCGTCGTGCCCCGCGAAGGCGTCGTTCTCGACGCTGCGCAAGTGATCGACCACGCAAAGGCACACCTCGCCGGTTACAAATGTCCCAAGTACGTCGTGTTCACGGACCGGCTTCCCAAGAATCCCAGCGGAAAGATCGTGAAGCGCGAATTGCGGGAACGACACAAAGGACTCGCGACCGAGGCCTGAGCCACCGAAAACTCCTTGCGTGGCACGGAGGACCACGGATACCGTCGGCTCACCGCCACCGCTTTCCGAGGAACGCGGGACGTGCGTCCCACCAGGGCCGACCGGCCCGGAAACGAGTTGGCCAAAAGCCATGGCGCGGCGCGTCCGTCGGGTCTAGTAATGAGGCCGTTCCTCGTTCCCGAACCCCGAAAGGATCCTCTCGTGTCCGTTTTCCTCGCCGTTCTGCTCGCCCTGGGCGCCGGGCTGTTCGTCGGCAGCCGCGTCCACAGCGCCCGCGAGGCCCGCGCCAACTACTCCGCCTACCGGGCCCGCACCGCCAAGGGGTTCGGGGAGATGATCCGGTCCGGGGTTTCGGCCCTGCTCGCGGTGGCCGGCGCGCTCGTGCTCCTCTTCATCCTCCTCAACGTGCTCCAGCAGGCCTGACGCGGAACCCGACTCATGGCGGGTTGTTGCCGCCCCGGTGGCGGCGGAAGCTTTCTCCTGGCCCCGACGGGCGGGGCCGGGAAAGGACTCCCCCCATGAGATCGAGGGTGCTTTCTGCTGCGCTCAGTGTGGCCGTGGGCCTGCTGGGCACAGTCGTCGTCGCCGCGCCGGCCGAGGCCGCCGCGGTCTGCGGTGACCAGGTCGTCGGCAACGGCGGGTTCGAGAGCGGTACCGCCCCGTGGACCCAGACCAGTGGCGTGATCTCCGCCGCCACCACGGCGGAGCCCGCGCACGGCGGGACGATGGACGCCTGGCTGGACGGCTACGGCAGCACGCACACCGACACCCTGTCCCAGGCGCTGACCCTCCCGGCCGGCTGCGCTTCGGCGTCACTGTCGTGGTGGGCGCACGTCGACACCAAGGAGACGACGACCTCCACCGCCTACGACAAGCTGACGGTGCAGGCGGGTACCGACACCCTCGCGAGCTACTCGAACCTCGACAAGAACACCGGGTACGTCCAGCGCACCGTCGACGTGTCGCGCTACCTGGGCCAGACCGTCACCCTCAAGATCACCGGCGCCGAGGACTCGAGCCTCGCGACCAACTTCCTCCTCGACGACTTCTCGCTGACCACGACGGGCACGAGCAACCCGCAGTCGCCGGTCGTGACCTCGCCGGGCGCCCAGTCGAGCGCCGTCGGCCAGGCCGTGTCGGTGCAGGTCCAGGCCACCGACCCGCAGAACGACGCCCTGACCTACACCGCGACCGGGCTGCCCGCCGGGCTGGCGATCGGCGCGAGCACGGGCAAGATCACCGGCACCCCGACCACCGCCGGGACGTCGTCGGTGACCGTGACGGCCAAGGACCCGGCCGGCAACAGCGGCAGCGCCACGTTCGCCTGGACGATCACGACGGCGCCCGCGGACTCGACGCGCACGCCGATCAACCCCGCCTACACGGTGAACCTGACGTCGGACAGCTCCGGCACCACGTGGACCGGCCACCAGAGCGTGAGCTTCACCAACGGCTCGGCGTCCGCGCTGCCCGAGGTCTACCTGCGGCTGTGGGACAACTACCACGGCAGCTGCCCGACGACGCCGATCACGGTCACGAACGTCACCGGCGGCACGGCGTCGGCGCTGAGCGTCAACTGCACCGCCATGAAGGTCACGCTGCCGAGCCCGCTGGCCCAGGGCCAGTCGGCGACCATCGGCTTCGACCTGAGCATCGTCGTGCCCAGCGGCGCCGACCGGTTCGGCCACGACGGCGCGTACAACATGATCGGCAACGCGCTGCCGGTGCTCGCGGTCCGCGACGGCGCGGGCTGGCACCTCGACCCCTACACCAACAACGGCGAGTCGTTCTACACCGTGATCGGCGACTTCGACGTCACGCTCGTGCACCCGACGTCCCTGCTGACCCCGGCCACCGGCTCGTCGACCGAGACGACCAGCGGCACCACGACGACCACGCACGCGACCGCGTCGAAGGTGCGTGACTTCGCGTGGGCTTCGGGGCCGTTCGCGAAGATCACCACGACGTCCGGCAAGGGCGTGCGGGTCAACGTGTACTCGGTCAGCGGGATCTCCACCAGCAGCGCCAACCAGATGCTGAGCCTGGCCGCCGACTCCATCGACGTCCACTCGGGCCGCTTCGGCGACTACCCGTACGGCGAGGTGGACGTGGTGCTGGACAACAACTTCTGGTTCGGCGGCATGGAGTACCCGGGCTTCGTGCTCGACCTCGTGTCGACCACGGCGCTCCCGCACGAGCTGGCGCACCAGTGGTTCTACGGGATCGTCGGCGACGACGAGTACAACTCACCGTGGCTGGACGAGAGCTTCACCGACTACGCCACCGACCTCTACCGCGGGATCACCGGCAGCGGCTGCGGCATCACCTGGCAGTCGAGCGCGGAGAAGCTGACCAACTCGATGGCTTACTGGGACGCGCATTCGTCCCGGTACTCGACGGTCGTCTACAACTACGGCAAGTGCACGCTGCACGACCTGCGGCGGACGATCGGCGACACGGCGATGGCGAACCTGCTGAAGTCGTACGCGCAGTCGCACTGGTACGGCGTGTCGACGACGGCCGAGTTCAAGGCCGCGGCGCAGGCGGCGGCCGGGTCGACCGACCTGACCTCGTTCTGGGCCTCGCACCGCGTCGAGGGCTAAACCGGTTGGTTCCCCGCCCCTGCGTCCGGCACGCTGGGCGCATGGGCGGGGAACGACTCTTCTGCGACATCGCGCTGGCCGCGCGGATCGAACGTGCCGAGGCGCGGCTGACGGCGGAAAGCAGCGACGCCGCGCGGGCACGCCGGGGTGATGCGGTCGGGTTCGCGCGGCCGTTCGCCGGTGGCGTCGCCAGCTTCGCCGAAGCGGACTCGCCGTTCAACAAGATCATCGGACTGGGCTTCGACGGCCTGCCGTCCGCCGCCTCGCTCGACGAGGTCGAAGCCGCGTTCGCCGAGCTGGGCGCGCCGGTGCAGGTCGAGCTGTGCGAGCTGGCCGACTCCGCGCTGGGCGTGTTCTTCACCCAGCGCGGCTACCGGCTGGAGTCGTTCGAGAACGTGCTGGGCCGGCGGCCGGGCGGCTTTGACTTCCCCGACGACGTCCGGCTCAGCCGCGACGACGAGCTGGAGCGGTGGCTGTCCGAAGTCGCCGACGCCGTCGCGGTGGCCGACACCGAAGGCCTGCCATCGCACGAGGAGTTCCCGCGCGAGACCGTCGTCAACGCGATGCGGGACATGGCCGGGGTGACCCGGTACGCCGCGTGGCGCGGCGGCGATTTCGCCGGCGGCGCGAGCTTCCGCGTCACCGACGGGATCGCGCAGTTCACCGGCGCGGCGACCGTGCCGGCCCACCGCCGTCGCGGGGTGCAGACGGCGCTCCTGCGCGCTCGGCTCGCGGCGGCGGCCGAGGCCGGCTGCGACGTCGCCGTCGTCACGACGCAACCGGGCTCGAAGTCGCACGAGAACGTGCAACGGCAGGGCTTCGACCTGCTCTACGCGCGGGCGATCCTGGTGAAGGGGACCTCGGCGACCAGCTCCTCCGGGGCCGAGAGCCGCCAGGCCTCGTAGATCAGCTCGGCGACCTCGTCGGGCTCGACGCCGTCGAGGTACACGACGACCCAGCCGAAGCCGCCCGCGGTGAACTGCACCTCGAAGACGTCGGGGCGTTCGGAGACCAGGGCGAGCTGCTCGGAGATCGTCTGCTTCAGGCCGAGGGTCCGCGTCCGCGGCCAGTAGTACCCGAACCGCTTGCCGCGCACGCTGAACGACGAGTAGTCGCGGGCCTCGGACCGTTCGACGTCCGCCAGCTCGCCGAGCACCCGTTCGAAGTCCTGCACCGGCCCACCGTAGCGCGCCGGTAGCGTGCGGGACATGACCGTGCCCATGGCCCGCCTCACCGGGCACTCCGTCACCGAGTGGCGTCCGATGGCGGGGGATCTTCGTGAAGCCGTCCTCGACGACGGCCGCGTGGTCGTGGTCAAGCGCGGGCACGGACCGGGCGCGATCGCGGCCGAGGCGGCGGGCCTGCGCTGGCTGGCTTCGGCCAAGGCGGTTCCGGTGCCGTCGGTGGCCGGCCACGACGAGAACCTGCTGGTCGTCGAGCGCGTCACCGCGGGCCGGTCTTCGGCGCCGGCGGCCGAACGGCTCGGGCGCGGCTTGGCTCGGCTGCACGCGGCCGGGGCGCCGGCGTTCGGCGCCGCTCCCCCGGGCGGGCCCGCCGACGCGTGGATCGGCCGGGCACCGATGGCGAACGTGCCCGGCGAGGACTGGGCGTCCTGGTACGCGGCGCACCGCGTGCTGCCCTACGTCCGGCGGGCGTTCGACGCGGGGACTTTCGACACGGACGACGTGACGCTGTTCGAGCGCGCGTGCGAGCGCATCCCGGCCTCGGCCGAGCCGCCGGCCCGGTTGCACGGCGACCTGTGGACCGGCAACGTCCTGTGGGACGGCCGCGAGGCGTGGCTGATCGACCCGGCCGCCCACGGCGGGCACCGCGAGACGGACCTGGCCATGCTGCACCTGTTCGGCTGCCCGCACCTCGGCAGCGTGCTGGGCGCGTACGAGGAGGTCACGCCCCTGGCCGAAGGCTGGGCCGGGCGGATCGGGCTGCACCAGCTGTTCCCGCTGCTCGTGCACACCGTCCTGTTCGGACGGTCGTACGCCGGGCAGGCGGTGGCCGCGGCGCGCACGTTCTAGCAGTGCTGGAGCATGCTTTCCAGCGCCGTCTTCTCCGGGACGGTGATCGTGAGGCCGTAGTTGCTCTTGACCACGATCCAGTCGGTGGCGTAGGTGCACCAGTAGGAGACCAGCGGCGGCTTCCACTGGTCCGGGGCCTTGTCGCTCTTCTGCTCGTTGAGGTTGTCGGTGACCGCGTGCAGCTGCGGGCGGATCAGGTCGTTCGCGAACTGCTCACGGCGCTCCTGGGTCCAGGACTTCGCGCCGCTCACCCAGGCCTGGCCGAGGGGCACCATGTGGTCGATGTCCACATCGGACGCTTTCGTCCAGGTCTCGCCGTCGTAGGCGCTGACCCAGGTCCCGGACTTGGCGGCGCACTGCGCGTCGGTCTTCACGTCCTTGCCGTCGCGCTTGAGGACCTGCTCGCGGGTGTCGCAGGCACCGTCGACCTTGTCCCAGTGCGGGAACTTCTCGCGGCTGTAGCCGTCCATGGTGCCGCGCACGGCGACCTTGAGCTGCCCCAGCTGCGTCCGCGCTTCGGCGGGCGCGATCGGCGGTGCGGCGGCGGTCCCGGTCCCGGCGGGCTGGGTGCCCGACGCCAGTCCGTCGGGCACCTTGCAGCCGGTGAGGGACGCGCCCGCGAGGACGGCCAGCAGGACGAGCGCTCGGGTGCGCGGCATCGTGAACCCCTTTCACGTCTGCCGGGAGGTGCCCAGGAGACGCGGCCGCGAAACGGTGCAGATGGCCTAGTTGGCGCGAAATTCACGAGCCATGGAAGACCTGCGCCACGAAAACGGCGGCGATCACGCCCACGGTGACGAGCAGGGTCAGCACGAAGACCAGGCCCCAGGGCACCTGCCGGATCGGCCGCTGACGTGGGAAGACGGAATGGCCACGCGGAGCGGGGATCCTCGGCCCGGGCTCATCCTCGACGACCGCGGGCGCCGGCTCGGGCGGCAACGGCAGCGGCAGCGGCAGGACGGCGGGCAGCTGGGGCACTCGCTCTCGCGCCACGACGCGGGCGGGAAAGCCATCGGCGAGCAGCGCGGCCCGCGGCGGAGCGAGGTGGGCGAGGGAGAGGGCGTAGCAGGCGTCGAGGACGTCGTCGGCCGACCAGACGGTCCGCCATCGGTTGTGCTGGCCGATGATCCGCCGGAGGCCGCGAGGGTCGGCGAGGACGACGGCCACCCCGGGGACGGAATCGGTGCCGAGCCAGGGTGGGGCCGGCGGGCCGGAGATCGGTTCGTGCCCGGCTTGACGCCGGTCGGGCTCGCTCGTGTTCGGCTCGTGCCAGGCCCGGCCTGCGCCGGGCTCACCAGGGCTCGGCGCCCACTCGGCTTGGCCCTGGCCGGGCTCGCTCGTGTTCGGCTCCCACCCGGCTTGGCCCTGACCGGGCTCACCCGGGCTCGACTGGCGCCGGGCCTGGCCGGGATCCGACTCGCTCGGATTGGGCTTGTCCCACGCCCGGCTTGGATCGAGTTCGCCGGGACGTGCTTCACGCCAGGCCTGTTCCGGTTCGCCCCCGCTCGCCCCAGCTGCTTCGGGCCGCGTCCCATTCCCAGGCCGCCCCGCGTCCAGGTCACCCGGCTGCGCCCCACGCCAGTCCGCGTCTCCCCCCGGCAAACGCTGCTCCGGCACCGTGATCGCCCCCGGCCGCGACGAACGCTCCGCCGGATCATCCCCCGCCGGCTCGGCCAGCCGATCCCGCGTCTCCTCCACCGACGGCACCACCGCGACCAGCCCCGTCACGTACTGCCCACCGTCGTGCGCGGCCAAGGCTCCCTTCGCCGCCTCCACTCCGGCCCCCGCTCGCTCGCCGGGGTCCCAAGCGCTCTCCGCCCCCGGTGAGTGCGCCGCGATCACCACCACCCCCGTCCGGGTGAACACCAGCGCGTCCACGAAGCGGGGGCCCAGCCGGCTCGGGACCGTGATGCCGGTCAGTGCCAGACCCGTCAGGTGGTCCGGTCCCGGACCCCAGGAACGCAGCAGCCCCACGAGGTGCGTCGCCGCCGCGGGCAGGCGCCACTCCTCGCCGGTGCGCTGGAACGCCACGAGCACCGCCGGTCACTCCTCCCACGAGTAGAGCTCCCTCGACGGTAGGAGCCGGACCGGCCGACCCCCAGCAGCCGAACGAGTGGTCGAACGCCACCGTGCGTAGCCGGGGCATGCTGGAGCGGCATCCACACCGCACGAGGGAGACCCCGATGCCCCCAGCCGCCTACCAGGGCCGCGCGCTCGACGTCGACCGGCCGTTCTACCGGCGGCTCGCCGAGGACGACGGCCGCGAGCTCGTCGACGCGTTCGAGGTCCCGATCCGCTCGGGCCGCGCCTGGCGGGTCCCGAAAGGCCACCTCTGCCGGCTCGTCACCGTCGAAGGCCCGCAGGTCGGCGACCTCAACCTGTGGAACGCCGCCGACCCCCGCGAACGCTTCTGGGCCGCGCGCACCCGGCAGCTCCAGCGCGCCCACGTCAGCACCTTCGACCGGCTCTGGTCGACGCTGCCCTTCCTCCGCCCGCTCGCGACGATCACCGCCGACACCCTCGAAGACCACGGCGAAGACGCGGACGGCGGCCGCGTGCACGACCTGCTCGGCACCCGCTGCGACCCGTACGTCAACCGGATGCTCACCGGCGACGACTTCGACTTCCACTGCCACTCGAACCTCGTGCGCGCGGTCGCGCCGTTCGGGCTCACCGAGTTCGACGTGCACGACGTCCTGAACGTCTTCCAGTGCACCGGGCTCAACGACGAGGACCGCTACTTCATGAAAACCTGTCCCGCGCGCCCGGGCGACCACTTCGAGTTCTTCGCCGAGCTGGACCTGCTGTGCGCACTGTCCACCTGCCCGGGCGGCGACCTCTCGATCCCGCTGTGGGGGCCGGGCGCCCGCGACCCGATCGACGTCTGCCACCCGATCGGCGTCGAGGTGTACAAACCCCGCTCCGACCTGCTGGAAGGCTGGCGCGAGCCGGAGCGCGCGGCCTACCGGGGCCTGCACGGCGCGCGGCTGCCGGAGTGGGCCGACCTACCCGATCGGACGGGTCGGACCACCGGGACCGCGAGGTAGCCTGGCCGGAAGTCAACGCCGACGCGTCATCGGGAGTGCCCGTGGTCCTCACTCGCCGGCCCTCGCCCTCCCGGGCGGCCGACGACGGCGCCTGGCCGGACACCGGGCTGACCCAGCCGGCCGGGTGTTCCGACGTCCCGCCCGCGGGCCTCACCATCGCCAAGTTCCACGCACCGGAGATCATGTTCGGCGACGGCGCCCTCGCCGAGGTCGGCCACGTCGCCGCCCGGATGTTGCGCCCGTCGTGCGCCACCGAGATGCGCGCGCCCTTGCAGGCGTCGTGCGAGGAGCCGCCCCCGATGGAGACGAAGCCGTCGCAGCCGTTCTCCTGGTACAGCGCGACGGAGTCCATCACGTTGTAGTCCTTGGGGTTGGACTCGACCTGGTCGTAGAGCACCGGGTCGAGGCCGTGGTAATTCAGCGACTCGAAGATGCGCGCCCGGGCCCAGCAGCGCCCGCGGCATCGGGTGGAACTCCTTGAGCGGGAACGGCTTGATCAGTTCGTCGACCTGCACGCGGTGTCCCTTCACGAACGGGCGAGGTGTGCGGCCGACGGTATTTCCCTTGTCACACAAGCGAAACAGCTCACGGCGGAAACCGTCCGGCCGGGACGGCGGAACCGCTCGGACGGGCCGGGCGGGCACCTGCCCGATCGGAGAGGTTCTCCCCGCGCCCGGTCCGTGTGATGATGGAAGACCGGGGACGCCGAGCGGCTCGACGAGGAGTGCGAGTGGACCTGCGGACCGAGATCGCGCAGTCGTGGCGGCGGGCGGAGCTTTCCGGGCTCTCGCCTGCCTCGTCCGTCGAGCGGCTGAACGTCGCCGACGTCGACCGCCGCAGCCGGCTGCTGCGGGCCGCGTCCCCGGTGCTCGACGAGCTGGCCCGGCAGCTGGCCGGCACCCGGTTCTGCGTCGTGCTCGCCGACGACGAGTGCCGGATCGTGGCCCGGCGGTTCTCCGAGCGGTCGGTCGAGCTGGCGCTGGAGAACATCAGCGCGGTCCCCGGCTGCCAGTTCCTGGAGGAGCGGACCGGGACGAACTCGCTCGCGACGCCCTTCGAGACCCGCCGCGGCGTCTCCGTCGACGGTGACGAGCACTTCCTCGAAGCCATGAAGCAGTTCACCTGCTACGGCCATCCGGTGGTGCACCCGACGACCCGGCGGATGGCCGGCGTCCTCGACATCACCGGGCCCGCCGGTGACGCCAACGCGTTGCTCGGGCCGTTCCTGCGCCGCGCGGTCGCCGACATCGAACGGCGGCTGCTCGACGGCGCGAAGCTCGCCGAGCAGCAGCTGCTGGCCGCGTTCCAGTCCGTGCAGCACCGGGCGTGCGCGGTGCTGGCGCTCGGCCAGGACGTCGTGCTCGCGAACACCGCGGCGACCGAGCTGGTCGACACCGCCGACCACCGGCTCCTGCGCGAGCTGGGCCGCACGCACCGCGGTCTCGGCCGTCTCCGACTGTCGTCGGGCACGCCGGTCGAGGTGCGCGTCGAAGCGGTGTCGGCGAGCGCCGGGCTGCTGTTCGAGCTGGCGCCGGTGCGGACTTCGAGCCCGGTCGTGTCGCGGCCACCGGCCGAGCGCGGGCTCTTCCCCGCCCAGATCGACGAGCGGCTGCGCGGGGCGGGGCGCGCCCGGCGGCGGGTGCTGATCTCGGGCGAACCGGGGTCCGGCCGGACGACGGCGGCCCGCGTCGTGGCCGGGGACCAGCCGGTGCACGAGTTCGACGCGTCCGACGTCGTCGCCGGCGAAGCCGAGTGGTGCACGCGGGTGGCCGCGGCGGCTTCGCTGCCCGGCCTGCTGGTGATCGACGGCATCCAGCTGCTGCCCCCGCTGGCGGCGGTCCGCCTGGCCCGGCTGCTGGACACGACGACGGCGTGGTTCGCGCTGCTCAGCGGCCCGCCGTCGGAGCTGCACGGCGAACAGGCGACCCTGGCGGCGCGCATGCACCGGCGGATCGAGCTGCCGCCGTTGCGCGAGCGCCGCGACGAGATCCCGGCGCTCGCCCGCACCCTCCTGCGCGGCTTCGGCGACTCGCTCCGGCTGACCCCGGGGGCGCTCGAGCTGCTGGGATCCCAGCAGTGGCCGGGCAATCTGCGCGAGCTGGCCGGAGTCCTGGCCGGCGCGGCCGACCGCCGCTCGGCGGGCGACCTCACGGCCGAGGACGTGGCCCCGGGCTGCACGGAGACCGCCCCGGGCGCGGCGCTGAGCGGCTGGGAGCAGGCCGAGTACGACGTGATCGTCCGGACGCTGCGCGCGTGCGAAGGCAACAAGGTGCGGGCGGCCAAGCAGCTCGGCATCAGCCGCTCGACGCTCTACAACCGGATGCGGGCGCTGCGGGTCCGCTGACCCCGGTGTCCGGGATTTGGACACTCCACCGACGCCCGGTCTCCACACAATCGAGGCACGAAGGTGCACCGCCGCACGTGGAGGAGATGGGCCGTGAAGACCAAGGCAGCCGTACTGTTCGATGCCGGGAAGCCGTTCGAGATCATGGAGCTGGACCTCGACGGCCCGGGCCCCGGCGAGGTGCTCATCAAGTACACCGCCGCCGGGTTGTGCCACTCGGACCTGCACCTCATCGACAACGACCTCGTGCCGCGCTTCCCGATCATCGGCGGCCACGAAGGCGCCGGAGTCATCGAAGACGTCGGCCCGGGCGTGACCAAGGTCCAGCCCGGTGACCACGTCGTCTGCAGCTTCATCCCCAACTGCGGCACCTGCCGCTACTGCTCCACCGGCCGCCAGAACCTCTGCGACATGGGTGCCACCATCCTCGACGGCCACATGCCGGACGGCACCTTCCGCTTCCACGGCGGCGGGCAGGACTTCGGCGCGATGTGCATGCTCGGCACGTTCTCCGAACGCGCCACCATCTCGCAGCACTCGGTCGTCAAGGTCGACGACTGGCTGCCGCTGGAGACGGCCGTGCTCGTCGGCTGCGGAGTCCCGACCGGCTGGGCCACGGCCAACTACGCCGGCGGCGTCCGGGCCGGGGACACCACCGTCGTCTACGGCATCGGCGGCATCGGCATCAACGCCGTGCAGGGCGCCGCGCACGCCGGCGCGAAGTACGTCGTCGCCGTCGACCCCGTGGAGTTCAAGCGCGAGGCCGCCCTCAAGTTCGGGGCCACCCACGCCTTCGCCACCGCCGCCGAAGCCGCGGAGAAGGTCAACGAGCTGACCTGGGGCCAGCTGGCAGACCAGGCGCTGATCACCGTCGGCACCGTCGAAGAAGACGTCGTCAGCGAGGCGTTCAACGTCGTCGGCAAGGGCGGCACGGTCGTCATCACCGGCCTCGCCAACCCCGAGAAGCTCACCGTGCACGTCTCGGGCGGCGTGATGACGCTGTTCGAGAAGACGATCAAGGGCACGCTCTTCGGCTCGGCGAACCCGCAGTACGACATCGTCCGGCTGCTGCGGCTCTACGACGCCGGCAAGCTCAAGCTGGACGAGCTGGTGACGCGCAAGTACACCCTGGAGCAGGTCAACGAGGGGTACCAGGACCTGCGCGACGGCAAGAACATCCGCGGCGTCATCGTCCACGGGTGACCCCGGCACGGGCGTCCACAGTGGACCTCGACGCGCCGTACCGGCTCAACCCGCTGGTGCCGCTGCGGCTCGACGAGATCGCCCACCACTGCGAACGCCGGGAGACGTGTCTCCTCGGCTCCCCGGACGTCGTGCGGGTCGTGCGCACCCTGGCCATGCACGCCTCGGTCCGCGACGCGCTCGACGCCGCGGAGCTGAGCGAAACCTGCCGGGCGCGGATGGTGGCGGCGCTCGACCACCTGGCCGCCACCGGGGTCATCGTCGCCGACCCGTGAACGCCGCTGGTGGCCACGACGAGCGTCGTGGCCACCAGCTGGCCTTGGTGGCCGCACCCAGCTACTAGCCAGCGTGGTCCCGTCGTCTCTCCGGCATGCGAACCCATTAGGACCGGCCAACCCCGCCAGCTACGGATATCGCTGATTCAAGACGACACGCACTCCCACAGTCAAACAACCCCGCAAAGTATCCGTATACTTCGAGCCGCGAAGTTCCCGGCTCGCCGGGAACAAGATCATTTTCGAGGGGTTGGGCGAGGGTGTCGAAATACACGATCGACAGCGTTGGACTCGGTGCATTGCTAGCGCAACGAAGGTTCGGAGTACCGACCTATCAGCGAGCATTCGCCTGGGGGTCCGGCGAGGGGCGCGACGAGGTCGAAGACTTTTGGAACGACCTCGAACAAGCTGTCGCCGAAAATTCTGACGAAGCTTACTTCCTCGGCACTGTGGTCCTTTCCGACTCTTCTGACTATGCAGAAGGAACCACAACAACCAGCCGCTCTTTCGTCATCGATGGACAGCAGCGCCTGACCACAGCTTTTCTGTTGATTCTGGCAATTCGTGACGTGTTCAACGGGAGGCAAGACAGCCGCGGGAATGACATCGAGCAGCAGTACATCGCAGCCCGCGACCTGCGCACCCGCGAAGTGGAATCCCGACTTCGACTCAGCGCGACGGACAACGACTATCTTCAAGGCCTCGTCGAGGGTACTCGAAAGCCTCTCGACCGCCGGGCACCCCAGAGCCATCACCTCCTTGCCAAAGCGATGGACTTCTTCCGAGACCGGATCGGAGCCCAGGCCGCGGCGGCGGAGGACAGCTGGGCCGATCGGTTAGTCGACTGGGTGGACTTCATCCACGAACGAGCACTGGTCATCACCGTGACAGTGCCGACGGAATCAGACGCCTACCTCATTTTCGAGACGCTCAACGACCGTGGTATCGACCTCACGATCGCCGACCTGACGAAGAACTACATCTTCAGCCGCGCCGGCTCACGTCTGCCGGAGTGTCACGACCGTTGGATCAGCACGACAGCCTACATCGAGCAGGCAACCGGCACCGGCAGCAAGTTCACCGACTTCCTTCGTTACTATTTCACCAGCCAGCAAGGGCCGACGCGAGAGCGTGAAATCTTTGTCCGGGTCAAGGCCAGACGACTGACAACGTCGTCCGACGCCGTCGCCTTCAGTGAAGAACTCAAGGCCGCAGCACAGGCATACAGCCGCCTTTTGGGTGCGGACCCCACATTCTGGCCCGCCATACAAGCCGGCGCGGCGGAAAACGTCGAGGCCCTTCGCATCCTGGAGGTGGAGCGACTGCGTCCAATCTTGCTGGCGGCGATGTTGAAGTTCAACAACCCGCAACTGGGCCAGCTCCTGCGACTGGCAGTCTCCGCCGCGGTCAGAATGCGCATCTCTCGGACCGCCGAAGGAAGCAAAGCCGAACGCGTCATCGCAGAAGTCGCACAGGCCATATCCCGCGGCTCCGTCACCACCGCCCGTAAGGTGATCAGCGAACTGTCCGCAATCCTGCCGTCCGACGAACAGTTTCGCAATGACTTCTCTACTGCCGTGGTGCGACGAACGTCCTACTCACGATACTACCTGCGGTCACTGGAGATCGAGAACCTGCGTCCGAAGCGGGCACCCGAATTCATCGCGAATCCCAACACGAGCGAGCTGAACCTCGAACACATCCTTCCCCAGTCCGCCACTGCAGAGTGGGAGAAGTTCGTCCCACGCGACCGCCAGACAGAGTATGCCTACCGGCTTGGCAACCAGGTTCTTTTGCGGGCAAGCGAAAACAAAGCACTCGGAAATCTGCCCTTCGCCGACAAGAAGGACGTGCTGAGCGCATCGACGCTCTCGCTTACCAAGGCTGCGGGCGCCATGGACGAATGGACCATGAAGAGCATCGATGCCCGGCAACGGCGGCTCGCCGACCTCGCGGTCAGCTACTGGCAGATGACCTGACGGGCGCGGGGTGTGTTGACTGTCGCGCTTGCACGGTCAACACACCGTGCACGTCCGTCCTACGGCCGCGGCGCGTTGCGCAGGTTGGTGCGCGCCAGGTCGACCATCTTGCCGACGCCGCCGTTGAGCACCGTCTTCGTGGCGCCCAGGGCGAAGCCGCGCACCATCTCACCGGTGATCCGCGGCGGGATCGACAGCGCGTTCGGGTCGGTCACCACCTCGACGACCGCCGGGCCCGCGTGGGCGAACGCCTTCTCCAGCGCGCCGCGGACGTCGGCCGGGTCCTCTACGCGCTCGGCGAAGATCCCGCACGCGGCCGCGATCGCGGCGAAGTTCACCGGCGCGTGGTCGGTGCCGAAGTCCGGCAGGCCGTCGACGAGCATCTCCAGCTTCACCATCCCGAGCGTGGCGTTGTTGAACACCACGACCTTCACCGGGACGTCGTAGGCGGGCAGCGTCAGCAGGTCGCCCATGAGCATCGCGAGCCCGCCGTCGCCCGAGAGCGACACGACCTGGCGGCCCGGCTGGGCGAGCTGCGCGCCGATCGCGTGCGGCAGCGCGTTGGCCATGCTGCCGTGCCGGAACGAGCCGATGACCCGGCGGCGGCCGTTCGGCGTCAGGTACCGCGCGGCCCAGACGTTGCCCATGCCGGTGTCCACCGTGAACACCGCGTCGTCGGCGGCGACCTCGTCGAGCACCGAAGCGACGTACTCCGGGTGGATCGGCCGGCGCTGCTCGATCTTCCCCGTGTACGCGCCGACGACCTTCTCCAGCTTCCGCACGTGCTCGCGCAGCATCCGGTCGAGGAACACGCGCTCGGTGCGCGGCCGCAGCAACGGGAGCAACGCGCGCAGTGTCTCGCGCACGTCGCCGTGCACCGCCAGCTCCAGCGGAGTCCGTCGGCCGAGGCGTGAGGCGTCGTGGTCGAGCTGGATCGTGCGGGCCTGCGGGAGGAACTTGTCGTACGGGAAGTCCGTGCCCAGCAACAGGATCCGGTCGGCGTCGTGCATCGCGTCGTAGCAGGCGCCGTAGCCGAGCAGGCCGCTCATGCCGACGTCGAACGGATTGTCGTACTGGATCCACTCCTTGCCGCCGAGCGAATGCCCGACCGGCGCGGCGAGTTTCTCCGCGACCGCCATGACCTCGTCGTGCGCGCCGCGGACGCCCGCGCCGGCGAAGAGCATCACCTTCTCGCCGGAGTTCAGCAGGTCCGCCAGTTCCTGGACAGTCTCCGGGGCGGGCACCACGGGCGACGGCGTCACGAGCGGCAGCCGCTCGGAAAGCGGGCCGGTGGCCTTGCGGTCGGCGAGGTCGCCCGGGATGGTCAGCACCGCCACGCCGCCCTTGCCGACGGCGGCCTGGGTGGCGATGCGCAGCAGCCGCGGCAGCTGGGCCGGATCGGCCACGACCTCGCTGAAGTGGCTGCATTCGGCGAAGAGCCGGTCCGGGTGGGTCTCCTGGAAGAAGCCGGTGCCGATCTGGTTCGACGGGATGTGCGACGCGATCGCGAGCACCGGCGAGCCCGAGCGGTGCGCGTCGAACAGGCCGTTGATCAGGTGCAGGTTGCCGGGCCCGCAGCTGCCCGCGCACACCGCGAGCTTGCCGGTGACCTGCGCTTCGGCCGCCGCGGCGAAGGCCGCGGTCTCCTCGTGGCGGACGTGCACCCACTCGATGCCGTCGGTGCGGCGGACCGCGTCGACGATCGGGTTGAGACTGTCGCCGACGATGCCGTAGATGCGTTCGACGCCCGCGTCCCGCAGGGTCCTGACCAGCTGTTCTGCCACGGTTGCCATACCTCCAGGGTGGCCCGTCGCGACCGATGCGTCCAATGCCTGATTGGATGAAATTCCATACACTGGCGGCATGGACGTCCAGACGCTGCGGCTCTTCCGCGAGGTCGCCGGCGGCGCGACCGTCACGGAGACCGCGGCCGGCGCGCACCTGACGCAGCCCGCGCTCTCCCGCGCCCTGCGCCGGCTGGAGCACGACGCCGGCGCCCAGCTGTTCCGCCGGTCCGGGCGCCTGCTGCGGCTCACCCCGGCCGGGCACGCGTTCAAGCGGCACGTCGACGCCGTGCTCGACCAGCTCGACCAGGGCCTGCGCGAGGTCGGCGAGATAGTCGCACCGGGCACCGGCGTCGTCCCGCTGGCGTTCCTCCACACGTTCGGCACGTGGCTGGTGCCGTCGGTGCTGCGCGGGTTCCTGCGCGAGCACCCCGGCGCCCGGTTCGCGCTGCGGCAGCACGGCGAGGCCGGGCTCGAGGCGGAGCTGCTCGAGGGCACCGCGGACCTCGTCCTCACCAGCGGCGACCGCGGGCACCCGCAGCTGCACTGGGAACGCCTGCTCGTCGAGCCGCTGCGGCTCGCGGTCCCGCCGCGCCACCGGCTCGCCGGCCGGCGGCGGGTCCGCCTCGCCGAGTTCGCGGACGAGACGTTCATCCTGCTGCGCCCGGGTTACGCGCTGCGCGAAACCACCGAGCGCCTGTGCGCCGAGGCCGGCTTCACGCCGCGGATCGGCTTCGAGGGCGACGAGGTCGAGACGCTGCGCGGGCTCGTCACCGCCGGGCTCGGCGTGTCCGTGCTGCCGTTGCCGCGCACGGCCACGTTTCCCGCGCCCCACCTCGAACTGACCGATGTGGACGCCGCGCGCGACATCGGCCTCGCGTGGGCGGCCGGGCGGACTCTCCCGCCGCTGAGCGAAACCTTCCGGCGGCACGTCCTCGCCGCCGGGCCCGCCGAGCTCGACCGTCCACAAGGGACGATGTGAGAATCGCCGTACGACCACGCGGTGTGACCGCCGGTGTGACAGGGTGGAGGCATGGCCGCGCTGAGATCCTTCCTGACGTCCTGGACCTCCGTCACCCCTGTGCTCGGCCTGGTCGTGCTGGCGCTCGCGTGGGGCCGCGACCTCGGCCCGGTCTTCGTGGCGATCGTCGCGATCGCGCTGGGGGCGACCGTGCTGGCCGCGGTGCACCACGCGGAGGTCGTCGCGCACCGCGTCGGCGAGCCGTTCGGGTCGCTCGTGCTCGCGGTCGCGGTCACCGTCATCGAGGTCGCGCTGATCGTCACGATGATGGTCTCGGGCGGCCCGGAAGCCGGATCGCTCGCGCGGGACACCGTGTTCGCCGCGGTGATGATCACGACCAACGGCATCGTCGGCATCTCGCTGCTCGTCGGCGCGCGACGCTACGGCGTCACCTTGTTCAATTCGGAAGGCAGCGGCGCCGCGCTGGCCACGGTCGCGACCCTGGCCACGCTGAGCCTGGTGCTGCCGACGTTCACCTCGAGCACCCCCGGCCCGGCGTTTTCGACCGCGCAGCTGACCTTCGCCGCCGTCGCGTCGCTGGCCCTGTACGCGACGTTCGTGCTGACGCAGACCATGCGCCACCGCGACTTCTTCCTCCCGGTGGCGGCCGACGGCGAGGTCAAGGAGGACGACCACGCCGAACCGCCGACGAACCGGGCCGCGCTGGGCAGCCTCGCGCTCCTGCTGGTGGCGCTGGTCGCGGTGGTCGGGCTCGCGAAGGTGGAATCTCCGGCGATCGAGGCGGGCGTGCGCGCGGCCGGGTTCCCGCAGTCGTTCGTCGGCGTCGTGATCGCGTTGCTGGTGCTCCTGCCGGAGACCCTGGCGGCGACGCGCGCGGCCCAGCGCGACCGGATGCAGATCAGTCTCAACCTCGCCTACGGTTCGGCGATCGCGAGCATCGGCCTGACCATCCCGGCCATCGCGCTCGCGTCGGTCTGGCTGCCCAGCGAACTGCTGCTCGGCCTCGGCTCGACGCAGATCGTGCTGCTGGCGCTGACCGTGGTGGTGAGCGTCCTGACGGTGGTGCCCGGCCGGGCCACCCGCCTCCAGGGCGGCGTGCACCTGGTCCTGCTGGCCGGATTCCTGGTGCTGGCCGTCAACCCCTGATGCCGTGTCGACCCTTCAATCACGCGTGCTGACCCTCTGATCACGGCCGATGCCCGGTTCGGTCCGGCATTACCTGTGATGGGGGAGGCATCACGGGTGATTGAAGGGGCATCACGCGTGATTCAGGGGTCGACACGGCCGGGGGATTACCGTGGGCCGATGCGGATCGTCTCCCTGCTGCCCGCGGCGACCGACCTGGTCGCGGTGCTGGGCGAGCTGCCCGGCCTCGTCGGCCGGACGCACGAGTGCGACTGGCCGCCGGGGCACGTCGAGCACGTCCCGGTGGTCACGCGGGCGGAGTTCGATCCCGACGCGCTGTCCAGCCGGGAAATCTCCGAAGCCACCCATCGCGGGTCCGGGCTCTACACGCTCGACAGCGCGCGGCTCGCCGGCCTCGCTCCCGACGTCGTGTTCACCCAGGACCTGTGCGAAGTCTGCGCGGTGTCCTACCGCCAGGTGTCCGAAGCGGTGCGCACGCTCGACACCGGACCGCTGGTCGTGAGCCTGGAACCGGCCACCCTCGACGGTGTCCTCGACTGCCTCCGCCAGGTCGGCGACGTGCTCGGGGTGCCGGACCGCGCGGCGGCCGAGATCGCCACCTTGCGCACGCGCCTGGCCGCACTGCCCCGCCCCGGCACGCGGCCGCGGGTCGTGGCGCTGGAGTGGCTGGACCCGATCTGGCCCGCCGGCCACTGGGTGCCCGAGCAGATCGCCTCGGCGGGCGGCGAACCGCTGCTGGCTTCGCCCGGCGAGCACACCCGGCCGGTGCCGTGGGACGCCGTCGTCGAGGCCCGGCCCGACGTGCTCCTGCTCATGCCGTGCGGGTTCGCGCCCGGCCGCACGCTCGCCGAGGCGCCGTCGCTCGCGGACCGGCCCGGCTGGGCGGACCTGCCTGCCGTGCGCGCCGGGCAGGTCTGGGTGCTCGACGGCCCGGCGTACTTCAACCGCCCGGGCCCGCGGGTGGTGCGCGGTGCCGAGATCCTGGCGGAGATCTTCGGCGGCGGGAATCCGCCGCCGTCCGAAGCGCGGCGGTTCACCGTCCCCCGGTGACCTCGATCCCCACCACGCACGTGTCGTCGTCGGTGTCGGCCGTGCTGTACGTCAGCAGCGTGTCCAGCTGGTTCTCCAGCCCGCCGTCGTGGCCCTTCACCAACGTCACCAGCCGCGACACCGTCTCCTGGACCGGGCGGTCGCGGCGCTCGACCAGCCCGTCGGTGTAGATCAGCAGGATGTCGCCCTCGTCGAGCTGGAGCTCTTCTTCCTGGTACGTCACGTCCCGGACCGCGCCCAGCAGTGAACCGCGCAGCAGCGGCAACGTCGTCGCGTCGCCGCCGCGGTGGCGGACGATCGGCGGCAGGTGCCCCGCGCGCGCCCAGCGGAGCTTGCGGGTCGCCGGGTCGTAGACCGCCGCGACCGCCGTTGCCGTCACGTGGTCGGTCAGGTGGTAGGCCACCAGATTCAGCCACGTGAGCAGCTGGGCCGGCCCGGCGCCGGTCGCCGCCAGGCCGCGCAGGGCGTTGCGCAGGCTCACCATCCCGGTGGCCGCGTCGATGCCGTGCCCGGCGACGTCGCCGACGCACAGCAGCACCTCGCCGGTCGGCAACGCGACCGCGTCGTACCAGTCGCCGCCGACCAAGTGCTCCTTCTCGGCCGGCCGGTAGCGGACCGCGGCGCGCAGGCCCGGCATGTCGATCGGGCCCTTGGCCGGCGGCATGATCGCGTGCTGCAGCTGCAGCGCGAGCCGGTTGCGCTCGATCGCCTCCTGCTCGGTCTCGGCCAGCCTGTCCCGCGTCGCGGCCAGCGCCACCTCGGTCCAGTGCTGCGACGACACGTCCTGGTAGGCCCCGCGGACCGCGACGAGCTCGCCCCGTGCGTCCACGACCGGCTCGGCGACCACCCGGATGTGCCGGGCGACGCCATCGGAGCGCTGCAGGCGGAACGCCGTCGACGACGGGCGCCGGTGGTGCATCACCGCGCGCAGGAACCGGCCGATCGCCTGCGCGTCGTCGGAGTGGGCGTGCGCGGCCAGCTCGTTCAGCGACAGCGGCGTCGCGGTCGGCGGCAGGCCGTACAACGCGAACAGCTCGGTGTTCCAGGTGATCGCCCCGGTCACCACGTTCTCTTCGAAGCCGCCGATGCGGCCGAGCCGCTGGGCGTGCTGCAGCAGCACGGCGAGCTTCGCCGCGTCGTCCTGGATGCGCAGGATGAGCAGCACGTTGCCGGCGAACCGCGTCACGCTGATGTCGGTGAGGACGGTCAGCGGCACCTGGTCGACGAGCGTGGTCACCGCCATGCTGTCGGCGCGGAACGGCTCGCCGGTGGCGTAGACCCGCTGGATCTTGTCCAGCAGCCCGCTCTCCTCGGCGGCGAGTGGGTAGGTCTCCAGCAGCCGCGTCCCGACGAGCCGGCTGCGCGGCCGCCCGCCGGGGTCGGTGAACCGGACGTTGGCGTGGTGGATGCGGAAGTCGGTCAGCCGGCCGCCGTCGAGGCACGGCGACAGCAGCACGGCCGGGTCGTGCAGCCCGTCGACGAAGTCCACCAGCTCGCCGAGGAAGTCCCCCGAACCGTCGGCGGCCACCGGGGCGACCACGCCGTCCCAGGTGTCGAGGGTGTGCGCGCACAGCTCCGCCAGGGCCTCGAGCTGCTTGCGCTGGCGCCCGGGCTCGGCGGGGAGCGGGTCCGGCCAGCACATCTCGACGACGCCGATGATCCGGCCGCCGGTACCGGTGGGCACCGCGACGCGGCCGCCCTCGGCCAGGGTGTGCTGCCCGATCGACGGCAGCCCGCCGCCGGACAGCGTCGGGTACCAGACCGTGTCGCGCCCGAGCAGCGCGTTGCGGGCCGGGGTCGCGACGCCCGGTGGGACGTAGCGCCAGCGCGCCGCCTCCTCGGCCGAGAACCCGGCCGACCCGGCGAGCGTCAGCGACCCGTCCGGACCGGCGAGCCACACCGCGACCGCCGTGGCGCCGAGCGGCCGCAGCGCGTGCTCCAGGATGGACTCCGCGACGCGTTGGGTGTCCCCCGCCGCGAGCACGCCGCTTTCGGCGGTGCGCAGCCGCACCGCGACGGACTCCTCGCCTTCGGCGCGGGCCAGGAACTCCTGCGTCACCTCGGTGATCCGGTCTTCGGCCGCTTCGCCGACGACGTCCGCGGCGAACTCCAGCGGCGTCAGCCCGGCTCGCTCCGCCAGCGTCTCCAGCTGCCGGGCGGCATCGGCGGGCGTGCAGTGCAGGCGTTCCATCAGGACGCCCTTGGCCAGCTCGATCAGCGCGCGGCCGTCGGCGACGGCGTGGGCGTGGTCGACCTCGCCGCGCAGCCGGGCGACGGTGTCGGCGAGCCGGGCGAGGTTGGCGGACACCTGTGCGGCCGGCGCCGGGACGACCTGCTCGTCGACGAGCGGCCGTTCGTCTCCGATCACGCGGTCACGTGCCGCTTGATGCGGGCGACGAGGTCGTCCGCGTCCACCGGCTTGGTCACGTAGTCGGTGGCCCCCGAAGCGAGGCTCTTCTCGCGGTCCCCGGGCATCGCCTTCGCCGTCACGGCGATGATCGGGATACCGGCGTGCTCGGGCATCGCGCGGATCTTCGCCGTCGCCGTGTAGCCGTCCATCTCCGGCATCATCACGTCCATCAGGATCAGGTCGATGCCGGGGTGCGCGGCGACGGTCTCGACGCCCTTGCGGCCGTCCTCGGCGTGCAGCACCTGCATGCCGTGCAGCTCCAGGATCCCGGTCAGCGCGAAGACGTTGCGCGGGTCGTCGTCGACGATGAGCACGGTGCGCCCGGCCAGCGTCGTGTCGACGTCGGCCGCCGGCACCTGCGCGGCCGGCTCGTCCTGGCGGACCAGTGGCAGCACCGCCCCGGGCTCCTCCGCCGACAGGTGCAGGGCGATCCGCTCGCGCAGCTCGTCGAGACCGGAGAGCACCTCCAGCGATGGGACGTCCGCGCGGGACTGGACCAGCTGCTCCAGCTCGCCGTCGAGCCGTCGGCTGTTGTGCGCGAGCACCGGCACCATCCGCAGCGCGCTGTCGCCCTGCATCGCGTCGAGGAACCCGAACGCGGTGCGCTCCGGCAGGTCCAGGTCCAGCACGACGCAGTGGTAGGCGTCGGTGGCGAGCGCGGCCGCCGCTTCCTGCGTGCCGACCGCCGTCACGACCTCGACCTCGGCCGGCGAGATCCCGATGTCGCGGCTGTCGGCCAGGTCGGCCGCGGCGCTCTCGGCGACGAGCGTCAGCAGCCCGTGCTGACGCTCCTCCACGACCAGCAGCCGCCGGTGGGCGCGCGGCACCGAGGCCGTCAGCGCGGCACCGGCGTCGCCGATCGCGAGCGCCGTGCCGGGGTGCTCGCCCGCGGGCAGCGTCGCGAAGTCGGGCCGCGCGACCGGCAGGGAGAACGTGAACGAGCTGCCCTCGCCGAGCGTGCTCTCGGCGGTGATGAAGCCGCCGAGCAGTTGCGCGATCTCGCGGCTGATCGACAGCCCCAGCCCGGTGCCGCCGTACTTGCGGCTGGTGGTGCCGTCGGCCTGCTGGAACGCGCCGAAGATCGACTCCAGCTGGTGCTCGGCGATGCCGATGCCGGTGTCGGTGACCCGGAACGCCACGGCCGGGCCGTGCGCGCGCAGCGGCCGGGGCAGCTTGTCCGGCTCGACCGGCTCGATGTGCAGCTCGATCCCGCCGACCTCGGTGAACTTGACCGCGTTGGACAGCAGGTTGCGCAGCACCTGCCGCAGCCGGGAGTCGTCGGTGAGCAGCTCGACGGGCGAGCCGGGGGCGACGGTGATCCGGAACTCGAGGTTGCGCTGCGACGTCATCGGCCGGAACGTCGCCTCCACGTAGTCCAGCAGGCCGCGCAGCGACACCTGCTCCGGCGTGACGTCCATCTTCCCGGCTTCGACCTTCGACAGGTCGAGGATGTCGTTGATCAGCTGCAGCAGGTCCGAGCCCGCGGAGTGGATGATGCCCGCGTACTCGACCTGCTTCGCGGTGAGGTTGCGGGTCGGGTTCTGCGCGAGCAGCTGGGCGAGGATCAGCAGGCTGTTGAGCGGGGTCCGCAGCTCGTGGCTCATGTTGGCCAGGAACTCCGACTTGTACTTCGACGCGATCGTCAGCTGCTGGGCCCGCGCCTCCAGCTCCTGGCGCGCCTGCTCGATCTCGAGGTTCTTCGTCTCGATGTCGCGGTTCTGCGTGACGAGCAGCGCCGCCTTCTCCTCCAGCTCCGCGTTGGACGACTGGAGCTCCTCCTGGCGCGCCTGCAGCTCCTCGGACCGGGTCTGCAGCTCGGCGGTCAGCCGCTGCGACTCGCCGAGCAGCTCGTCGGTGCGGGCGTTGGCGACGATGCTGTTGACGTTGACGCCGATCTGCTCCATCAGCAGCTCGAGGAACGCCCGGTGCACCGCGGTGAAGCCGTGCACCGACGCCAGCTCCAGCACGCCGAGGACCTGGTCTTCGACGACGATCGGCAGCACGATCAGGCTGGCCGGCACGGTGCTGCCGAGCCCCGACGAGATCGTCGCGTAGCCGGGCGGGACATCGTCGACCGCGATCGGACGGCGGCTGCGCGCGGCCTGCCCGACGAGGGACTGGCCGATCCGGAAGCGCACCACCGGACCCTCGCCGTCGGGGTGGCCGTACGCGCCGACCAGCCGCAGCTCGGGGACCTCGGCGGTGTCGTCGGCCAGGTAGAACGCGCCGAACTGGGCGTTGACCAGCGGGACGAGCTCGTCCATCACCGCGGCCGCGACGACCGCGAGGTCGCGGCGGCCCTGCATCAGCCCGGTGATGGTGGCCAGGTTCGACTTGAGCCAGTCCTGCTCCTGGTTCGCCCGCGTGGTCTCGCGCAGCGACTCGACCATCGAGTTGATGTTGTCCTTCAGCTCGGCGACCTCGCCGGAGGCGTCCACGGTGATCGAGCGGGTCAGGTCGCCCTCGGCGACCGCGCTGGTGACCTCGGCGATCGCCCGGACCTGGCGGGTGAGGTTCCCGGCCAGCTCGTTGACGTTCTCGGTCAGCCGCTTCCAGGTGCCGGACACGCCCTCGACCTCGGCCTGGCCGCCGAGGCGGCCTTCGCTGCCGACCTCGCGCGCCACGCGCGTGACCTCCGCGGCGAACGCCGAGAGCTGGTCGACCATGGTGTTGATCGTGGTCTTGAGCTCCAGGATCTCGCCGCGCGCGTCGACGTCGATCTTGCGGGTCAGGTCGCCCTGCGCGACGGCGGTGGTCACCTGGGCGATGTTGCGGACCTGCCCGGTGAGGTTGTTCGCCATCGAGTTGACGTTGTCGGTGAGGTCCTTCCACGTGCCCGCGACGTTCGGCACGCGCGCCTGGCCGCCGAGCATGCCCTCGGTGCCCACCTCGCGCGCCACGCGGGTGACCTCGTCCGCGAACGCCGACAGCGTGTCGACCATCGTGTTGATGACGTCGGCGAGCGCCGCGACCTCGCCCTTGGCCTCGACGGTGATCTTGCCGGACAGGTCGCCGCGCGCGACCGCCGTGGCGACCTGGGCGATCGACCGGACCTGGCCGGTCAGGTTGGACGCCATGACGTTGACGTTGTCGGTGAGGTTCTTCCAGGTCCCGGACACGCCGCGGACGGTCGCCTGGCCGCCCAGGTTGCCCTCGGTGCCGACCTCGCGGGCCACACGGGTGACCTCGTCCGCGAACGCGGACAGCTGGTCCACCATCGTGTTGATGGTGTCCTTCAGCTCGAGGATCTCGCCGCGGGCGTCGACCCGGATCTTCTGCGACAGGTCACCGCGCGCGACGGCGGTGGTGACCTGGGCGATCGAGCGGACCTGCGCGGTGAGGTTGTCGGCCATGACGTTGACCGACTCGGTGAGGTCCTTCCACGTCCCGGAGACGCCCTTGACGTCGGCTTGGCCGCCGAGGCTGCCCTCGGTGCCGACCTCGCGGGCCACGCGGGTGACCTCGTCCGCGAACGCGGACAGCTGGTCCACCATCGTGTTCAGCGTGTCCTTGAGCTCCAGGACCTCGCCGCGGGCGGTCACGTTGATCTTCTGCGACAGGTCGCCCTTGGCCACCGCGGTGGCGACCTGGGCGATGTTGCGGACCTGGTCGGTCAGGTTGCCCGCCATGAAGTTCACCGAGTCGGTGAGGTCGCGCCAGGTCCCGGAGACGCCCTTGACGTCGGCCTGCCCGCCGAGCCGGCCTTCCGTGCCGACCTCGCGCGCCACTCGGGTGACCTCGTCCGCGAAGGAGGACAGCTGGTCCACCATCGTGTTGATCGTGCTCTTGAGCTCCAGGATCTCGCCGCGGGCGTCGACGGTGATCTTCTGCGACAGGTCGCCCTTCGCGACCGCCGTCGTCACCTGGGCGACGTTGCGGACCTGGTCAGTCAGGTTCCCGGCCATGAAGTTCACCGAGTCGGTGAGATCGCGCCACACGCCGCCGACGCCGGGTACCTGCGCCTGGCCGCCGAGCCGGCCTTCGCTGCCCACCTCGCGCGCCACGCGGGTGACCTCGTCCGCGAACGACGACAGCTGGTCCACCATCGTGTTGACGGTGTCCTTCAGTTCGAGGATTTCGCCGCGGGCGTCGACGTCGATCTTCTGCGACAGGTCGCCCTTCGCGACGGCCGTCGCCACCTGGGCGATGTCCCGGACCTGGGTGGTGAGGTTGCCGGCCATGGCGTTCACCGAGTCGGTGAGGTCCTTCCACGTGCCGGACACGCCGGGGACCTTCGCCTGCCCGCCGAGCTGCCCCTCGCTGCCGACCTCCCGCGCGACGCGGGTGACCTCGGAGGTGAACAGCGACAGCTGGTCGGCCATGCCGTTGAACACGGTGGCGATCTCGCCGAGCAGGCCGTCGGCCCCGCCGGGCAGCCGGATGCCGAAGTCGCCGTCGCGAACCGCGGTCAGGCCGGCCAGCAGCCGGCGCAGCTCCTGCTCGCCCGCTTCGCCCACGCCTGCGACTGCGCCTTTGGCACCCGGGCGCGTCCCCTCGACCATTGCCCCACCCATCCGCCACCCGTTCCTTCGCTTGTCGGCGCCCGGCGCCGTCCCGGTGTGCCCACCGGGATGGCTCAGCATAGTGCAGCTGCACTATGCTGAGCGGCAACGGTTGAGCAACCAGCCGCACCCGTGTCCGCGCGTGCTTTCCCAGGCGGTGCTCCCGAGCTTTCCTTTTCCCCCAGGCCATCCGGCCGCGTTGACCCGTTCGGCTGAACGCCGTCCCGGGGACCGGTGACGTGCGCTCCGGCGCGGCGCCGGAGCTTCGTCGTGCCCTTTTGAGGTCCACAGTGGACGCTCCACAGTGGACTGTGTGTGCCGTCGCGCCGGGCGGGTACCCCCTCGGCATGAACCCCCACAGTCTCGTCGTCGTCGGCAGCGGACCGGCCGGCGTGTCGGCGGCTCGCGCCTACCGGGAAGCGGGCGGAGCGGGTCCGGTCCGCGTGCTCACCGCGGACACCGATCCGCCTTACGAACGCCCACCGCTGTCGAAGGAGTTCCTGCGCGGCGAGGCCGATCTCCCGTTGCTGGACCACGACTTCCCGGCGACGCACGACATCGACGTCGCGCTCGGCGATCCGGTCGCCGAGCTGGGCGACGGCCGGGTCCGCACCGCCTCCGGCACGGTCCACCGGTTCACCACCTGCGTACTCGCCACCGGCGCGGAGCCGGTCCGGCCGGGAATCCCCGGCGCCGGCCACCCGGACGTGCGGACCCTCCGGTCGGCCGCCGACTCCCGCGCGCTGCGCGCGGCCGCGTCCGGGGTGCGCAGCGCGATCGTCGCCGGCGCCGGCTTCATCGGCTGCGAGGCCGCGGTCTCCCTCTCCCGCCTCGGCCTCCAGGTGACCGTCGTCTGCCCCGACGACGTCCCACAGGAGAAACGGCTCGGCCGGGAAGCCGGCGAATTCCTCCTGCACTGGCTCAAATCCGAAGGCGTGAGCGTGCTTCGCGGCACGAAGCTGCTGTCGATCGAGGGCGGCTACCGGGTCCGCACCGACCTGGTGCCGATCCTCGACACGGGCCTCGTGGTGCTCGCGACCGGCGTCCGGCCCCGGATCGAACTGGCCGAAGCGGCCGGGCTCACCATCGAACAAGGCCGGATCCGCACTGACGAGCACCTGCGCACGAGCGCGCCCGGCGTGCTCGCGGCGGGCGACGTCGCGCTCGCCCACAACCCGGCGGCCGGCCGCGCGCTGGCCGTCGAGCACTGGGGCGAGGGCCTGGCGATGGGTGAGGTGGCCGGGCGGACCGCGGCCGGCGAAGACGCCGCGTGGGACGAGGTGCCCGGGTTCTGGTCGGTGATCGGCGACCGGGTGCTGAAGTACGCCGCGTGGGGCGACGGCTTCGACCGCGCGTACCCGCGGCCGCGCGACGACGGCGGGTTCACCGTCTGGTACGAAAAGGACGGCAAGACGGTCGGCGTCCTCACCCACGAAGCCGACGAGGACTACGAGCGAGGTCGGGAGCTGGTCCGGCGCGGCGACCCGGTGCCGGGGTCATAGCCAGTCCTTCTTCTTGAAGAGCGCGTACAGCCCGATCGAAAGCACCAGCATCACGACCGTCGAGACCCAGAACCCGGACGTCGTGCCGTTGCCCGGGTAGGCGACGTTCTGGCCGTAGAAGCCGGTCACCGCGGTGGGCACCGCGATCACCGCGGCCCACCCGGTGACCTTCTTCATGATCAGGTTCAGGCGGTCGCTCTGCAGGTTCAGCTGGGTCTCCCGGACCGTCGCGAGGCGTTCTCGCAACGCCTCGGTGTGCTCGGCGGCCTGCCGCGCGTGGTCGTGGACGTCCTCGAAGTACGGGCCCATCGTGTCGTCGGCCAGCCGCAGGTCCCGCCGCATCAACGAGCCCAGGACGTCGGGCACGGGTCCCACGACCCGCCGCACCACGGTCAGGTTCTTGCGCAGCTCGAACGACCGGCGTTGCAGCTCGGAGGTGTCCGGGCGGTCGTCGAACACCAGGTCCTCCAGCTCCTCGACCTGGTCGTCGAGCGCCTGGACGGCGTCGAAGTGGCCGTCGACGACGTGGTCGAGCAGGCCGTGCAGGAGGAACGGCACACCGGACTTCGCCAGGTCGGGCTCCAGGTCCCAGCGGCGCGTGACGGCGTCGACGTCGAAGCCGTCGTCCTTGCGGACGGTCACCAGCGCGCGCGGAGTGATGAACACGGCGAGCTCGTAGGTCGTCGTGCGGCCGCTCGCGGGGTCGAAACGGACGGCGTAGGCGGTCAGGAAGGCGTGCCCGTCGTAGCGGTCGAGCTTGGGCCGCTGGTGCTCCTGGACGGCGTCTTCCACGGCGAGCCGGTGCAGGCCCAGCTCGCCGGCGAGATCCGTCAGGTCCGCCTCGGACGGTTCGCAGAGGTCGACCCAGACGGCGGTGTCCGGTTCGGCGAGGAAATCGGACACCTCCTCGACCGGGAAGCCGTCCTTGTACAGCACGCCGTCGCGGTACGCGCGGGTTCTGGTCATACCTTCGGGGGTGCCCGGCCGGGAGAGCCTTCACACACGCGTAACCCGGCGTGGAGCGGGTACCCGTCGATCTTGTGAACGTCTTGCTGGCGGAGACCCCGCCGAAACCCCTGCCGTTCCCGCGCACGAGCGCGTCGGTCGGCGCCGAGCTGCGCTCGCTGCACGCCGCGGGCGAGCTCGGCCTGCCGCTGCCCGGGGGCGAGCGGACGGCGGCCCGCTGGGCGGCGCTGGCCGCGTTCGGCCGCCGTGACCTCGCGCTGGCCCGCCTCGCAGAGGGGCACGCCGACGCCGTCGCGATCCTCGCCGAGGCGGGCCGCTCCCCCGCCTCGGGGGCGCTCTACGGCGTGTGGGCCGCGAAGTCCGGCGGCACCGGTGCGGTCCTGGAGGACGGCGCGCTCACCGGGACGGTCCGGTTCTGCTCCGGGCTGTCCCTGCTGGAACGCGCGCTGGTCGCGGCAGGTGACCGGCTGGTCGAGGTGGACCTCGCCGATCCCCGCGTCCGGCGGCACCCGGACGCGTGGCAGGCCGTCGGGATGGACGCCTCCGACAGCGGTGACGTGGTCTTCGACCGCGTGCCCGGCGCGCTCGTCGGGCCGCCCGGCTGGTACGTGGCGCGGCCCGGGTTCGCCCGGGGCGGGGCGGGCGTCGCGGCCGTCTGGCTGGGCGGCGCCGCCGGTGTCTTCGACGGTGTCCTCGCGTACCTGCGCGACCGGGGTACCGCGGACGAGCACCAGCTCGCCCACGTCGGCGCGATGCACACCGCGCTGAGCTGCGCGGAAGCCGTGCTCGCTGGCGCGGCCACGGACGACGTGGACGCTCTCGTCGCGGGCACCTGCCGGGCGGCGGTGGAACGTACCGCCGTCGAGGTCCTCGAACGCGCGCTGAAGGTGACCGGGCCGACGCCGGCGTGCCGGGACCGGCGCTTCGCCCAGCGGGTCGCCGACCTGCCGGTCTACGTCCGGCAGCACCACGCGGAGCGCGATCTCGCCGCCCTCGGCCGGACCGTCCTGGGTGCGGCATGACCGCGAGCTCGCTGCCCGCCTGGCCGGAAGAACCGTTCGAACGTGCCCTCGTCGTCGCCGCGCACCCCGACGACGAGACGCTCGGGGCGAGCGGCCTCCTGCAGCGCCTGCACGCGGCCGGCACCGCGGTGACGCTCGTCGTGGCGACCGACGGCGAAGCGGCCTTTCCCGCCGCCGGCGCCGCGGAACGCCGGGAGCTGGCCCGGACCCGCCGGCGCGAGCTGGCGGATTCCCTGCGGGCGCAAGGGCTTTCCGCCGTCGAGCCGGTGTGGGCCGGGCTGCCGGACTCCGGGCTGGCCGCGCACGAGGACGAGCTGACCGAAGTCCTGCGCGGGCACGCCGACGGGCACGACCTGTGCCTGCTGCCCTGGCCGGACGACCCGCACCCCGACCACCGGGCGGCCGCCCGGGCCGCGCTCGCCGCGGCGCCGGTGCCCGCGCAGTGCTGGTCGTACCCGATCTGGCTCTGGCACCGGCTGCGTCCCGACGACCCGGCCATCCCGTGGTCCCGGGCGCGCGCACTGCGGCTCACGGGAGCCGAGCAGGACGCCAAGGCGGCCGCGATCGCCACGTTCACCTCGCAGCTCAAGCCCGGCCCGCGGGGCGAGGACCCCATCCTGCCGGAGGAGGTCCTGGCGCACTTCGCCGGCGATGCCGAGGTGTTCTTCCGCGAACCGCCGCGGACGTCGGCGCCGGTGAGCCGGTTCGCCTCGCTCTACGCCGCCGCGGAAGACCCGTGGTCGGTGGGGACGAAGTGGTACGAGCGGCGCAAGCGGGCGATGGTGCTGGCCTGCCTGCCCGACGAGCACTACGGCACGGTCGTCGAGCCCGCGTGCGGCGTGGGCGTGCTGACCCGTGACCTCGCGGCACGCGCCGACCGGGTCATCGCGTTCGACCCGGTGCCCGCGGCGGTGGAGCGCACCCGCGCGGCCGTCGCGGATCTGTCCCCTGTGGACGTCCACATCGGAGCGGTACCGTCCGCGATTCCGGAAGGGCCCGTCGACCTGCTGGTGTACGGGGAGATCCTGTACTACTTGGACGATGACGCGCTCGACGCGACGATCGAAGCGTCGGCGGCGGCGCTGCGCGCGGGTGGACACCTGCTGGCCGTGCACTGGCTCCCGTGGGCGCCCGAAGCGCCCCGCGACGGCCGGGACGCGCACGCGCGCCTGCTCGCGCACCCCGCGTTCGAGCCCTTGGTCGAGCACACCGACGAGCAGTTCCTCCTGCACGTGCTGAGGCGCCGGTGATCACGGCGGTCGGCGTCGTCGTACCAGCGCGGGACGAAGCTTCGCTCGTCGGTGCGTGCGTACGCGCCTTGGACCTCTCGCTGCGGCGGCTGCCCGCCGGAGTCGCGCGCGCGGTCTGCGTCGTCGCGGACCGCTGCCGTGACGCGACGGCAGCCGAGGCGTGCGCGGCGTTCGGCGAGGTGCCCGGTGTGGTCGTGGTCGCCCGGTCGGCCCGTACGGTCGGCGAGGTGCGGGACCTCGGCGTGGCGCGGGTCCGCGCGGCCCTCGGCTCCCCCGCGCCGGCGCGGACGTTGCTGCTGAGCACGGACGCCGACTCGCGCGTGACGCCCGGCTGGGCGCGGGCGCACCTGGCCCGGGCGCGCCAGGGATACCACGCGATCGCGGGGACGGCGGAGCTGTCGGACCCGTTCAGCACGTCGGCCCGGGCGCTTTCGCGGTACGACGACGTCCTCGACCGCGCGCGCACGACGGAGGGGCACGGCTCGGTGTACGGCGCGAACCTGGGCGTGCGAGCGGACGCGTTCGACGTGGTGGGCGGCTTCGGGCCCCGGGCGACGGGCGAGGACCACGACCTGTGGCGCCGGCTCGGCCAGGCCGGCTTCCGCCGCTGCTACGAGTCCGGAGCCCCGGTCGTGACGAGCGCGCGGCTGCACGGCCGGGCCCCCGACGGCCTGGCCGCCCTGCTCCGCAGCCTGGCCGAGGACACGGTCGCCTGACCTCGCCACTCCCGGCGTCAGCGGAGAGGCAGCACGCGTGACTGCACGGGCATCACGCGTGATTGAGCGGGCACCACGCGTGATTGAGCGGGCATCACCGCGATGCCCGTCCAATCACGCGAGATGCCCCTCCAAACACGGCTGATGCCCCTCCAATCACGGGTGACGCCCCTCCGATCACGGGTGATGCCCGTTTGTGGAGGTCGTTCGTAGAGGTTGTCGCTGTCGCGCCCGGCCGCGCGGCGCCAAGATCGGCTTTTGCCGCCACTCCCGATGAGAAGGGCACCGGTGAGAGCCGCCTGGAGGATCCTGCTCGCCGCGCTCGCCGCGGCGTCCCTGCTCACCGCGGTGCCCGCCGCGGCCGCGGAAGCGCGGACGCACGTCGTTCTCGTGGAGCGGGTCCGCGACACCGTCACCCTCGTCTGCGCGCGTCATGGCGGCATGGTCACCTGCGTCCCCGCGCATCGGGCCCGGCCCTACGTGACGCCCGTGGTCACAACCGGTCCAGCTCCGCTCGCACCACGGCCGCGCGCTCCTCACCGCCGTACTCCCGCAGCAGCTCCAGCGCGTCCGTGAGCACCTCGCGCGCCCGGCCGCGGTCCTCCCGGCCCAGGTGCGCGCGGCCCAGCTCGGCCAGCGTCAGCGCCTCGTACAGCCGGACCCCGGCCTCGCGCCACAGGTCCACGCTCCGGCCCAGCTCCTCGACCGCGAGGTCGAACCGGCCCAGCTCCCGGTGCACGATCCCGATCCGCATCCGGCCGTACGCCATCCCGCGCACGTCGCCGGTTTGTTCGCCGACCGCCACCGCTTCGGACGCGTACGCCAGTTCGCGCGCGCGGTCGCCCTGGCGCCCGTACAGCACCGCGAGGTTGACCAGGGTGAGCGTCTCGACGTACCGCAGCCCGAGCGACCGGTTGAGGGCCAGGCTCCGTTCGCCGAAGACGATGGCCTCGTCGACGTCGTCCCCGAGGCCGTAGACGAAGCAGAGGTTGTTGAGGGTGCCCGCCAGCTGACGCTCGTCGCCGATCGCTTCCCAGTCGGCGAGGCTCCGGCGGAGGAAGGCGTGCGACCGGCGGAACCCGGCCGCTTCGCCGCCGTGCGCGAGCTCGGCCTCGGCGACCCCGAGGTCGTTGCGCAGCGTCGCGGCGGCGACCGGGTCGACCCCGTCGACCAGCTGCAACGCCACCTCGTCGACCTGGATCGCGTCCCGCCAGCGGGCCCGCGCGCGGTGGTATTCGTACAGGCCGAGCCCGACGGCGGCGATCGCCTCGGGCGGCACCCCGGGCGTGGCGGCGGCCTGCCGGACGACCGTGACGAGGTGCGCCTGGTGCCGGTCGAGCCAGGCGAACACCTCGTCGGCGGACGCCGGCCCGGCCGACGCCCACCGTCCGGCCGCCCAGTCGTGGCGGTGCGAAGCCGCCGAGACGAGCGCCATGCTCTGCCACGCCATCGCCGCGCACAGCTCGACGACGCGGGTGATCGCCGCGGCCCGCTCGCCCGCCGGCGCCTGCTCCCGGGCGTAGAGCCGGAGCAGGTCGTGCAGCCGGTACCACCCGGGGGCGGGCGTGGTCAGGAGGTGCTCGTCGGTGAGCCGCTCCAGCAGCGCCTCCGTCTCCCGCTCGGGCGCGTCGAGCAGCCGGCTCGCGACGGGCACCGACAGCTCGGGTACGTCGAGCAGCGACAGGAGCGGGTACGCGCGGGCCGCGGAGTCGTCGAGCGCGCCGACGGCGAGCGCGAAGCTGGTCCGGACGCCGGTTTCGTCGAGCCGGCGACGTTCGTCGTCGAGCCGGTGCGCGAGGTGGGCGACGGGCCAGCGTGGCCGCGTCGCCAGCCGCGCGCCGACCAGGTGCAGGGCCAGCGGCAGGTAGCCGCACAGGCGCGCGACCGTGCGGGCCGCGGTGGGTTCGGCCGCGACGCGCTCGGCGCCGACCTCGGCCGCGAGCAGGCGCAGCGCGTCGGCCTCGGGCAGGACGTCGAGCAGCACCTGGTGCGCTTGGGGCAGGTCGGTCAGCGCGACGCGGCTGGTGACGATCGCCGCCGAGCCCCCGGCGCCGGGCAGCAGCGGCGCGACGTGGGCGGCGTCGCGGGCGTTGTCGAGCAGGAGCAGGACGCGCTTCGGGGCGAGCAGCGTCCGGAAGCGGGCGGACGCGGAATCGAGCGACAACGGCGTCGGCGGTTCGCCCCCGAGCTCCCGGATGAGCCGGTCGAGCAGGTCGAGGGGATCCGGCGGGTCGGCGGCGTGGCCGCGCAGGTCGAGGTGCAGCGAGCCGTCGGGGAAGCGCCGGGCGAGCCGGTGGCCGGCTTCGAGGGCGAGGGCGGTCTTGCCGACGCCCGCCATCCCGGCGACGGCGACCACGCCGCCCTGACGGGATTCGCCGAGCAGGCCCAGGACGCGATCCAGCTCGGCTTCGCGACCGGTGAACGCGGCGACCCCGCCGGGCAGTTCACGCGGGACGACAGCGGTGCCCGCCGGACTGCCGGGCCGCGCGGCCGCGGCGGCGAACTCGGCGCGGCCGTCGCCGGTGAGGCCGAGGGCGTCGGCGAGCCGGTCGAGGGTTTCGCGGTGCGGGTAGCGGCGGTCGCCCCGTTCGAGCGCGCCGACGGCCTGGCCGCTGAGCCCGGACTTCTCGGCGAGCGCCTCCTGGGTCAGCTCCGCGGCGCGCCGAAGGCGGCGCAGCCGAGTACCGAACGACTCCATCCCCGCTCCCCTCCCCGCACGAGGATCACATGCCGGGGAGGGAGGGCGCCAGGACAGCGGCCGGGCAGGTGGAGGTTTCCACTACGCGGGTGGCTCGCCGACCCCCGTGCGGTGGGTGCCCGGCCAGCGGAAGTTCCCGCCACGCAGAACCTCCAGCACCCCGCCTGATGCCCTGGTCAGCGGAAGTCGGTGCGCGGGCAGCCCTCGCGGCCTCCACCGAGGCGCGCGATGCCCGGACGGCGGGTCTCGCCGCCCCGAAACGTCCGGCCGCGCGGTGCGCCGGTCACCGGCACTCGACCGACTCACCCGCACCGCTTGTCGCACACGACACCACTTCACCATCCATGCTGCCGAGCGGAGCGGGAACCCGATCGGGGGTTCCCGCACGCCATAGATCGTATATTATTTGAAATATCTTTTCGTACCGGCAGGCAGGAACCCTCGATGACCAGCATCGCGCGGCCCGGCAAGATCATCGCGCTGCACCTCAACTACCGGTCGCGCGCCGTCCAGCGCGGCCGGGTTCCGCAGCAGCCGTCGTACTTCCTCAAGCCGCCGACGTCGGTGGCGGCGAGCGGTGCCGCGCTCGAACGCCCGGCCAGCACCGAGCTGCTGGGCTTCGAAGGCGAGATCGCGCTGGTCATCGGCCGCACCGCCCGCCGCGTCAGGCCCGAAGACGGCTGGTCCTACGTCAGTGGGGTCACCGCGGCCAACGACTTCGGCGTCTACGACCTCCGCTACGCCGACAAGGGCAGCAACCTGCGATCGAAGGGCGGCGATGGCTTCACCCCGCTCGGCCCCGCGGTGCTGCCCGCCGCGGACGTCGACCCGGCCGCACTGCGGCTGCGCACCTGGCTCAACGGCGAGCTGGTCCAGGAGGACACCACCGGCGACCTGCTGTTCGGCTTCGGCCGGCTGGTCGCCGACCTCTCCCAGCTGATCACCCTCGAACCCGGCGACGTCGTCCTCACCGGCACGCCCGCGGGCGCGTCGGTCGCCATCCCCGGCGACGTCGTCGAGGTCGAGGTCGACACCGCCCGGCACACCACCGGCCGGCTGATCACGCCGATCACCGAAGGGACCGTCCCGTTCGGACCGTACGGTGCCCTCCCCCGCGCCGACGACCAGCAGCGCGCCGACGCGTACGGAACGTCCACCGGGGACTTCCAGCTGACCGCCGGGCTGAAGGAACGCATCGAGTCCGTCGGCACCGCGACGTTGTCGGTCCAGCTCCGCAAGCGCGGGCTCGACGACGTCTTCATCGAGGGGCTGACGTCGACGCGGCCCGGCACCCGGCTGACCGGCCGCGCCCGGACGCTGCGCTACCTGCCCTACCGCGAAGACCTGTTCGAGAAGCACGGCGGCGGCTACAACGCCCAGAAGCGGGCGATCGACGCCCTCGGCCCCGGTGACGTCCTGGTGATGGAGGCCCGCGGGGAACGCGGCACGGGCACGGTCGGCGACATCCTCGCGCTGCGGGCGCAGGTCCGCGGCGCCGCCGGGATCGTCACCGACGGCGGGGTCCGCGACCTCGCCGCGGTGTCCGCTTTGGACATTCCCACCTACCACGCCGGGCCGCACCCGGCGGTGCTCGGCCGCCGGCACGTGCCGTGGGACGTCGACGTCGCGATCGCCTGCGGCGGCGCGGCCGTGTGCCCCGGCGACGTCATTGTGGGCGACGGCGACGGCGTCCTGGTCATCCCGCCGGACCTCGTCGAGGAGGTCATCGACGCGGCGATCGAGCAGGAGCTGCAGGAGACGTACATCGCCGAGCAGGTCGCCGCGGGCGAGCGCGTCGAAGGCCTCTACCCGATGGACGAGCACTGGCGCGGGAGGTACGCCGCATGGCTCGCGAAACGGTGAACGGCACCGCGATGAGCAAGTCGCGGATCGCGTACGAGTGGATCAAGGCCCGGATCGCCGACGGCACCTTTTCCCCCGGCTACCGCCTCGTCCTCGGCCAGCTCGCCCAGGAACAGGGCGTCAGCGGCGCCCGGGTCGCTCGACCGGGCGCGCGCCCTCAACGCCGACCTGGCCGACTGCCTCGGCCACTTCGAGCCGGCCCGGTTCACCGCGCTCAACCGGGATTTCCACGCCGTGCTGTTCGACGCCTGCCCGAACCCGCAGGTCCTCGACCTGGTCCGGCGCGGCTGGGACCGGCTCGGCGGGCTGCGCACCTCGACGTTCAGCTTCGTGCCCGGCCGTGCGCGGCAGTCCGTGGCCGAGCACGAGCAGATCCTCGGCTTGTTCGACGCGGGCGCCCCCGCTTCCGACGTCGAACGAGCCGTCCGTGCCCACCGGCTGGCGACGCTCGACGCTTTCCTCGCCCACCGCCATCCCTGACGCAGAAAGGGAACCCATGCGATTCCGCTCCGACCCCCAGGCCATCCGCGGGTCGATCGCGCCGCTGATGACGCCGTTCACCGCCGACGGCGCCGTGGACCACGCCGGGTTGACGAACCTGGTGCGCTGGCAGCTCGCCTCGGGCACCCACGGCATCTCGATCGGCGGGTCCACCGGCGAACCGGGGTCGCAGACGATCGCCGAGCGCGCCGAAGCGATCCGCACGGTCGCCGCGGAGGTCGGCGACCGCGTCCCGTTCGTCCCGGCCACCGGCTCCGCGAAGCTCGACGAGGCCCTCGAGCTGACTGCCGCCGCGCGCGACGCCGGGATCGACGCGGCCCTGGTCATCACGCCGTACTACGCGCGCCCGACGCAGGACGCGCTGTTCGTCTGGTACCGCACGGTCTGCCGGGAGTTCCCGGACCTGCCGATCGTCGCCTACAACGTGCCGAGCCGGACGGCGGTCGACCTCGCGCCGCAGACGGTCGCGCGCCTGTTCCGCTCGTGCGACAACTTCGTCGGCATCAAGGAGACGACGAAGGACTTCGAGCACTTCTCCCGGGTGCTGCACCTGTGCGGGCGGGAGCTGCTGGTGTGGTCCGGGATCGAGCTGCTCTGCCTGCCGCTGCTGGCCCTCGGCGGCGCGGGGTTCGTCAGCGCGACGGCCAACATCGCCCCGGCCGCCTGCGCGGAGATGTACACCGCGTGGCAGTCCGGCGACCACGAACGGGCGCGGGAAATCCACTACGGCCTGCACCCGCTGGTGGACCTGCTGTTCGTCGAGACCAACCCGGCGCCGGGCAAGTGGGTCCTCGAACAGCGCGGGCTGATCGCGTCCGGGCACGTGCGGCCGCCGCTGATCACGCCGAGCGAAGCCGGTCTCGCCCGGATCAAGGACCTCATGGGAGAAGGCGAGAAGTACCTCTCGCCGGTCGAAGGTTTCACCGTGAAGGGGAAAGCATGACTCACCACGTCCCGCAAGGACTGCCGGGCGAGCTGAAGCACTACATCGGCGGGGAGCTCGTCGACAGCGTCTCGGGCAAGACGTTCGACGTGCTCGACCCCGTGTCGAACACGCCGTACGCGACCGCGGCCGCGGGCCGGGCCGAGGACGTCGACCGGGCGGTCGCCGCGGCGCGCCGGGCCTTCGCCGACGGACCGTGGCCGCGCATGCTGCCGCGCGCCCGCGCGCGGGTGCTGAACAAGATCGCCGACGCCGTCGAGGCGCAGGACGCCCGGCTGGCCGAGCTGGAGACGTTCGACACCGGCCTGCCGATCACCCAGGCGCTCGGGCAGGCCCAGCGCGCGGCCGAGAACTTCCGGTTCTTCGCCGACCTCGTCGTCGCGCAGGCCGACGACACCTACCAGGTGCCCGGGCGGCAGGTGAACTACGTGCACCGCAAGCCGGTCGGCGTCGCCGGGCTGATCACGCCGTGGAACACGCCGTTCATGCTGGAGAGCTGGAAGCTCGCGCCGGCGCTGGCTTCGGGCTGCACGGTGGTGCTCAAGCCGGCCGAGTTCACGCCGTTGTCGGCGAGCCTGTGGGCCGGGATCTTCGCCGGCGCGGGACTACCCGACGACGTGTTCAACCTGGTCAACGGCTTCGGCGAGGAAGCGGGCGACGCGCTGGTCAAGCACCCGGACGTGCCGCTGATCTCGTTCACCGGCGAGACCACGACCGGGCAGACGATCTACCGCAACTGCGCGGCCGGGCTCAAGGGCATGTCGATGGAGCTGGGCGGCAAGTCCCCGGCGATCGTCTTCGCCGACGCGAACCTCGACGCCGCCCTCGACTCGACGCTGTTCGGCGTCTTCTCCCTCAACGGCGAGCGCTGCACCGCGGGCAGCCGCATCCTCGTCGAGCGGCCGATCTACGACGAGTTCTGCAAGCGGTACGCGGCGCGGGCGCGGGACATCGTCGTCGGGGATCCGCACGACCCCGCCACCGAGGTCGGCGCGCTGGTCCACCCGGAGCACTACGAGAAGGTGATGCGGTACGTCGAGCTGGGCAAGTCCGAGGGCCGGCTGCTCGCCGGCGGCGGGCGTCCGTCCGGGGTGGACAGTGGCAACTACGTGGCGCCGACGGTGTTCGCCGACGTCGCGCCGGACGCCCGGATCTTCCAGGAGGAGATCTTCGGGCCGGTCGTCGCGCTGACGCCGTTCGACACCGAGGCCGAAGCGCTGGCGCTGGCCAACGACGTCAAGTACGGGCTGGCCGCCTACCTCTGGACGTCGGACCTGCGGCGCGCGCACACTTTCGCGCAATCGGTCGAGGCCGGGATGGTCTGGCTGAACTCGCACAACGTCCGCGACCTGCGGACGCCGTTCGGCGGGGTCAAGGCGTCCGGCCTCGGCCACGAAGGCGGCTACCGCTCGCTCGACTTCTACACCCACCAGCAGGCGATCCACGTCTCGCTCGGCCCGGTGCACGCCGCCCGGTTCGGCGTCCGGAAGGGACAGTCATGACCACCACCCCGCCGGACGTCCTCCGCTGCGCGTACGCCGAACTGGTCGTCACCGACCTGGCGGCGTCGCGGGCGTTCTACGTCGACGTGCTCGGGCTCGTGGTCACGCACGAGGACGCCGAAGCGTTGTACCTGCGGGCGTTCGAGGAGTACCTGCACCATTCCCTGGTGCTGCGCAAGGGATCCACGCCCGCGCTGGCCGTCCTGGCCTACCGCGTCCGCAGCCCCCTCGATCTCGACCTGGCCGAGACCTACTACCGCGAACTCGGTGTCCGGGTGGACCGCCGTCCGGCGGGCGCGACCCGCGGCATCGGCGAAGCGGTGCGCGTCGTCGACCCGCTCGGGTTCCCGGTGGAGTTCTTCCACGAGGCCGAGCACGTCGAGCGGTTCACGCAGCGCTACGACGTCCACGGCGCCGGCGCGCTGTCGCGGCTGGACCACTTCAACCTGGACACCCCGGACGTCCCGGCGGCCCGGAAGTACTACGAGGGCCTGGGTTTCCGCGTGTCCGAGGACATCCAGGACGACGAAGGCACGGTGTACGCGGCCTGGATGTTCCGCAAGCCGACGGTCCACGACGTCGCCCTGACCGGCGGCGACGGCCCGCGGCTGCACCACATCGCGTTCGCGTCGCACGAACGGCACCAGATCCTGCACATCTGCGACCACCTGGGCGCACTGCGCAAGCCCGGCATGATCGAGCGCGGCCCGGGCCGGCACGGCGTCTCGAACGCGTTCTACCTCTACCTCCGGGATCCCGACGGGCACCGCGTCGAGATCTACACCCACGACTACTACACCGGCGACCCGGACAACCCGGTGATCACCTGGGACGTGCACGACAACCAGCGCCGCGACTGGTGGGGCAACCCGGTGGTGCCGAGCTGGTACACCGACGCGTCCGTGGTGCTGGACCTCGACGGCGTGGTCCGGCCGGTCGTCGCCCGGGCCGAGCCGCGCGAAGCCGACGTCACCATCGGCGCCGACGGGTTCTCCTTCAGCACCGGGGAGACGGAGTTCAAGCTAGGCGAGCAGGTGTGAAAACCACGCGCGCGAACGGTTCAGGACGTCGATCTGGTGGTCGCGTTCGCGGATCGAATGGTTCTCCCGCGGGTAGACGACGAACTCGTGGTGTTTGCCTCGGAGCGCGTGGTGCAGGAGTTCCGCCTGGGAGAGCGGGACGTTGGTGTCGCCTTCGCCGTGCAGGATGAGGACGGGCGTGCGGATCTTCGCGGCGTGGGTGATCGGGCTGTTGTCGACGCCGCCCAGCGCGGCCTCGAACCGGGAGTGCTCGCCGGTGGCGGCGAGCAGTGGCCAGTCGATGACGCCGGCGCCGACCAGGGCGGCGGCGAAGCGGTCGGTCCGGGTTACGGCCCAGGCGGCGAAGAACCCGCCGTGGCTCCAGCCGCCGATCCCGAGCCGGGTTTCGTCGGCGACGCCGTCTTCCACGAGGAGATCGATCCCGGTGAGGACGTCGGTGAACTCGGCGCCGCCGACGTCCCCGGCGACGCGGTGCGCGAAGGCGTGGCCGTGGCCGAGGCCGCCGCGGGCGTTCGGGAGGAAGACCGCGAAACCGGCGGCGGCCAGCCACTGGCCCGAGGGGTACCACCCGAGGTGGAAGCGGTCGGCGTACCGGTCGTAGGGGCCGCCGTGGACGAGCGTGACGAGCGGGAACGGGCCGTCGGTCCGGGACTTTCCCGGCGGGAGGATCAGCAGCCCGTCGAGGTCCAGGCCGTCGGCGGCTCGGTAGGACAGCCGGTGCTGGGCGCCCCAGGTCCGGGGCGGGACGGCCGCGCCGATCCGGACGAGGTCGCGCGGCGGGCCGGCGAAGAGCTGTTCGGGCTCGGTCCCGGTGCTCCGTACGACGGCGACCGTCCGGCCGTCACGGCTCGCGGTCAGCGAGGTGCCCTGGACCTCGGCGACCTCGGTGAAGCCGGGGTCGAGGCGGCGGATGGTCGTGTCCAGGCCCTCGGCGAACAACGCGAGCGGTGGGCCGTCGTCGACCTGGACGAGTTCGAAGGGGCAGGTGGTCATGCCCTCGGTGAGGTTTTCGCCGCCCTCGAAGACGGCGGTGCCGCCGATCAGGTCCGGCGGGGTCCGGCCGAGGTAGGCGAGATGCCAGCCGACGCCGTCGTGCCACCAGGCCGGGTCGGACGCTTCCAGCGCCGGGGTGCCTTCGTCGCGGGTGTCGCCGGTGGCGAGGTCGACGAGGTGGAGGCCGGGTTCGAAGACCCCGGGCTCACGATCGGCGCACGACCAGGTGAAGACGGCGAGCACTTCCCCGTCCGGCCGGGCCGCCACTTGGTCGACGTGCCGGTCGCCGAGCGCGCCGAGCGGGCGGACGGAGAAGGCCCGCAGGTCGAGCAGCCAGAGCCGGTCGGGACGGGCTCGGGTGTCCCAGGCGTGGGATGGATCGCGGGCCGGTCCGGCCGATGACCTGCCCGGCTGCTCGAGACCGCCGTCGACGTCCTCCGCCGAAGGGCGGCGGACCGGACCATCGTCGGCCGGAGGGGTGGTCCGGACCAGCGGATCGCCCGCGTGGTCCGCCGCGTCCGGCGCGATCAGCACCACCGATCCCGGCAGCGGGACGTGGCCGCTGATTCCCCCGGCCCACTCCGTCAGCCGCTCGGGAGCGCCACCGGCCAAGCCGATCCGGTACAGCTGCGTGGTCCCGCGCTCGTCGCGGTCCGACAAGAAGAACACCGAGCCGGAGTCCGCCGCCCAGCGCGGCGCCCGGTGCTCGGCCTCGCCACCCGCGATCTCCCGGGCGGGCGCGCTCCCGTCGGCCGGCGCCAGCCACAAGCCCGTGACCGGGTACTTCCCCACCCGTCCCAGCGGCGCCGTCACGTACACGACCCAGCGGCCGTCCGGGGACACCCGCGGTTCGCGCGGTAACAGCCGGTCCACCACGGCTTCCGCCGTCAACTCCCCCATGCCGTCCATGGGGCCAGTCTGCCGTCACCGGACCAGCGCGCGCAGCAGCGTCTCGTGATCACCCGGCTCGCGCAGCGCCGGCGCGTCGGGCGTCCCGGCGTCCGGGTCGCCGGCGCGGACCGCCGAGAGGAACCGGCCCACCGCGCGGGGTTCGGGGAGCACGGCACCGCCGAGGTGGGTCAGGACCGTCGGCCCGTCGCGGTCCTCGATCGCCGCCGCCCAGCCGTGGACCTCGTCCCAGACCAGCGCCAGGTCGTGCCCGGGGAACCGGTTCAGGCGCCAGTCGAGCGCGATGTACGCCGCCGCGGGCGTTCCCGCGTCCAGGGTGCAGGACTCCAGCCCGACCCCCACCGCGCGGGCCACCGCGGCGATGTACCCGCGCAGCCCCCGCTCGAACGAGAACTCCGTGTCGCGCTCGAAATCGATCAGAATGCTCAACGCCGCCTCGCTTTCCCCAGGTCGCCGCGGGATCCCCGCGGTCCGAGCCTCGAATACCCGCCCGCGCCCCGATCAATCGCGAAGATCCGATGTTCATGCCCCACGGCACAGTGCGCCCGCCCCTGCCGTGAGGCAGGATCGAGACGTGACCATCGATCAGGCCGGGGTGCCGGAAGCCCGTCCGGGCCCGGCGTTCCCCGAGCACGAAGCCCGCGTCGACGATCTGCGGCGGCAGCTCACCGCGATCAGCGGTGAAGCCACCGTCCGGCTCGCGAAGCGGACATCCAACCTCTTCCGTTCCCGGGCCGCCGCGAAACACCCGGGACTGGACGTTTCGGGCTTCACCCACGTACTGCGCGTCGACCCCGGAACGCGCACCGCCGACGTCGAGGGGATGGTCACCTACGAGCAGCTCGTCGACGCCACGCTGCCGCACGGCCTGATGCCCCTGGTCGTCCCGCAGCTCAAGACCATCACGCTCGGCGGGGCGGTCACCGGCCTCGGCATCGAGTCCTCGTCCTTCCGCAACGGCATGCCGCACGAATCCGTGCTCGAGCTGGAGATCCTCACCGGGGACGGCCGGATCGTCGTCGCCACCCCGGACAACGAGCACGCGGCCCTCTTCCGCGGCTTCCCCAACTCCTACGGCACCCTCGGCTACGCGCTGCGGCTGAAGATCGTCCTCGAGCCGGTCAAGCCGTTCGTCGAGCTGCGCCACGTCCGCTACCACGACCGGGACACCTACTTCCGCGCCCTCACCGAGGCCTGCGACAGCGGCGAGCACGACTTCGTCGACGGCACGGTGTTCGGTCCCGGCGAGCTGTACCTGACCCTGGCCACGTTCACCGAGACGGCGCCCGCGACCAGCGACTACACCTGGCTCGACATCTACTACCGCTCGATCCAGGCCCGGGAGACCGACCACCTCACCGTCCGCGACTACCTCTGGCGCTGGGACACCGACTGGTTCTGGTGCTCCCGCGCGTTCGGCGTCCAGCACCGGCTCCCGCGGCTGCTGCTCGGCCGCCGGTTCCTGCGGTCCTCCGTCTACTGGAAGGCCGTGGCGCTCGACCGCCGGTTCAAGATCGCGCAGCGGCTGCTCAAGCTCCGGCGCATGCCGCCGGAAGAGACGATCGTGCAGGACATCGAGGTACCGGTCAGCCGCGCCGCGGAGTTCCTCGAGTTCTTCGAACGCGAGATCCCGATCAGCCCGGTCTGGGTTTGCCCGCTGCGGCAGCGTCCCGGTGGCGTGCGGTGGCCGCTCTACGAGCTGGACCCCGAAGCGCTCTACGTCAACTTCGGGTTCTGGTCGGCCGTGCCGCTCGACCCGGGCGAGCGTGACGGCGTGCACAACCGGATGATCGAAGCCGAGGTCACCCGGCTGGGCGGGCACAAGTCGCTCTATTCGGACAGCTTCTACTCCGAAGACGAGTTCTGGCGGCTCTACAACGGCGACGCCTACCGGGAGCTCAAGCGGACCTACGACCCGGGCGAGCGCCTGCTCGGCCTCTACGAGAAATGTGTCCGCCGCCGGTGAAAGGAACGAACGTGACCCAGGCAAGCACCCCGGTCGGCGAGGTCTTCGAGCGCCTGCTCGGCCCCCGCGCGACCGTGTCGATCACCGCCTACGACGGCAGCAGCAGCGGCCCGGCCGACGCGCCGGTCTCGATCCAGGTGCGCTCCCCGCTGGCCCTGGACTACCTGATGTCGTCCCCCGGCGACCTCGGTCTCGCCCGCGCGTACGTCGCCGGCGCGCTCGACGTCACCGGCGACCTCTACACCGCGCTGCACGCGCTGTCGGCCCAGGTCGACCAGCTCACCCCGGCCGACCGGCTGTGGCTGCTGCGCAAGCTCGGTGCCCGCCACCTGCGGGTCGTCAAGCCGCCCGCCGAGGAGCACCCCAGCCGGATCCGGCGCGGGATGACCGCGCTGCGGCACTCGAAGGGCCGCGACAGCGAGGCCATCGCCAGCCACTACGACGTGTCCAACCGGTTCTACGAGCTGGTCCTCGGCCCGTCGATGGCCTACACGTGCGCGGTGTTCCCCCAGGCCGGCGCCTCGCTGGAGGAGGCGCAGGAGCACAAGTTCGACCTGGTCTGCCGCAAGCTCGGCCTCCAGCCGGGGATGAAGCTGCTCGACGTCGGCTGCGGCTGGGGCGGGATGGTCGCGCACGCCGTCCGGCACTACGGCGTCGAGGCGCTGGGCGTCACGCTCTCGCGCGAGCAGGCCCAGTGGGCGCAGAAGAACATCGTCTCCCTCGGCTTGGCCGACCGCGCCGAGATCCGCCATCTCGACTACCGGGACGTCACCGAAACCGGGTTCGACGCGATTTCGTCGATCGGCCTGACCGAGCACATCGGCGCCCGCAACGTGCCCGGCTACTTCCGGTTCCTCGCGGAGAAGCTCAAGCCGCACGGGCGTCTGCTCAACCACTGCATCACCAACCCCGACACCAGCGTCGCCCACCGGTCGCGCGGGTTCATCGACCGCTACGTCTTCCCGGACGGCGAGCTCGAGGCGCCCGGTGAGCTCGTCACGGCCATGCACGACGCCGGCCTGGAGGTTCGTCACTCGGAGAACCTCCGCGAGCACTACGCGCTGACGCTGGCCGGGTGGTGCGCGAACCTCGACGAGCACTGGGACGAGGCGGTCTCCGAGGCCGGTGCCGGGCGCAGCCGGGTGTGGGCGCTCTACCTCGCGGCCTGCCGGCTGGCGTTCGAACGCCGCGAGATCGAACTGCACCAGATCCTCGGGGTGCGGACCGACCGCGAGGGCGGGATGGGGATGCCGCTGCGCCCCGATTGGGGAATTTGACCACCGGGGCTGGCCAGTCGGGACCGGCAATGGGAGGATGGTCCCGAGACCGGGCGTCCGAACGGGACGTCCAGGCTCACTAAAAAAGAGTAGGTATGGGTATGGCTCAGGGCAGTGTCAAGTGGTTCAACGGCGAAAAGGGCTTCGGCTTCATCGCGCAGGACGGCGGGGGTCCGGACGTGTTCGTCCACTACTCCGAGATCCAGGGCAGCGGCTTCAAGTCGCTCGACGAGGGTCAGCGCGTGGAGTTCGAAATCGGCCAGGGCCAGAAGGGCCCGCAGGCCCAGCGCGTCAGCGTCATCTGAGCCACGAGGCATCCTGAAGGCCCTCGCCCCCACCGGGGCGGGGGCCTTTCTCGTGCGCGGCCACACTGCGGATTCACAACGGTCCGGTAACGTAGGCGGGGTCGAGAGCTTTTTCGAGTGCCGGTGTCCCGCCGGTCCCACTCCCGACCCAGGCCACCCGAGGCCGATCGCCGACAGGAGCGGCGACGTGCCGGCCCCCACCGCAGACCGCAGACCGCCGGGTGTTTCCCGCTCCCCGGCCTCCCGTGCGTGAGCCCCGCTCCGCACGCGATGACTTCGAAACGAGTTGTGCATGACAGCCTCCGTGAAGGCTCGACCTTCCGTCCCCAAACCCGTGCTCTCCGGCCGCCAAACCGTGGCCGAGCTGATCACCATCCGCACGTTCCTGCTGGTCCCCTTCCTCGCGCTCGCCGCGGCCGTCCCGGTGTTCTGGGGCTGGGGCGTCAGCTGGCTCGACCTCACCATCGGCGGCGCGTTCTTCGTGGTGTCGACGCTCGGCATCACCGTCGGCTACCACCGCTACTTCACCCACGGCGCGTTCCGCGCGAAGCGGGCGCTGCGGATCGCCCTGGCCATCGCCGGCGGCCTCGCGGCGCAGGGCCCGGTGATCGGCTGGGTCGCCGACCACCGCCGTCACCACGCGTTCTCCGACCGCGAGGGCGACCCGCACTCGCCGTGGCTGTTCGGTACGTCGCCGGTCGCGCTCGCCCGCGGCTTCTGGCACGCCCACATGGGCTGGCTCTTCGGACGTGACAAGACCAACGTCGACCGCTTCGCCCCCGACCTGGAGCGCGACCGCGACATGCGCGTCGTCGACCGCCTCTTCCCGCTGTGGGTCGTGCTGAGCCTGCTGCTGCCGCCCCTGCTCGGCGGGCTGATCACCCTGTCGTGGTGGGGTGCGCTCACCGCGTTCCTCTGGGCCGGCCTGGCCCGCATCTCGTTCCAGCACCACGTCACGTGGTCGGTGAACTCGATCTGCCACATGATCGGCGAGCGCCCGTTCGCCAGCCGCGACCGCTCGGCGAACTTCTGGCCGCTGGCGATCCTGTCGATGGGCGAGTCCTGGCACAACACCCACCACGCGGACCCGACGTCGGCCCGCCACGGCGCCCAGCGCGGGCAGATCGACATCTCGGCCCGGGTGATCTGGGCGTTCGAGAAGCTCGGCTGGGCGTGGAACGTCCGGTGGCCGACCGCCAAGCGGCTGGCCGCGCTGGCCCGCTGACGAAAGCACGCCGAAAGTCCTTGCCCCCCGCGGCCGTACCGGGTGACCGTCGCCGGATGGACACCGTGGCGCTGACCTTCGACGACGGCCCGTACCCCTCGACGACGCCGGCGCTGCTGGCCGCGCTCGGCGGGGTGCGGGCCACGTTCTTCCTGTGGGGCGAGCACGCCGCGGCGCACCCGGACCTGGTCCGGGCGATCGCCGCGGCGGGGCACACGATCGGCAACCACACCTGGACGCACCCACACCTCACCGGGCTGTCCGCCGACGCCCGTGACCAGGAGATCCGGCGGACGCAGGACCTCCTGGTCACGCTGACCGGACTGCGCCCGGCGCTGTTCCGGCCGCCCTACGGCGACACGGACGATGCCGTCCGGACGACCGCCGCCGAGCACGAGCTCACCGAGGTGCTGTGGACGGTCGACACCCGAGACTGGGCGGGCGCCCCGGCGGACGAGGTCGAGGCCGCGGCGTCGCGAGCCGAGCCGGGCGGCGTCGTCCTGATGCACGAAGGCCGCCCGGCGACGGTCGAAGCGGTACCCCGGATCCTCGCGGCCCTCGCCGCCCGCGGCCTGCGCCCGGTCCCGATCAGGGGTTGATGCGCAGGTACGCCGGCTTCGGCCGGAGGTTCTCGTCGAACAGGCAGGCCGCGCCCTCGCCCGGGAAGACGGCCGGGACCCACGAGTGCCGGTCCGTGAAGCCCCACGTCGTGAACTCGACGCAGCGCCGGACCGCCTGGCAGCCGTCCCACAACCGGTCGAAGTAGCTCGCCTGCGTGTCGAGCTTCGCCGCGTCGGGCGGGGTCGGGATCCGGACGTCGGCTTCGGTGATCGCGACGTCCACGCCGAGCTTCGTCAGCCGGGCCAGGTTCTCGCGGTACTCCCCCGGGAAGCCGTACTGGATCGACAGGTGCGCCTGGACCCCGACGCCGCCGATCGGGACGCCCTGCCGCTTGAGGGTCTTCACCAGGTCGTACACCGCGTCGCTCTTCGGGTTGCGGCCTTCGATGTTGTAGTCGTTGATGTACAGCGTCGCGGACGGGTCGGCCGCGTGCGCCCAGCGGAAGACGTCGGCGACGAAGCCGTCGCCGAGCTTCTGCCGGAAGACGGTGTCGCGGCGCGTACCGTCCTCGTTGAACAGCTCGTTGACGACGTCCCAGGCGCGGATCTTTCCCTTGTACCGCTTGACTTCCGTGGTGATGTGGTCGCGCAGGACGCGCCGCAGCTCGGCGGCCGGCAGCGCGGCCACCCAGTCCGGCAGCTGGGAGTGCCAGACCAGCGTGTGACCGCGGACGGTCTTGTGGTGCGTTTGCGCGTACCGGACGATCGCGTCGGCGCCCGACCAGTCGTACTGGCCGCGAACGGCTTCGACCGTGCCCCATTTCATCTCGTTCTCGGGCGTCACGTTGTCGAATTCCCGGGTGAGAACGGCCCGGTAATCGGCTTCGTCCGCCAAGTAGGACGCCGCCACCGCACTGCCGACGTAGCGATGGGTGATGTCTTTCAGCGGAACGGCCGCGGAAGCCGCCGGCGCCTGCCACACGGCAATGCCCGTGACGACCGCGGCCGCCAGCAGGGCGCGTTTAATAGGAATACTTCGCAGCATCTCTTTCCTCCGTTTTCCGAAAGTTTCGAGGTGTGTCAAACCGGGTTTCGATGACCTAGAATCTCCTTCATGACAACGACGTCCGATGATCCCGAGCCCCTCACGTCCCGGATCACCATCGCCCGGATCGCCGCCGAGACCGGGGTTTCCGTTCCGACTGTTTCGAAAGTGCTCAACGGCCGCCCCGACGTCGCGGAAAGCACCCGCGCCCGAGTGGAAGCGGTCATCGGGAAATACGGTTACCGCCGTCGCGCCGACGAACGGTCCCGCCGTTCGCGACTGCTGGAACTGATGTTCCACGAACTCGAAAGCACGTGGGCGCTCGAAATCATCCGCGGGGTCGAGTGCGTCGCCCGCGAAAACGGAATGGCGGTCGTGCTCGCGGAATCGTCCGGCCGGCACACGCCCGGGCAGAGCTGGCTGGAAAGCGTGCTGGCGCGGCGGCCGGTCGGCATCGTTTCGGTGTGTTCGGACTTCACCGGCGGGCAGCTGGCGAAGCTGCGGGCCCGCGACATCCCGCTCGTCGTGGTCGACCCGGCCGGCGCACCGGGTCCGGAGACGCCCTCGATCGGGGCCACGAACTGGCAGGGCGGGCTGACCGCCACCCGGCACCTGGTGGAGCTGGGGCACCGCCGGATCGCGATGATCGGCGGGCCGGACGGGGTGCTGTGCAGCCGCGCCCGGATCGACGGCTACCGCACGGCGCTGGAGACGGCCGGCCTGGCCTTCGACCCGGCGCTGGTCCGCCGCGGCGACTTCCACGTCCGGTCGGGTTATCGCGAGCTGGCGTCATTGCTGACCCTCCCGGACCGCCCGACGGCGGTGTTCGCGGGCAGCGACTTGCAGGCCCTGGGGGTGTACGAGGCCGCGCGCGACGCGGGGCTGCGCATCCCGGACGACCTGAGCGTGATCGGCTTCGACGACCTGCCGGTGGCCCGCTGGCTGACCCCGGAGCTGACCACGATCCGGCAGCCCCTGCAGGAGATGGCGGCCGCGGGGGCGCGGTTGGCGATTTCGCTGGCCCGGGGGACGCACCCGGAGAGCCACCGGCTGGAGCTGGCGACGAGCCTGGTGGTCCGCCACAGCACGGCCGCCCCGGCGCACCGGGGGAACGGCGCGCTGGCCGGTGGACGGAGGTAGCGAAGAGCGGCCCGCTCATCCCGGCCACCGCAGGCTCTCCGGCGGCCCCAGGTAGCTCGGCCGCAGGCCGCCCGTGTCGACCACCAGCTTCCGGAGCACCACCACCGGGTCGACCATCCACACCTTGAGCACGTGGGGGCCCGCCTCCTCGACCACGTGCCGGGTCGAAGTCAGGTTCACGTTGTCCGACGTCGTCCGCTCCCACTGGCGGTTCATCGTCATGTCGTCGGCGCCCGTGGCCTTCGTGATGTTCACGACCTGCGGTGCGGCGTCGTCGAACGACATCGCGTACCGCAGCCCGTCCCCCGGCAGCACGTTCGAACGCGGCGAAAGGTACGCCCACACCGTCACCGGGCCGGCCGTGAACAGCGTCATCCGGTACTCCAGCCGCGGCCCCGCACCCGCCGCCCGGCTCCCCGCCGTCACCGGGAACGGGGTCATGCCCAGGTCCGGGACCGCCCGCCAGGATGCGCCCGGGGATCCGACGTTCGCCGAATAGTGCGCGGCCTCCATCGACACGTATCCGCCGGCCTCGACGAACCCGCGCCGCCACGACGGCGGCGCCGAGCGGTGCGCCACCACCGCGTCCACCGCCACCGACTCCCCCGCCCCCGACACCGTGATCGGCACGGTCGTCACGCCCTTCGGCGCCCGGCTCCAGTCGATCCGCACGGTCATCCGCAGCTCCTCCCCCACCCGGCCGCCGCGCGGCTCGACCAGCACCCATGGCGCGCCGACGGAAACCTGGCAGCGGAACGGCGTCCGGCCCCGGTTGACCACGTCGATGTACTGGGCCGGCGCGGTCTGGAACGGGCTGAACTCCGGCAGCACCGGACGTCCCGCCGCGCCCGGCCACGCCTGCGCGGACCCGTCCACCGCGACACCCAAGGAAGCCTCGACCGGCAGCGAAAGCCGCCGCACCGCGGGAAAGATGACGTCCGGCAGCGCGACGTTGTCCATCTCCGGCTGCTGCCAGGGCGCGTTCGGGCCGTAACGGGCGACGTCGCCGTAGTCGATGTGCGGCTGGGTCTGGAACCCCTTCCACTTGCCGCCCGCGATGCCGGTGTTGTACTTCTCGGCCAGCGCGAGGTCGTCGGCGAACCGCGCCTCGGTGACGGCGGCGAGCCCGTTCGCCGACGCCCGTCCCTGTGCCGCGTACAGCAGGTTCGTGAACTCGGCGCGCCGCAGGGCGTAGAGGTTCGCCGACGCCGTCACCTCGTACAGCACCAGTTCGTAGAACGCGTCACGATGATCGGCGGGCACCCGCGCCGAGATCCGCGTCGCCCGTGCTGCCAGCTCCTGCCATTCGTCGGTCACCCGGTCCAGTTCCCGGTAGTCGACCAGGCTGAACGGCGTCGCCTGGTCGTCGTAGACGATTCCACCGTCGGGCTGAAGGGTGATCCGCCGGTTGAGCAGCTCCGGCTTCCGGCGGGACTGCAGCCGCCCGTAGTCGTGCAGCACCCCGGCGACGTCCGACGCCAGAGCCGGACCGAAGTTCGTCGCGGCGAACTGGCGTTCCCAGGTGGACAGCCGCTCGACCGGGAGCGCCGAAGGGTCCCACGCGTAGTCGAGGAAGAACTGCAGCGGCAGCTCATTGCCCTTCATGTCCCCGACGTTGGCCACCCACAGCCGGTCGTTCCCGTAGGAGATCGCCTGGTGCAGCTGCTCCCAGGTGTTCGCGAGCAGGGCCGTGTCGACCCACTTGTAGTTGCGGCCGCCGCCGACGTAGTCGAAGTGGTAGTACAGCCCGTACCCGCCGGGGTGCGGCGGCAGCGAGAGGTCCGGGTGCTTGCGGATGTTGCCCCAGTTGTCGTCGGTGAACACCACGATGACGTCGTCGGGTGGGCGCAGGCCCTGCGCCCAGTAGCGCAGGACCTCCTTGTACAGCGTCCACACCTGCGGGACGTCCGTGCTCAGCTCGCGCGCGAGGATGTCGCGTTCCGCCGCGATGATCTCCCGCATCAGCTCGATGCCGTCGCCGTCGGGCAGGCTGACGTCGCCGTTGCCGCGCATGCCGAGCGTGACGACGCCCTCGAAGCCTTCGCGGGCCATCCGGCGGATGCCGTCGGTCCAGTACGCCTTGATCGCCTCGCCGTTGCGGCGGAAGCTCCACTCGCCCGTGCCGCCGTACGGGTCGTGGCCGGGCGTCGTGATGGTCCCGGCGGAGTCGCGGACCGCGGGGACGGCGTGCCGGTTCCACTCCTCGATCCCGCGCATCATCGGCGCCTCGTGCGAGGTGCCCATCACGATGCCGTACTCCCGGGCCGTGGCGTGGTTGAGCGGGTCGTCCTCGGCGAACGCGCGCCCCCACACCGCCGGCCACAGGTAGTTGGCCCGCAGCCGCAGCATCGTCTCGAAGACCTTGGCGAAGAACAGGTGGTTGAAGCCGTTCGGGAAGCCGGGCGCGAGACCGGGCCCGAAGTACGCGGGCGCCCAGGTGCCGAGGGCCGGGTTCTCGTCGTTGATGAAGAACCCGCGGTACTTCACGTGCGGGGTCCCGAGGCTGAACCGTTCCCGCGGGAGGTGCAGTTCCGCGCTCCGGGCGGGCGGGACGTCGGCCCACCAGTACCACGGCGAGACGCCGATCCGCCGCGAGACCTCGTAGACGCCGTAGATCACGCCGCGCTGGTCGCTCCCGGTGAGGACCAGCCGTCCGTCGACGACCTGGCTGAGCGACGTCTCCCACTTCCCGGTGATGTCACGGACGTCCAGGCGGCCCGCGGTGACCAGCGAGTCGACCGGCGGGCTGTGGCCGAGGGTCCCGACCACGACGACCGGCCCGTCGGCGGGAGCCACGCCGGTCACGACCGGCCGGACGCCGGTGACGCGTTCGACGTCGGCGGCCAGGTCGCCGGCGACCCGGCGGACCCCCGGCAGATCGCCGGGATCCACCACGATCGTCGCGGCCTTTCCCTTTGACACCAACGGGAAACCGGTCTCGGCTTCGGCGAGGCCCGGCAGGGCGACGGACCCCGCCCCGGCTGCGGCGAGCAACTGCAAGAAGGCACGACGGTGTACCTCGGACGGCACGGCAGACCTCCTGAGTCAGCCCTTCACGGATCCGGTCAGCCCGCCGACGATGCGCCGTTCGGCGAGCACGAAGAACGCGAGTGCCGGGATCATCGACAGCGCGGTGAACGCGAGCACGCGGGCGGTGTCCTGGGAGTACTGGGACTGGAACGTGGCGACGCCGAGCGGGAGGGTGAAGTGCGCGGAGTCGTTGAACACGAGCAGCGGCAGCAGGTAGGCGTTCCAGCTCGTCACGAAGGCGAGAACGGCGACCGTGGTGAGCGCCGGTGTCGAGAGCGGCAGCAGGATGCGCCAGAAGAACCCCAGCCGGCTCGCGCCGTCGAGCACCGCCGCGTCCTCGATCTCGCCGGGGATGGCGTGCATGAACGGCCGCAGGATCACGATCGTCACCGGCAGTGAGAACGCCGCCTCCGGGATCGCCACGCCCCAGAAGCTCTCGAGCATGCCCAGCTGGCGCAGCCACAGGTACAGCGGCAGCGTCGCCACGGTCAGCGGGAACAGCAGGCCGAGCGTGAACAGGGTGTACAGGCCTTCCCGGCCCTTGAACTGGTACCGCGACAGCGCGTACCCGGCCATCGAGCCCAGCCCGACGGCGACCGCGGTCGCGATCACGGCGATCAGCGCGCTGTTGCCGAGGAACCCCCAGAACGCGCTCGTACCGAGGACCGACGCGTAGTTGTCCGTGATCCACGGTCCGGGCAGCCCGGCCGGGTCGTTGTTGAGCTGGGCGTTGGTGCGGAACCCGCCGAGCACGACGAACAGCAGCGGTACGACGGTCACCCCGAGCACGACGATCGCCGCGAGGTAGCCCACCGACAGGCCGAACCGGCGTGAACGCATCAGCCCACCATCCTCGTCAGGGCGCCCTGGGTGTCGCGGCGCAGCGCGAACCGCTGGTACAGCAGGGCGAACACGAAGCAGATGACGAACAGGATCACCGCCACCGCGGAGCCGAACCCGAATTCGTAGCGCTTGAAGCCGTGGTCGACCAGGTAGGTCGCCATCGTCGTCGACGCGTTCGCCGGGCCGCCCGTCGTCATGATCCAGACGACGTCGAACAGTTGGAGCGAGCCGATCACCGAGAGGAAGATCCAGATCCGGATGGTCGGCCCGAGCAGCGGCAGCACGACGTGGCGGGTGGTCTGCCAGGCCGACGCGCCGTCGAGCGCGGCGGCTTCGCGCAGCTCCGCGGGCACCCCTTGCAGACCGGCCAGCAGCAGGATGATGCCGAAGCCGATGTACTTCCAGGTGATCACCGCGAACATCGTGTAGAGCACGATGCCCGGGTCGGCCAGCCAGTTGTGGATCAGGCCGCCGAGCCCGGCGCCCTTGAGCACCTGGTCGGCGAACCCGTTGGGCTGCAGCATCAGCACCCAGATCACCGCGGTGATCGCCTCGGAAAGCACGTACGGCGCGAACACCAGCGCGCGCAGCACCGCGCGGCCGCGCAGCTTTCGGTTGAGCAGCATCGCCAGCCCGATCGACAGCGGCAGCTGCACCACGATCGACAGTCCCGCGATGATCAGGTTGTGCACGATGGCGCTTTGGAACACCGACCCGCTGAAGGCGTCGGCGTAGTTGTCGAAGCCGATGAACTTGTCGAGCGGGCCGAAGCCGTTCCACTTGAACAAGCTGTAGAAGGCGGCGATCCCGATCGGCACCAGGACGAACCCGGCGAACAGCAGCAGGGCCGGCCCGAGCAGCAGCGCCAGCTCGAGCCGTTTGCGCAGGCTCGGACGTTTCTTCCGGGCGGGGACCGCCGGTGCGGACGGCCGCGCCGTCCGCACCGGGGTCGTCGCCGTGGTCACTTGTTGCCCGCCGCGGCCTGGTTGACGGCGGCCACGATGCCTTCGGGGGTGCCCTGGCCGGCGAACATGTTGGCCACCGCGTCGTTCAGCGCGGCGCCGACCGCGGTCGGGAACGCCCGGTCGAAGTACATCTGCAGGTACGGCGCCTTCGTGCCGTAGTCGTAGACGGCCCGCAGCGTGTCGGTCTTCAGCGACTTGGCCGCGACGGTGTTGACGGGCAGGCCGGCCCCCTGGGCCGCGAGCTGCGTCTGAACCGGTTCACTGCCCAGGTACTGCAGGAAGTCCGCGCACGCCTTCGACGCGCGGGTGGTGCAGGCGAAGCCGTCACCGCCGCCGAGCACGGCCGCCGGGTCGCCCTGGCCACCCGCCACCGACGGGAACGGGAACCAGCCGACCTTCGAGTCCAGCTGCTTGTCGTCGGTCAACGACGACATGGTGCCGGGTTCCCAGTCGCCCTGCAGCTCCATCGCGGCCTTGCCGTTGGCGACAAGGCCGGCGGAGCTGCCCGCGCCCTGCTGGGCCGGCGTGCCGGCGAACCCGGTCTGGAAGGGCTGCGTGGCCAGGAACGTCTTCAGGTCCTGCCCGGCCTTCGTCCAGCACGGGTCTTCGAGCTTGACCGCCTTCACCGACTGCTTGAGCGTGTCGACCGAGCATTCGCGGATGGCGAAGTAGTTGTAGTAGAAGGCGTCCGGCCAGCGGTCCTTGCCGCCGACGGAGATCGGCGCGATGCTCTTGGCCTTCAGCTGCGTGACGGCGGCGTTCAGCTCGTCCATCGTCTTCGGCGGGGTGGTGATCCCGGCCTGCTGGAACAGGTCCTTGCGGTACCAGAAGCCGACGAAGTGCTGCTCGAACGGCACGCCGTACTGCTTGCCGTCGACCTGCCAGTTCTCGCCGAACTTGCCGGTGGTCTGGGTGATCCACGGCTTCGTGGCGTCGGTGATGTCGGCGACCTTGCCCGAGGTGATCTGCGAGGCGAGGTCACCGGCGCCCCAGGACTGGTAGACGTCCGGCGGCTCGGCCCCCTGCAGCGCGAGCGGGACCTTGGTGGGGAAGTCCTCGTTCTGCAGCGGCTGGGCCTTGATCGTGACGTCGGGGTGCGCCTGGTGGTAGTCGGCGACGACCTTCTCCCAGATCGACTTGATCGGGTCGGTGGTTCCGTTGTGCCACCAGGTGAGGGTGACCGGACCGCTCGGCTGCGCGGGTGCGTCGCTCCCCCCGCTGCACGCGGAGAGCGCGAGCGGCACGACGGCCGCCAGAGCGGCGAGAACGGGGATCCGGCGTTTGACAGACATCGTGGGTCCACTCCTGACGACTTCGGCCGAGTAGGACGGGGCGCGACGGCACCCGGGTTGGCGAAGAGTTTGCTCCCGGGCAAATCGGATGTCAATCGTTGTCGATAACGTTTTACATGGCTAGTCTGAGCCCCATGCAGCCCAGTTCGAGGGTGACCATCCGTGACGTCGCGGCCCATGCCGGCGTCTCGGTGGCCACAGTTTCCAAGGTGATCAACGAGCGCTACGGCGTCTCCGCCGCAACGCTCGCGAAGGTCCGCGCGGTGATCGAAGAGCTCGGGTACGAAGCGAGTCTCGTGGCGCAGAGCCTGAGAAACCACCGGACCAACGTGATCGGGATCCTGGTCGCCGACCTCGAACCGTTCTCCACCGAGCTGCTCAAGGGCGCCGCGGACGCCATCCGCGGCAGCGGGTTCGAGCTCGTCGTCTACTCCGCCGGTGGGCGCACCGGCGACCCGAAGGGCTGGGAAAAGCGTTACCTGTCCAGGCTTTCCGGCACTCTCGTCGACGGCGCCGTGCTCGTCACGCCCGCCGTCTCGCTCGAAGCCGTGCCCGGCACGCCGGTCGTCGCGGTCGACCCGCACACCGGGCCGTCACACCTGCCGACCATCGACTCGGACAACCTCCGCGGCGCGCAGCTGGCCACCGAGCACCTCCTCGACCTGGGGCACCGGCGGATCGCCTTCCTCGCCGGCCGCCCCGACCTCGAATCGGCGTCGCTGCGCAAGGCGGGCTACCTGCGGGCCCTCGACGCCGCGGGCGTGCCGGCCGACGAGAACCTGATCCGGATCGGCGCCTACGACCCGGAGGTTTCCGCGGCGTCGGCGCACGACCTGCTGACCGGCCCGGACCGCCCCACCGCGGTGTTCGCCGCGAACGACATCTCGGCCATCGCGACCGTCGGCGCGGCCCGCGAGCTGGGGCTTTCCGTGCCCGACGACCTTTCCGTGGTCGGTTTCGACAACGTCCCCGAATCCGCGCTCTGCAGCCCGCCACTGACCACAGTGGACCAGCCGATCCGCGAGATGGGCCACCGGGCGATCCGCATGCTCATCGCGTTGATCAACGGCGACGAGGTCGAGCGCACCCACGTCACCCTCGACACCGGCCTGGTGGTGCGCAGCTCGACCCGGGCCCTCTCCTGATCCTGTGACATCCGGAAGCTTCGCGTCCCGGAAGCTCACCTCCTGACGAAGGGCGGAAAGCCTTGACCACGCAGCCTGCCGCGGCCCCCGAGCCGTGGCGAGACCCCGCGGCCGACCCGGGCGAACGCGTCCGCGCCCTGATGGCGCGCATGACGCTGCGCGAAAAGCTCGCCCAGCTCTACGGCGTCTGGGTCGGCATCGACGCCGGCGGGGAGATGGCGCCGCACCAGCACGACTTCGTCGACGCCGCGGTCGACCTCGACGACCTGGTCCGCCACGGCATCGGGCAGCTGACCCGCGTCTTCGGCACCCGCCCGGTCGACCCGCTGATCGGGGCGCACAGCCTCGCGCGCAGGCAGCGCCAGATCGTCTCCAGCAACCGGTTCGGCATCCCCGCCCTCGTCCACGAGGAATGCCTGACCGGGCTGGCCGCGTGGCAGGCGACGATCTACCCGGCGCCGCTGTCCTGGGGTGCGACGTTCGACCCGGACCTGGTGCGCCGGATGGCAGCGCGGATCGGGCAGACCATGCGGGGACTGGGCGTGCACCAGGGCCTCGCGCCGGTCCTCGACGTCGCGCGGGACCTGCGGTGGGGCCGCGTCGAAGAGACCATCGGCGAAGATCCGTACCTGGTCGGCACGATCGGCAGCGCGTACGTCGCCGGGCTCGAGTCGGCCGGCGTGATCTCGACGTTGAAGCACTTCGTCGGGTACTCCGCCTCGCGTGCCGGGCGCAACCTGGCCCCGGTTTCGGCCGGGCCGCGGGAGGTCGCGGATGTCCTGCTCCCGCCGTTCGAGCTCGCGCTGCGCGCCGGCGCACGGTCGGTGATGAGCGCCTACAACGACACCGACGGCGTGCCGGCCGCCGCCGATACGACGCTGCTGACGGGCCTGCTGCGCGACACCTACGGCTTCACCGGCACGGTCGTCGCCGACTACTTCGGCGTGGCGTTCCTGCACCGGCTGCACGGCGTCGCGGCCGACCGGGCCGACGCGGCCGGGCAGGCGCTGACCGCGGGCGTCGACGTGGAGCTGCCCACCATGGACTGCTACGGCGAGCCGCTGCTCGCCGCGGTGGAAGGGGGCGCGGTCGACGCCGCCGCTGTCGACCGCGCCCTCGAGCGCGTGCTGCGCCAGAAGTGCGAACTGGGTCTGCTCGACGCGGACTGGGCACCCGAGGTGCCCGAGGAGGTCGACCTCGACGACGCCGCGTCGCGCTCGCTCGCCCGCGAGGTGGCCGAGAAGTCGATCGTGCTGGCGCACAACGACGGGACACTGCCGCTGGCTCCCGGCGCCCGGGTCGCCGTCGTCGGGCCGCGCGCCGACACGGCGGGTGCGATGCTCGGCTGCTACTCGTTCCCGCTGCACGTCGGCGTCCACCACCCGGACGTCCCGTTCGGCGTCACGGTGCCGACGGTGGCGGAGGCGCTGCGGTCGTCCTTCGACGTCACGTACGCGCTGGGCTGCCCGGTCGTCGGCGGGGACGACGCCGGGATCGAGGAAGCGGTGGCGGCTTGCGCCGACGCGTCCGTCTGCGTGGCCGTCCTGGGTGACCGGGCGGGCCTGTTCGGCGGCGGGACGTCCGGGGAAGGCTGCGACGCGCCCGACCTGCGGCTGCCGGGCCGTCAGGAGGAGTTGCTGGAAGCTCTGCTGGCCACCGGCAAGCCGGTCGTGCTGGTCCTGCTCTCCGGGCGCCCGTACGAGCTTTCGCGGCAGATCGACCGGCTGGCCGCGGTGATCTGCGGTTTCTACCCCGGCGAAGAGGGCGCTCCGGCACTCGAAGGTGTCCTCAGTGGACGGATCGACCCGTCGGGCCGGCTGCCGGTGAGCTTCCCGGCGGCCGGCGCGAGCCAGCCCTCGACGTACCTCGCCGCGCCGCTCGGCCGCCGCAGCGAGGTGAGCACGGTCGACCCGACGGCGCTGTTCCCGTTCGGCCACGGGCTGTCGTACGCGCCGGTGACCTGGGTCGACGTGAGCGCGACGGGTTCCCTGTGGCCGACCGACGGCGTGTGCCGGGTCCGGGTGACCCTGCGCAACGACCACTCCCGGCCCGCGTCGGAGGTCGTCCAGGTGTACCTGCACGACCCGGTGGCGGAGGTCGCGCGCCCCGAGCGCCAGCTGATCGCGGCCCGCCGGGTCTCGCTGGAGCCGGGCGCGACGGTCGTCGTCGACATCGGCCTGCACGCGGACCTGACGTCGTACACGGGCCGGGACGGCCGGCGCCTGGTCGACCCCGGCGACGTCGAACTGCGCGTCGGGACTTCGAGCGAGCAGTTCGTCGCGACCCTGCACTGCACGCTCACCGGGTCACGCCGTCACGTCGGCTTCGACCGCGTCCTGGCGCCGGAGTTCGGGTCGTGAGACGGACTTCGCTGGTCGTCGTCCTGGCCGTCTTGACCGCGTTGTTCGTGGGTGCGTCCGGGCGCCCGCCCGCGTCGCACTGGGTCGCGACGTGGACGTCGATGCCGCAGCTGACCGAGCCGTCGAACCTGCCGCCGGCGCCGTACACGGGCGCCGACCGGGTGCTGGACAACGCTTCCCTGCGGCAGACGGCGCACGTGTCGGCCGGCGGGCCCCGGATCCGCCTGCGGTTCTCGAACGCCTTCGGCGGGGCGCCGCTGCCCCTTTCGGCCGTCACGGTCGCGCGGCCGCTCGACGGGCGCGCGGGGGTTTCGGCGGTGGTGCCCGGCAGCGTGCTGCCGGTGACGTTCCACGGCAAGCCGTCGACGACGGTCCCGGTGGGCGCGCAGGTGGTATCGGACCCGCTGCCGTTCCCGGTGCGTCCCTTCGAGAACATCACGGTGACGGCGTACCTGGCGCACGGCCAGGGATCGCTGTCGATCACGTCCCACCCGGGCTCCCGCACGACGTCGTACCTGGTGCCGGGCGACCAGGTGGCCGCCGCGGACCTGACCGGCGCGACGCCGGTGGACCACTGGTACTTCCTGAGCGGCATCGAGGTCCTGTCCCCCGCACCGGCGGTGGCGGTGATCGGCGATTCGCTGTCCGACGGCCGCGGTTCGACGACCAACGGCAACGACCGCTGGCCCGACGTCCTGGCGTCGCGGCTTTCGTCCGCGGTGGTCAACCAGGCCGCGGGCGGCAACCGGGTGCTGCAGGACGGTCTCGGCCCGAACGTCCTGGCCCGCTTGGACCGCGATCTGCTGGCTCAGAGCGGGGTTTCGCGGGCGATCGTGTTCGAGGGGATCAACGACCTCGGCACGGCGGCCCCCGAGGCGGCGGCGTCCACGGCGGCCGACCTGATCGACGCGTACGACCAGATCCTGACCCGCGCCCACGCGGCCGGCATCCAGGTGTACGGCGCGACACTGACCCCGTTCGGCGGCAACTCCGGCTACGACTCCCCGGAACGCGAGGCGGCCCGGACATCGGTGAACACGTGGATCCGCGGTCACTTCGACGCGGTCCTGGACTTCGACCGCGTGGTCCGCGACCCGGCAGCCCCGGCCCGGCTGCTGCCCGCCTACGACGTCGGCGACCACCTGCACCTGAACCCGGCGGGGTATCGCGCTTTGGGCACGAGCGTTCCCGCCGGGCTATTCCGGAATGACTGACGGAATGCCCACTGGCCGGAAAGTGGACAATTCCTGGACGTCATTTCCGCGTCGGCATCACTGATCGCTCACCCCGGTCTGACGGACCGTGATCACAGGTCCAGTCAACCCGGAGAGCGTTGTCACGCGCCGGATATCTGTTGGGACACAAGCGAGTCTCGAACCCGGGGGTCTGTGACGGGGATCATGCTCCGTACCCCTATAGTGTCGCCGTCTCCGCTCGTCCCCATCCGCAGTCGTCGCTCCCGAAAAGGGGAAAACATGTCCGACGTCATCAACAGCATCTTCGGTCGCGCCCAGAACGAAACGCCCAGTTCAGAAGGTTACGGCTACGGCACCGCCGCCACGGAGACCGTGGACGCCACCGAGACCGAGACGGTCGAGCCGGCCGAGGACACCACCACCGAGACCGAAGACGCCGTCGACGAGACGACCGACGTGGACGAAGCCGACGACTCCGCTGACGACGACGCCACCGAGGACACCGACTCCGTCGAGGCCGAGACCGAGACCGAAGAGGACGTCACCGACGAAGCGGTCGCGGACGAAGAGTCCGACGAGGACACCGATTCCGCCGAGACCGCCGATGAAGCTGTCGCGGAGGAGACCGAGGTCGCCGAGGAGGCGCCGGTGGCGGTCGCCACCGAAGAGGCCCCTGTGGCCGAAGAAGCCGGTTCCCGGCCCGCCGCGGGCAACCGCGGCAGCACCACCGTCGCCGACGGTGTCGTGTCCAAGATCGTCATCCGCGTCGCCCGCAAGGCCGAAGGCGTGTACGAGCTCGACGAGGCCGGCACCTCCGTCGAGGTCGAAGGCGAGGTCGCCACGATCGCCGTCACGCTGGTGGTCGAGTTCGGGCGCGCGGTCAAGGCGCTGGCCGAGCAGATCCGCGTCCAGCTGGTCGAAGCCGTCGAAGACTACCTGGGCCTGGAGGTCGCCTCCGTGGACGTCCACGTCGCCGACATCCACTTCCCGGACGCCGACTGACCGCCCGCTCGGTCCCGGGGCGGCACCCCCGGGACCGAGCACCCGTCACCGGCGCACGGCGTACCGCAGGTGGAGTACGCCGCGATCCGCCAGCTGCCGCACCAGGTCCAGCTCGACCTGGTCCCCGTCGGCGAACAACCGGCGGCCGCCGCCGAGCAGCACCGGCACCACGTGCAGCTCCAGCTCGTCCAGCAGTCCCGCTTTCAGCAACGCCTGCGCGGCCCCCGCGCCGTGGACCATGACCCCGCGGTCGCCCGCCGCCTCGCGCGCTTCTTCCGCGCACGCCACCACATCCGTGTAGAACCGCGCGCTCCCGGGCGGCACGTCGGACGGGTCGACGTGGTGGGTCAGCACGTGGATCGGGACGCCGTCGTGGTGATCGCCGCCCCAGCGGCCGGCCAGCTCGAACGTCCGCCGGCCGGAGATCAGCGCGCCGGTCGCCGTCGCTTCGGCGTAGACCTGACCGCTCGGCCCGTCGCCGTCGCGGTCGTCGAGCCAGTCGAACAGCCGGAAGCCGCCGCGTCCCATCTCCTGGCCCGGCCGGTCGTCCGGCCCCGCCACGAAGCCGTCGAGCGACATCGTCATGTACAGCCTGATCGGTCCGGTCATCGCTTCCTCCGTGTCGTCGTCACCAGTGCGTCGAACGGGAGACGTCCGAATCGACCAGCCGGCGAGATGATCTCTCCCCCGCCGGGGTGAAGACTCGTCGTGAGCCACCGGGCGCCGGTCGGCGCGCTCATCGCCGTCCGGAACGGCCCGCCACCCCATCGAGTGGAAAACCGTTGTCGATCTTCATCATTCGCGGGCACGCGAAATCACCGCGCGTCAATTTCGTCCCCGGTAAAGGATTTCCCGGCCGTGCGCAGGCGCTGTCGCACCATCGGGCCGGGGCCGGCGGCCGCTGCTACTGTTCGCCCGCCCTGGTCCGGACCACGCCGTCCGGCCCGGCCGCTTCCGGGCGACCTCCGCCCGCACCTCCTGGAGAAAAGGCTCGACTTGACCCACCTGAACCACCCCGGCGCGGAGTCGGCCACGCCGGACTGGCACGTCACCGCTTTCCGCGGCGACCGTTCGCCCCTCGACGCCGTCCGTGAGCTCCGCGCGCGGATCCTGTTCGACCACGGCCGCCGGCCGGACTTCCGCCGTGCCGACGGCACCCACGTCGACGACCAGGCCCTCGACTTCGGCGCGTGGCACTTCATCGCCCGCCGAAGCCCCGCCGGGCCGCCGCTCGGGTACATCCGGCTGTCCACGCCGGACGCCGGCGTGCCGTACCAGTCGCGCGAGTTCCTCGGCGACGAACGCTACGAGGAACTGCTGGCCGCCGAAGGGCTCTCGGAGGCGGACGTGTTCGAGCACAGCAGGCTGGTGGTCGAGCACCGCGCCCGGAAACTGGGACTGGGCCAGTACCTCAACGCGCTCGCCGTCGGCGCCGCCCACCACCTCGGCGCCCGGGCGATGGTCGGCACGTCCGGCACGAAGGACGGCCAGGACCGCTTCCACGAGCGGTTCGGCTTCCGGCCCGTGCCCGGGACGCGCCGCTATGTCCCGCAGTACACCGAAGACGTCGTGATCATGCTGCACCGCGTGGCCGGCGGCGCCGGGCGCCACCACGACCTCGTCACCCGGCTGCGGGACGAGTTCCCCGTCATCGCCGCCGCCGGCGCGACGCCCGTGGTCGCCGCGCCGCAGGCCGTCCGCGCCGCGCCGGTCACCCTGGCCGACGCGCCGGCGCCGGACCGCGACGTCTGGCAGCCGGTGCTCCACAGCGCGGACACGCTGACCGCGTTGCTGGCCTCCGGGGACGTCCGCGAGGTCCACGACACGATCGACGACCAGCTGACCGAGCTGGTCCGCAGCCGCGAACCCGCGTGCCGCGACGCGGCCGAGATCGACCGCCTCAAAGCCGACCAGCTCGACGGCGTTCCGCCGTGGGCGTACGGAACCTGGGCCTGGTACCCGTGGTCCGGCCGGCTCGTGCACGTGCTGCCCCGCGAAGAGTTCCGCCTGGTGCGCACGGACCGCAACCGCGGCCGGATCGAGCGGCCCGAGCAGCGCCGGCTGTTCGGCAAGCGGATCGGGATCATCGGCCTGTCGGTCGGCAACAGCGCGGCGCTGACGTTCGCGCTGGAAGGCATCGGCGGCGCGTACCAGCTGGCCGACTTCGACGACTTCGGGCTGTCGAACCTGAACCGGCTGCGCGGAGGGGTGCACGACCTCGGCGTCAACAAGGCGGTGCTGTCGGCGCGCCAGATGGCCGAGATCGACCCGTACCTCGACATCGAGATCCAGCGCGACGGCCTGAACCCGGACACCATCGACGAGTTCTTCCGCGGCGGGATCGACCTGCTCGTCGAGGAGTGCGACACGCCGTGGGTGAAGATCGCGGCCCGCGAGTACGCGCGCGACCTCGGCATCCCGGTCGTGATGGACTGCAACGACCGCGGCATGCTCGACGTCGAGCGGTTCGACACCGAGCCCGACCGGCCGCTGCTGCACGGGCTGCTCGGCGACGTGAAGTCCGTCGACCTGCTGGAGCTCGGCCACCAGGAGAAGGTGGACCTGATCCTCGCGATGGTGGACGCCGGCCGGATCAGCCCGGAACTGGCCGCGTCGTTCGGCGAGCTGGGCCGCACGCTCAGCAGCTGGCCGCAGCTCGCGTCCGGCGTCGCGCTCGGCGGGGCACTGTGCGGCGAGGCGGCGCGCCGCATCCTGCTCGGCAAGCCGTGCGAGTCCGGCCGGTTCTACACCGACCTCGAGCAGCAGCTGCACCCGTCGCGGAACGTCTACGCCGGAGGTGCGCGGTGAACGCCCTGTCCGTTCCGGTCGCGATCGCGGGCACCGGCGTCCACCTGCCACCGGAGGTCGTCACCAACGCCGAGCTCGCGTCGACATTGGACACCTCCGACGAGTGGATCGTCAGCCGCACCGGCATCCGCGTCCGCCGCCGCCTCGCGCCGGACCGGGCGACGTCGGACATGTGCGCGGCGGCCGCCCGACCGGCGCTGGCCGCGGCCGGCGTCACGGCCCGCGACCTCGACGCGATCATCGTCGGGACCTACACCGCCGACCAGCCGCTGCCGTCGACGGCGCTGATCGTCAAGGAACTGCTGGGCGCGGAACGCGCGCTGACCCTGGACGTCACGCAGGCGGCGTGCGCCAACGGCGTCCAGGCGCTGTTCCTGGCGGCGCACCTGCTCCAGACGTCGGCGGCCCGGACCGTCCTGGTGGTGGCGGCGGACTGCGCGTCCCGCGTGACGGACCCGCGGGACCGCACGACCAGGGTGTTCTTCGGCGACGCGGCGGGCGCGGCGGTCCTCACGCGTGCGTCGGCACCCCAGGGCGGCCTCCTGGGCTGGGACTTCGGCTCGGAACTGTCGTACGACGTCGAAATCCCGGCGGCGGGCGAGTACCTGAAGATGAACGGCCGATCGGTCTGGAACACGGCGACGCGCTGCCTCCCGGACAGCATCCTGCGCGCGACGGACAACGCGGGGGTCCCGGTGGAGGAGATCACGCACGTGTTCCTCCACCAGGCCAACCTGAACATCATCACGGCGGCCCTGGACAAGCTCGGCATCCCCCACTCCCGGGCGCCGATCACGGTGGAGAGCCTGGGCAACACGGGTTCGGCGGGCGTGTTCACGGCACTGCACGAGCGGTTCGGCGCGGACGCGGTCCGTCCCGGGGACACGTACGTGGTGTCGTCGATCGGAGCGGGTTTCCAGTGGGGCACCTTGTGTTTCCGCCACGCGTGAAGTGAGGCGACGCCGCGGCCCCCCGTCGCGGCGTCGCCTACGTCTCCTCACCGCGGGCCCGGGTGATCACCTCCTCCAGCCGCAACGGGCTGGCCGGGTGGTGGGACAGGCACAGCGGCGTCGCCACCTGGCGGAACCCGAACGCCTCCCCCGCCACGTAGAACTGCGCCCGCTCCAACCGCGAGATGTCCGCGACCGGGCTTCCCTTGGCGCGCGCCAGCTCGTTGGCCGCCGCGATCTGGGCCGGGCTGTTCAGGCGGCCGAAGAACTGCGTCATCGCATTGCCGACCACCTGGTTGTGCAATCCCTTCGGCGCCTGGGTGGCGAACAGCAGGCCCAACCCGTACTTGCGGGCCTGCGAGGCGAGCACGATCGTGCTGCGCGTACTCGCCGTCAAGCTCCCCGACGACGCCATCGTCTGGGCTTCGTCCATCACGAACAGCGCACCCAGCGGCCGGTCGCCCGCCGGGTTGCGCTTGATCCAGGCGAACAGCTCCATCTGCAGCTGGTTGACGAAGTTCTGCCGCTGCTCGTCGGCCTGCAGGCCGACGAAGCTGATCACCGAAACCCGCGCGCGCTTGCCGGAGGCGGGAGTGAGCAGGACGCCCGGATCGACCGGCTCGCCGCCGCCCGCGAACAGCGGGTCGTTGACCATCGCCGCCTTCAGCACCTCGGCCAGGCCGGCCGCGATGCGCGGGGCGTCGTTGAGGTTGCTGACGTCCTCGGGCAGATCGGTCAGCAGGTCGATCAGCCCGGGCAGGCTGCGCGAGCCGGTCCGCGCGTGCCGGACGACCGCCTGTCGCAGCACCGCGAGGCCGATGTTCGTCTTCGCCGTGGTCCCGGTGAGCCGCGCCTGCGGCGCCAGTGTCGCCACGGCCACCTCCACGGCCGCGGCGAACTCGTCGGAGTCGTCGAGGACGCCGGCGAAGTCCGGCAGCGGCTGGAAGGCCAGCGGCCGCCCGGTCGCCCGGCCGGGTGTCCAGACGACGACGTCGGTTTCGGCCAGGTACCGCTTCGCGAGCTGGGCGTCGTCGGGCCCCCAGCCGTCGGGCGGGGTGGGCCAGGCGTCCCCGAGCCGTGCGAGGTCGTTGTTCGGGTCCAGGACGATCGCGGAGACCCCCAGCAGAGCGCACTCCTCCACGATCCGCCGGAGCAGCACGGTCTTCCCCGAACCGGACCCGGCGAAGACGGCGGCGTGCTTGCGCAGCGCGGAAAGCGCGACCCGCACGGGCTCCCCCGAACCGACGACGGCACCGAGCGTGATCTCCCCTTCGGCCGGCGGTGCGGGCACGGCCACCGGCGGCGTCACCAGCGTCGCCGGCGGCGGATGGGTCCCTTCGGCGGGCTGCCCCGACGGCTTCTCCGGCAGGACGGCGGACAACAGGTCCGACCGGCTCGCCGGTCGCCGGTCGATCAGCCACTCGTGCAGCTCGCGACCGCCGGTCCCGAGCATCTTCTGCAACGCCCAGAAGGTCCGCGCATCCGCTTCGGTGAGCCGGATCGTCTTGCCGCCGGCGGCCTTGAACTTCGCGACCTCTTCGCGGGTCTTGGCCCCGCGTCCCCAGGCGTCCCGGAGGATCACGAGGTGGCGGTTGGCGGCCCCCTGCAGCTGCCCCGCCGCGGAACGGGCCTTGCGGAACCGGCTCAGCGCCGCCCGCGGATCCCGGGCCGCGATCACCCGGAACGCCCAGTGCTCCTGCAGGTCCGCGGCCTCGTCGAGGGTCCGGGTCAGCCAGGCGTGCACTTCGCTGCGCCCGTTCTGACGCTCGCACGACCACTCCATGTCGTCGTCGCCGACTTCGGTGACCCAGCAGCGCAAGGCCGCGGAGAGAAGATCGGGCATCGCCTTGTCCACGGCCTTCTCGGCGAGCAGCTTCTCGGGTTCCGCTTCCGCCTGCAGCTTCTCGAATTCGGTGTCGAGGTCGGCGAACCGGTCGGTCTCCGCCGTCGTCCGCACCGGGGCCACGGGTACGACGATCTTCTCGTCGAAGGAGGTGAGCTCCTGGGCGTACCCGGCACGCAGGCAGAGTTCGATGTGCGCGCCGATGCGCTTGAGCAGCTGCCGCGGAGTCCACTGCTCCCACGGAGCCGCGAACGCCACCGGCGCGACGGGCCAGGTCGGGTGCGGTGGCGTGAATCCCATGGCCTCGTAAGCCACTCCCAGCCGCTTCGCCACCAGCGCCCGGCCGACCTCGGCGTCGAGGATCCGGCCGAGCGTCATCGACTCGCGAAAGCGGTCGGGCACGGTCCCGGCTGCCTTGTCCCTGATCTGATTCCACGTGCTGGGCAAGCAAGTCAACACAGTCAGGGTCTTGTGGGTGACTTCGCGCAGTCCCATGAGTCCGTCGGCGATCTGCGCCACCAGCAGGTTTTCCTCGGCGCTGTCCCCAATTTCCTGCGTGCGCTGGGCGGACCGGGCGATGAGGGTGTCGAGCTGATCGACCGCGATCACGACCGGCCCGGTCAGGGCGAGCAGGCGGGTGATCTCCTGCACGAGAACACGGGCAGGTTTCGGCCGTGAGTAGATATTCCACTGCCGGGCCTCCGGCGTGAGCTGCTCGTCCCCGTCCAGGAAGTCTTCGCCGATGTACTTGGCGCCCCGGTCGCGGCTGGCGATCAGGACCAGGGCGCGTGCGGTATCTCCGCATTCGTCGGCGACCATCTCGTCGAGGGTCGCCAATCCGTCGATGAACGCCTCGACGTGCTCCGCGGTCAACCCGCGGCCGCGCCGGATCGTCGCCGTGACTTCGGCGTTGATGTGCGCACGCAGGCAGACACGCAGCAGAAAGCTCTTCAGCTGCGACTCGCCCGAATCGTCCGGGCGGGCCAGCCCACGGCGCAACGCTTCGGCCGTGTTCTCCCAGAACGCCTCGGCCGCGGTGACGTCATCGAGGAAGAAGTACCCCCGCGCGCGGTGCACCTGACGCCGGACGAGGCCCAGGAGATGGGTCTTGCCGACGCCCTTCAGTCCGCGCAGGACGAGCCCGATCGGGCTCGGTCCGTCGCTGGTCACGGCATCGCGGATGCCCGAGTCGATCGCGGCGATGGCGTCCGCGTGCAAGCCGTCGACGTGATACGGCGAGTCCCGCCAGACGTGATCGGGGGTATCGGCCCAGTCGAAGCTCAATGCCGCCAGCGCCGCGAGCTCGTCCATCACAACGCCTCGATCGAGAGCAGGTGGTTGTCCTCACCGCCGATGCGGATCGCCGCCTCGTGGTCGGCCGCGGTGAGCGCCTTGCGGTTGTCCTCCGGCACGAGGTGCACCTTGCCGGCGCGGCTCAGCTCCTTGAGCACAGCGTCGACCTCCGCGGCGGGCGCGCCGAGCTTCGGGCGCAGGTCCACCAGCCCGACCCAGCCACGCGGTTCCCGCACCAGCTCGCGGTAAGCGGCGCGGATACGCTCCTCGAGAGTGCCTTGCGGGATCTCTTCGACGATCGGTCCGGCACCGGACGGCGCCACGGCCGGGCCGAAGACGTGGAACAGCCGCTTGTTCTCGCGCTGGAGGAAGTCGTTCAAGCCGCCGAGCAGGACGTACAACGCCGACGCCAGGGTGCTCTGCCCCCGGGGAGGCGGCGGACCGTCGGCCGCCAGCTCCTTCTCGCACCAGCCCCAGCCGCTGTCGGTCAGCACGTGCACGAAGCTCTTCCGCGGCCCGGACGGTTCGCTGTCGACGTACCCGAGCCCGTTCAGGGTCGTGCGGTCCTTGCCGGTGAGCGTGAACCCCACGACTTCCTGCAGTTCCTGGTTGGGCACCTCCCGGCCCAGCACCATCAGCGTGAACATCGCGGCGGTCTGCTTGTGTCCCAAGCGGTCGGTCATCCGAGATCCTTCCGGTGGTTCGGGTGCTGCGTCGGGGTTTGCGCGCGGGTTTCGAGGACGCGCAGGAGCCAGTCGACGGTCCTCCGGGTCTGCTCCGGGACCGCCTGCTGCCCGGTGCCGTTCGGGGGACGGGGCTTGATCGCCACCGCCAGGTCGACCGCGAGCTCGTTCGTCCGCACGTCGTCGCCGGCCCCGACGGTCACGCTCAAGGCGTCGACCAGCTCGTCGACGAGGTCCCACCGCGCGGGGCGCAGCCGGGCCGTGAGCGCCTGCCGCAGCAGGGCGGGGAGCTTGGGCTCTTCCTCCGGTTCGACCAGCGGCGTGAAGCCCCTCAGCTGGTCGACCAGGTCGCGGGCCACCTCCGCCGGACCGTGGGACGAGCTCAGCCGGAGGTAGCGCAGCGTCCCGACGTGCGCTGGGAACGTGTTCGGGTGCGTGCCCGGCGTCAGCACCGGGATGACGCGCCGGTCCTGGCCGAGGGTCTGGTGGAAGAACAGCTCGACTTCGGCCGACTGCCAGCGGCTCACCTTGCCGTCGACGATCAGGCACAGGTGCTTCGCCTCGTCCTCGGGTCGCTCGAGCAGCGAACGATCGCCCGAGAGCGACCTCACCACTTTCACGCCGCGCCGTTCCAGCTCGACGACCAGTTCGTTCGCCACCGTCTGCGCGCCCCGGGGAATGCTGACCCGCAGATCCCGGCCGAACTCCCGGCGGCTGTCCCGCACCGCGCCGACGTACGCGTCGCGGTTGCGCGCCAGCAGGTCCGTGCGATCCAGCCGGTGCGCGACCACCGCCGCGACCGTCTCCAGCGCGAACCCGATCTGGTCGGCGCTGGGCGTCTCCTCGGCGAGAACCGGCAGCTGCTCCCCGAACGTCCAGTACGAGACGTAAGGCATGGTCAGGTGCCGGGACATCGCGTCGACCGTGACCGCCTGGTCGAGCCAGTTGCGGTAGAGGTGCGCCGTCTCGTCGACGCACATCTTCCGCCAGGTCTCCGAGCGGTCGTACTCCTCGCGGTTGTCGAACCGCGACAGCACCGGCACCACGCTGAGCCTCGGCCGGTCGAACGGGAGCCGGTTGCGCGCGACGTCCGCCCGCCGGGCGACGTCGACCGCGCCGCGGACGCTCTGGAAGTTCGCCGTGTAGACCGCGACCAGGTGGTCCGGCAGGTGGGCGGTGCAGATCCCGCCGATGTCGGAGATCCCGGTCCGGCTGTCGATGAGCACGAAGTCGTAGTGGGCCGTCCAGTGCTCGCGGCACCGCTCGAGGTAGTCCCCGAAGCCGTCGACGTACAGCTCTTCCCAGTCGATCTTCTGCAGCTGCCCGACGTAGTCCGGGTCGTCGCGGCCCGCGGCGACGAAGTCGAGCTCGCCGAGGCCGGTCAGCCGGACGGCGTGCGCCGAGGGTTCGAAGCGGCCCTCGCGGAAGTCGTCGACGAGGTCCACGACGCCGCTGGTGGGCGCGGCCGCCAGGCGCGGCCGGAAGTAGTCGCCGAGCCCGGGGGCCTCCAGGTCCCAGTCGAGGCACAGCACGCGGTTCCCCCAGCGCGCCAGCAGCACCGCGATGTTCGCCAGGGTGAAGCTGCGCCCGACGCCGCCCTTGAACGAGTAGAAGGTGAAGACCGAACCGGGCATCCCGTCAGAACCTCGGTATCCGCACCGGGGACGGCGGGTCCGGGACCGGGGTGCGCACCGGCCAGTCGTCCCGCCACTCCGGTGCACGCTCGATGAGCTCTTCCAGCTCCTTCGCGATCTGGCCGATCTCCTGGTGGAACTCGAGGTAGGCCTGGGCGGCCTGGAAGTGCTCGTAGGGGAAGTTCCACTCCTGCAGGTCCTTCATGCGCCGCTCGTGGGCCCAGGCGGGGAAGTTCCACGAGTCGCAGAAGATCACCGGGTAGATCAGCGTCGGGCGGTCGCCGGACGTCCGGCCGGCCAGGGTCTCGCGTGCCGCCATCGAATGCCACTCGGCCAGGCACCATTCGTCCTTGAAGTACTTCGGGGAGCAGACCGGCACCAGTACCCGGGCGCGCTGCAAAGCCGCCCGCGCCGTGGCGGGCCAGTTCCCCCCGGTCCGGACGTGGTCGTCGAAGAAAATCTTCACGTCCCGGTAGAGAGTGTTGTCGAGCGCTTCGGACAACCGCCGGTGAAAATGGTTCTTGACCCATGCCGACAGATCCCCCGCGGTGCGCCGGTAGCTGATGAACACGTCGTACTCGTACACCCGTGCCATCGCTCCTTCACCGCTCCCCACCAGGCGGATCCGATCCTAGATCGCCATCGCACCGGCAAAGAAGGCGGTAAACCTGACAGATCCAGGACAATAACTGGCCACCCCTCAAATGCCACCCGTAAATGCATCTTGACAACTGTTCCAGGTACGGATAGATGACAGACCTGAGCGGAGAACCAGGCCGCGAAGGTTTCCTGAATACCGATCTCCCGGATCGGTGAATCACCGACCGATCCCGAGGGGAACCCGATGTCCGAGCGTGCCGCACCGAGGGTGTTCTTCAGTTATTCGCACGACACCCAGGAGCACAAGGACCAGGTCCGGAGGTTCGCGACGTTCCTGCGCGCCCGGATCGGGCTCGAAGTCGTGCTCGACCAGTGGGACGACAACCACCGCATCGACTGGTCGCTGTGGGCCACCCGGAACATCACGGCCGCGGACTTCATCGTGGCCGTGGCGTCTCCCCTCTACCGGGCGCGCGCCGACGGCGACGCGCCGCCGGACGAAGGGCGCGGCGCCCAGTACGAGACCGCCCTGCTCCGCAACAAGGTGACCAAGGACATCGAGGACGGCACCCGGCGGATTCTGCCCGTCGTCCTGCCCGGCGGGTCGATCGACGACATCCCCGCCTTCCTCAACCCGTACTCGATGACGCGGTACGAGATCGAGGACTTCACCGACGAGGGCGTCGCCGACCTGCTCGCCGCGATCACCGGACGGGGCCGGTACCCGGAGCCGCCGCGCGGCCGGTGGCTCGGCGGATCCTCGGAGCCGCAGCCGATCCTCGCGAGCGACCTGCCGTGGATGTGTGCCAGCCAAGGCGTGCGGCGCGGTGCGGCGTCGATCGACGAGGTGCGGTACGAGAACAGCATCGTGCTCCGGCCCACCACGTCGGCGACCACCGGGCCGGGGTTCGTCGAACTGGACCTCGGCGGCCAGTACCAGCGGTTCTCGACCGTGGCCGGGGTGCTCGACGACGCGGCCGACCGCTTCCAGGTCGGCCACGTCCGCGTGCTCCTCGACGGCAAGCCCCGCTCCGAACACGACGTCGCGGTCGGGAAGCCGGCCGAGATCGACCTCGATGTCACCGGCGGCCTGAAGCTCCGGCTCGAGATGTCGCGCCCGGGCGTCCCGTCGTCCTCGTTCGGCTCCGCGGCCATCGGCGTCACGCCCCGCCGAGGGCGGCCACCGGAGCTCGCCCTCGGCGATCCGACCGTGGTTTAGGGGGTGATGACCACCTTCAGCGCCGAGTTGGCGGCGGCGTTGCCGAACACCTCGTAGGCCTCGTCCATCCGGTCGAAGGTGAACCGGTGGGTGCCCATCCGCTCGGCCGGGATGCGACCCGATGCCACCATCTTCAGCAGTGTCGGGATCGAGGCCGTGTCGACCAGGCCCATCGTCAGCGTCAGGTTCTGGATCCACATGTCCTGCATCGGCAGCTCGACCGGGACGCCGTGCACGCCGATGTTCGCGATGCGGCCGCCCGGGCGGACCAGGGATGCCGCCGTCAGCAGCGTCTCCGGGTAGCCGACCGCCTCGATCGCCACGTCCACGCCGAGCCCGTCGGTCAAGGACCGGACGTCCTCGAGAACACCGGGGCCCGCCTCGAACGCGTCCGTCGCCCCGAACTCCAGCGCCTTCTCCAGGCGGAACTTGTCGGAGTCCACCGCGATCACCTTCGACGCGCCCCACAGGCCCGTGGTCAGGATCGCCGCCAGCCCGACCGCGCCGGCGCCGACCACCGCCACCGTGTCGCCCGGGCGGACGCGGCCGGCCAGGACGCCGACCTCGTACCCCGTGGGCAAGGAGTCGGCCAGGAAGATCGCCTGCTCGTTGGTGACGCTGTCGGGGACCGCGTAGAGCGACGTGTCCGCGAAGGGCACGCGCACCAGCTCGGCCTGCGTTCCGTCGATGAGGTGCCCGAAGATCCAGCCGATGCCGCCGACCGTCTGGCAGTGCGACGGCATCCCACGCCCGCAGTACTCGCAGCGCCCGCACTGCGTGATGGCCGGGACCAGCACCCGGTCGCCGACCGCGAACGCGCGGACCGCGTCGCCGACCGCGGTCACCGTGCCGACCGCTTCGTGGCCGAGGACCCGGCCGTCGGTGACCGCGGCGACGTCGCCCTGCAGGATGTGCAGGTCAGTGCCGCAGATCGTGGTCGTGTCGACGCGCACGACCACGTCGGTCGGTTCCTGGACGGTGGCGTCCGGGACGTCTTCCCAAGCCTTCGCACCCGGACCGTGGTAGACCAGCGCCTTCATCGTCGCCTCCGTCGGCCGCCCGGCTCCCGTGGCCGGGCACGGCCGTCCCCGACGCTAGGACCGCGGCGGGCGCCCGGCTGTCGCAATTTGAGATTCAGGCATTGCGGGCCATGAACGTCCGGGCGTCACCTTCGGCCGGGTCGACGAAGACGATGTCGTCCGGACGCCGCCGTGGGACGTCGATCGCCAGCACGACGAGGGGTTCGGCGGCGATCCGGGGGAAACCGTGGACCTTCCGCCGTTCGAAGCAGAGGAACATCCCCGGCCGCGCCTCGAACTCCTCGCCGTCGAGGTGGAACGTGCCGCCGCCGCTGAGCAGGTAGAGGTGTTCGTCGCACTCCTCGTGGTAGTGGAGCGGAACTTCGCGGTAGATCCGGAAAATCCGCGCGCTGGCTGCGGGCTTGTCGACGAAGTACTTGTCCACCAGCATCGTCGTGGCGGTCGAGGGCAGGGCCGCGGCCTCGGCGAGGACGTCGAACACGCTCCGGCTGTTGTCGCTTTCCATGCCCTCAAGCTAACGCGCGGCACGCGGCGAGGTCGACCGCGCGCAGCGCCGCGCCCACTCCCGCCAAGGCCACGGCGTTCATCGACAGCGACGTGACACCCAGCCCGGCCAGCACGGGCGCCAAGGCCGGGTCCGCCGCCGCCTCGCCGCACACCCCGACCGGCTTCCCCGCCGCCGCACCGGCTTCCGCGACCATGCCGACCAGCCGCAGCAACGCCGGCTGGTGCGGATCGTTGAGCGCGGCCACCGCGCCGAGCTGGCGGTCCGCCGCGAACACGTACTGCGCCAGGTCGTTCGTGCCCAAGGAGACGAAGTCGACCTCGGCGAGGATCTCCGCGGCGCACAACGCCGCCGCCGGGATCTCGATCATCACGCCCACGCGGCCGATTCCCGCCGCACGCGCCCGCGAAGCGAACCAGGCCGCTTCCGCCGCCGTCGCCACCATCGGGGCCATCACGGACAGCTCGACGCCGGTGTCGGCCGCGGCCGCCACGATCGCGGTCAGCTGGCGGTCCAGCAGATCCGGCCGGTCGAACGCGATCCGCAAGCCGCGGACCCCCAGCGCGGGGTTCGGTTCCGCACCCATGTCCAGGAACGCGAGCGGCTTGTCCGAACCGGCGTCCAGGGTCCGGACGACGACCGGTTTGCCGGCGAACGGCTCCAGCACCGCCGCGTAGGCCGCCCGCTGCGAGGACTCCGTCGGCTCGGAGGTCGCCGACAGGTAACAGAATTCCGTGCGGAAGAGCCCGATCCCTTCCGCTCCGGCCGCGGCGGCGGCGCGGGCGTCCGACGCCGAGCCGACGTTGGTGAGCAGCTTCACGCGGTGGCCGTCGGCGAGCCGTCCGACCCCGTCCCATTCGGGGCGGGACGTCCGCGCCGGGGCGACCACCCGGCCGTCGGACGGCGAAACCGTGCCCGCCGAACCGTCGACGACCAGGCCGGGTCCGGCGAGGCCGAGCACGCCGGCGCACGCGACGACAGCGGGAATCCCCAGCGCCCGGGCCAGGATCGCGGTGTGGCTCGTCGGCCCGCCCTCCTCCGTCACGAGCGCGAGCACGAGGTCCGGGTCGAGCCCGGCGGTGTCGGCCGGCGCGAGGTCGCGCGCCACGAGGACACTCGGCGACGTCAGCTCCGGGACGCCGGGCGGGGCCAGGCCCGACAAGGAAGCGACGATCCGGTCGCGCACGTCGGCGACGTCCGCGGCGCGTTCGGCCATGTATCCGCCGGCCGCCCGCAGCGCCGTCATGAACTCCCCCGCCGCCTCCCACACCGCGCGCGGTGCGGGCAGCGAACCGTCGAGAACGCGCTTTTCCGCGGACGCGAGCAAAGCGGGATCCGACGCCATCGCCGCCGTCGTCTCCAGGACCGATCGGGCATCGCCGGACACGGAACGGGCACGATCGGACAGCGACGCCGCGACCGACTCCGCCGCGGACCCGATCTTGCCCGCTTCCGCCCGAAGATCGTCCGGCACGGGCGAAGACGCGGGTTCCCGCAGGTCAGCGACCACGACGACGCGGGGACCGGCGACCCGGCCGGGGCTGACTCCGACTCCGGACAACTGCATGGCGAGACCTCCGGGAGAAAAAGATCTAGTAACCAGGGATTGACACTACGGTAACAACGGGCACAATCAAACTGCAACGGGCAAACATCGGAGAGGAACGGGCATGTACGCCGCCGAACGGCATCAGCTCCTGGCACAACGCGCACGGCGCGACGGCCGGGTCGACGTCAACGACGTCGCCACCGAACTCGGCGTCGCCCCCGAGACCATCCGCCGGGACCTCGGCGTCCTCGAACGCCAGGGCGTCGTCCGCCGTGTCTACGGCGGCGCGGTCGCGGTCGACCGGCTCGACTTCGAACCCGAAGTCGCGCAACGGGACCAGACGAACGCCGCCGAGAAGGACGCGATCGCCCGGGCCGCGCTGGCCCTGGTCCCCGAGCGCGGCTCGATCCTTCTCGACGCGGGCACCACGACCAGCAGGCTCGCGACGCTCCTGCCCGCCGATCGCGAGCTGACGGTGATCACCAACTCGATCCCGGTCGCGTCGATCCTGGCCACCCGCCCGGGCATCACGCTCCACATCCTCGGCGGCCGCGTCCGCGGGACGACGCTCGCCGCCGTCGAAGCCTGGACGCTGCACGCCCTCGACGGCCTGCTCGTGGACGTCGCGTTCCTCGGCGCCAACGGCTTTTCCGCCGAACACGGCTGCACCACACCGGACATGGCCGAGTCCGCGGTGAAGGCCGCGGTGGTCGCCGCCGCCCGCAAGCGGGTGCTGCTGGCCGACCACAGCAAGTACGGCACCGACCAGCTCAGCCGGTTCGCGCGGCTGGCCGAGATCGACGTCCTGGTCACCGACAGCGGCCTCGACGCGGGCGCCGTGGCCGAGCTCGAAGAGGCGGGCCCGGAGGTGGTGCTGGCGTGATCGTCACCGTGACCCCGAACCCGAGCCTCGACCGCACCGCGCGGCTGGCCGACCTGCGCCGCGGCGAGGTCAACCGGGCCGAAGCCGTCCGGCTCGACCCCGGTGGCAAGGGCGTCAACGTCGCCCGCGCGCTGGCCGCCGCCGGGACGCCGACCGTCGCGCTCCTGCCCGCGGGCGGCCTGGTCGGCGAACGCCTGGCCGACCTGCTCGCCCCCGAAGGCGTCCCGGTCGTCGCCGTGCCGATCGCCGGGACGACCCGCAGCAACATCACGCTCGTCGAAGCCGACGGCACGACGACGAAGATCAACGAACCGGGCCCGGCGATCTCCCCCGCCGAGCTCGCCACCCTCGAACGCCGCGCCGTCGAGCTGGCCGCGCGCGCGGAATGGCTGGTGTGCTGCGGAAGTCTCCCGGCCGGCGTGCCCGACGACTTCTACGCGCGCCTGACGAAACTCGCCCACGACGCCGGCGCGAAGGTCGCCGTCGACTCCTCCGGCGCGCCGCTCGCGGCCGCCTGCGAAGGCGGGCCGGACCTGCTCAAGCCGAACCTCGACGAGCTGATCGAGCTCGCCGGGCACCCGCTGCCGCTGCTCGGCGACGTCGTCGCCTTCTGCCGCGAGCTGATCTCCGGCGGCGTCGGCCGCGTGCTGGTCAGCCTCGGCGCCCACGGCGCGGTTCTCGTCGAGGACACGGAAACCTGCCACGCGCTCGGCCCGCTGGTCGCCGTGCGCAGCACCGTCGGCGCCGGAGACGCCGCACTCGCCGGGTTCCTCCACGCGGGAGGAACCGGCCCCACAGCCCTGCGGACCGCGGTCGCCTACGGCACCGCCGCGGTCACGCAGGAGGGCAGCCGCATGCCCACCCCGCACGACGTGCACCCCGACCAGGTGCGCGTGCTCGACGCCGACCCCACCCTCACCCTCAGCGGAGCCGCCGCATGACCACCCCAGACCTGATCACCGCCGACCTGGTCGACCTCGAACTCGACGCCACCGACAAGCGATCCGTCGTCCGCTCGCTCGCCGAGCGACTCGTCTCCGCCGGGCGGGTGACCGACCTCGACCTCTTCCTCAAGGACGTCGCCGCGCGCGAAGAGCAGATGGCCACCGGGCTCGAAGGCGGCATCGGCATCCCGCACTGCCGCTCGGCCGCGGTGACCGCGCCGACGCTGGCGTTCGGCCGCAGCCGCGCGGGCGTCGACTTCGGCGCGCCGGACGGCCCCGCGACGCTGATCTTCCTCATCGCCGCGCCCGAAGGCGGCGGCAGTGACCACCTCAAGGTCCTGGCCGCCCTCGCCCGCCGGCTCGTCCGGGCGGAGTTCAAGCAGCACCTCCTCGACGCCACTGACGCCGACGCCGTCGCCGACTACATCCGCCAGGAGGTGTCCTGACCATGAAGTTCGTCGCCATCACCGCCTGTCCCACCGGGATCGCGCACACGTACATGGCCGCCGAGTCGCTGGAGCAGACCGCGAAGGCCAACGGCGACACGATCGTCGTCGAGACGCAGGGTTCGGCCGGGTCCGAGCCGCTGTCCGCCGAAGACATCGCGAGCGCGGACGCCGTCATCTTCGCCGCGGACCTCGCCGTGCAGGGCCGGGACCGCTTCGCCGGCAAGCCGATCGTCGAGGCGCCGGTCAAGGCCGCGATCAACGACGCCGCCGGGTTGTTCGAACGCGCGAAGGCCGCGGCCCGCGAACCCGCCCCCGCGGCCGCTGCTGCCCCGGAGCTGACCTCGAAGGTCGGCACGAACGACAAGCCCGGTACCAAGGTCCGCCAGTGGCTGATGACCGGCGTCAGCTACCTGATCCCGTTCGTCGCGGCGGGCGGGTTGCTGATCGCGCTGAGTTTCGCCTTGGGCGGCTACAAGATCGTCGACGCGCCGAAGGTCACCGAGCACTTCGACGCGGGGTCGGTCGCCGGCTGGGCCGCGCTGATGTTCCAGATCGGCAGTGCCGCCTTCGACTTCCTGGTGCCGGTGCTGGCCGGGTTCATCGCGTTCGCGATGGCCGACCGCCCCGCGATCGCTCCCGGCTTCGTGGGTGGCGCGATCGCCGTGACCGTGGGCGCCGGGTTCCTCGGCGGCCTCGTCGCGGGTCTCCTGGCCGGTGGCGTCGTGATGGCGCTGAAGAAGATCCAGGTGCCGAAGGCGGTGCGCGGCATCATGCCGGTGGTCGTCTACCCGCTGCTCGGGTCCATTGTGGTCGGTGTGCTGATGTACGTCGTGGTCGGCAAGCCGGTGGCGGCGGCGACCTCGGGCCTGACGAGCTGGCTCAACGGCCTCAGCGGAGCGAGCGCGCTGCTCCTGGGCGCCGTGCTCGGCCTGATGATGGCGTTCGACATGGGCGGGCCGGTCAACAAGGCGGCGTACGCGTTCGCGGTCGGCGGGCTGACCACCGGCGCGACGGCGTCGCTGCAGATCATGGCCGCGGTGATGGCGGCGGGCATGGTGCCGCCGCTGGCGCTGGCGCTCGCGTCCACGGTGCGGAGGAAGCTGTTCACGGAAGCCGAACGCGAGAACGGCCGCGCGGCCTGGCTGCTCGGCGCGTCGTTCATCACCGAGGGCGCGATCCCCTTTGCCGCGGCGGACCCGTTCCGCGTGATCCCGTCGATCATGCTCGGCTCGGCGGTCACCGGATCGCTGTCGATGGCGTTCGGCGCGACGCTGCGCGCCCCGCACGGCGGGATCTTCGTGCTCCCGCTGATCGGCAGCCCGCTGCTGTTCCTGGTGGCGCTGATCGCTGGGACTTTGGTGGCCGCCGGGTCGGTGATCGCGCTGAAGCAGGTCCGGTTCCGCGCATCCGAACGTTCCGCCGCCGTGTCCGGTCAGACCGTCAACGCGTGAAGGAGTCCACTGTGTACCAACGCCGCACGCTCGTCGCCAGCACGGTCGGGTTGCACGCCCGCCCGGCCGGCCTGGTCGCTCGCGCGGCCGCCGGTCAGGCCGCGAAGGTTCGCATTGCGAAGATCACCGGCGGGGTGGCCGGAGACCCGGTCGACGCGGCCAGCGTCCTCGGGTTGATGACGCTGGGGGCGGGTCACGGAGACGAGGTCGAGCTGACCGCCGACGGTGACTCGGCCCGGGAGTCCGTGGACGCCTTGGCGGAGCTGATCGCCCAGGACCTGGACGCGTAACGGCAGGCGGGGGTCAAGCCGGGCCGAGCAGCGCGAGCGACGCCCGCACCGCGACCTCCGTGACATCGCCCGCTCGCCCGCCGTCCTCGACGGTTGTCGCGATCAGCTCCCGCAAGCCGCCCAGGAGCATGATCGCCAGCTGGCGGGACGGCGGGCTGATCCCCGCCGCGCGCAACGACGGTGTGTCCGTCAGGCGCTGGGTCATCGCGATGAACCCCTCCATCGCGTCGCGCTGGAGGTCGCGGGCCGGGGCTCCCAGGGCCGGGACGTCGCGGATCCAGCTCAGCGTGATCGCCGGCTCGGACTCCGCGCACGCGATCCACGCCTCGATCGCCTGCCGCACCTGGAGCGCCCAGGGCGCGCCCGGGTCGACCGCGTCGGAGATCTGCTGGATCATCGAGCGGTTCGCCTCGGCCAGCAACGCGATCAGGCATTCTTCGCGGCTGGAGAAGTGTTCGTAGAACGTCCGGCGGGACGTCTTGGCGCGGCGGACCACTTCGGCGACCGTCGTGTCGCGGAAGCCGTTCTCGGTGATCGATGCGGCGAGCCCGTCGAGCAGGCGCTGCCGGAACCGGCGCGTGTCGACGTCCACGGAAGTCAAGATACAGCCCTCCTCTTGAAAGGCGATGGTACACCGGCGTACCGTACCGACGGTACGTCCGCGTACCACCTTTCCGGGAGGGTCGATGACGACCACGACAACCGCGGTGACGCTGCCGCCGGGGCCGACCGCGCCCCGGGCCGTCCAAGGCGCCTACGCGCTCACGCAACCGCTGCGCGGCATGCGGCGGCTCAAAGAGCGTTACGGGGACGCCTTCACGGTGAACGTCCCGATCTTCGGCAACGCCGTCGTGATCAGCGACCCGGCCGAGATCAAGCAGCTCTTCACCTCCGGGCCGGACCTCGTCGACAACCTCGAGGTCAACCTCGGCCGGGTCCTCGGCCCGCACTCGATGTTCGCGCTGGCCGGCGACGAGCACAAACGGCAGCGCAAGCTCCTCGTCCCGCCCTTCCACGGCCGCCGGCTCGCCGCGTACGAGAAGATCGTCGAGGAAGAAACCCTTCGCGAGCTGGAAAGCTGGCCGGACGGAAAGGCGTTCGCCACCCTGCCGTCGATGATGCGGATCACGCTCAACGCCATTCTCCGCGCGGTGTTCGGCGCCGAGGGGGCCGAGTTCGCGGCGCTGCGCGAGCTGCTCCCGCCGTTCGTCACCCTCGGGTCCCGGCTGGCCGTCGCGCCGATCTCCAAGAAGGGCCGCTTCAACCCGTGGCGCCGCTTCGAACGGATGCGCCGCGAATACGACGCCATCGTCGACCGGCTCATCGCCAAGGCCCGCGTCGAAGAAAAAGACGACGTCCTCTCGATGATGCTCCAGACCCGCTACGACGACGGATCCGGGCTGAGCCGCGACGAGATCGCCGACCAGCTCCTCACCCTGCTCACCGCCGGCCACGAAACCACGGCGACCACGCTGGCCTGGGCCGTTGAGCGCCTCCGCCGCCACCCCGCGCTGCTCGAAGAACTGAAGAACGGCGACGGGAAGCTCCTCGACGCCACGATCCTCGAGGTCCAGCGCACCCGCCCGGTCATCGACCTGACCGCCCGGCAGGTCAAGCAGGACGGCTACCGCCTCGGCCGCTGGACGCTGCCGAAGGGGTACGCGGTGCTCGTCAGCATCGCCTTGATCCACGACGACGACGCGGTGTTCCCGCACGCGGCCACCTTCGACCCGCACCGCTTCGCAGGCGCGCGCCCGGACCTCTACCAGTGGATCCCCTTCGGCGGTGGCACCCGCCGCTGCCTCGGCGCCGCGTTCGCGACCATGGAGATGACCGTCGTGCTGCGGACCCTGCTGCGGGACTTCGACCTCGTGCCGACCGCCGAGCGCGGCGAGCGCTGGCACTCCCGGGGCGTGGCCTACGCCCCGGCCAAGGGCGGGCGCGCGATCGTGCGCCGCCGGAACACCGGAGGAGCTGCGTGACCGAAGAGATCGCCGACGCCGGCCGGGGCATTTCCCTGGCCTACGAACGGATCGGGGACCGCGGCGCCGAGCCGCTGGTGCTCGTCGCCGGGCTCGGCCAGCAGCTGCACAGCTGGCCGGACGCGTTCTGCGCGCGGCTCGCCGAGCGGGGCTTCGAGGTCGTCCGGTTCGACAACCGCGACGCCGGACGCTCCACGCACCCGCGCTTCCGGCCGTCGAGCCTGCCCGCGATGTTCGCCGGCCGCTTCCCGCCGGAGCAGTACGACCTGAAGGACATGGCCGCCGACACCGTGGGCCTGCTCGACGCGCTCGACATCGAGACCGCGCACATCGCCGGTGTGTCCATGGGCGGCATGATTTCCCAGACGGTGGCGGCGCTGCACCCGGTGCGCGTCCGGACCCTGACGTCGATCATGTCGACGACCGGGTCCCGCCTGATCGGCCGCCCCGCGTTCTCGACGTTGCGGCTGATGGGCGCGAAGCCGCCGAAGTCCCGCGAGGAGGCCATCGAAAGCGCCGTGACGATGTTCCGGCACATCAGCTCGCACGGCTTCCCGTTCGACGAGGCCTGGGTGCGCGAGAAGGCCGGGGCGGGCTGGGACCGCGACCCGACGGCGGGCGGCGTGGGCCGTCAGCTCGGCGCGATCCTCAAGTCCGGCAACCGGACGGCGTGGCTGCGCAAGATCACCGCGCCCACGCTGGTGATCCACGGCGACCGCGACCGGATGGTCCACCCGACCGGCGGCGCCGCCACGGCCCGCGCGATTCCCGGCGCCCGTCTGGAAACCGTTCCCGGCATGGGTCACGACCTGCCCGAGGGCGCGTGGCCCACCCTGCTCGACCTCATCGACAAGCACGTGAGGAGCAGCGATGTCACGGCCCCGTAGCATTACCGGCCGCCCGGTGGTGATCACCGGCGCGGCGTCCGGCATCGGCCGGGCACTGGCCACCCGGCTGTCCCGGCTCGGCTCGCCCGTCGCGATCGCCGACGTCGACGAAGACGGCCTGAAAGCCACCGCGTCGGCATTGCACGGCAAGGTGCTGACGCGCGTGCTCGACGTCCGCGACGCCGAAGACCAGCTCCGGTTCGCCGGCGAGGTCCGCGACTGGCTCCCGGCTCCGCTGGCCGCCGTCTTCAACAACGCCGGCGTCGCGGTCACCTCATCCGTGCTCGACGCGGTGCCCGAGGACGACGACTGGCTGCACGACATCAACTTCCGCGGGGTGGTGCACGGGACGCGGGCGTTCCTTCCTATCCTCACCGAGCAGGGCGAAGGCGCGATCGTCAACACCTCCAGCGTGTTCGGCCTGCTCGGGATGCCCTACCAAAGCGCTTACTGCGCGGCGAAGTTCGCCGTCCGCGGCTTCACCGATTCCCTGCGGCAGGAGCTGGCCGAGAGCGCCGTCCGCGCGATCACCGTGCACCCGGGCGGCATCACGACGAACATCGCGCGCAACGCCCGGGTCCGCCGCGACCCCACCGGGCTGGGCCGGAGCCGCGAAGAGATGGCCGCGCAATTCGAGGCCATGACGATGACGTCGCCGGACAAGGCCGCGGCGATCATCCACGCCGGCGTCGACCGCGGCAAGGCCCGGATCCTCGTAGGCCCCGACGCCTACCTGTTCGACGCGCTCGCCCGCGTCACCCCCACCCACTACAACGCCGTGCTCACGCGCCTGATGAGGCGCCCGCGGCGGACGGAGGCCGTGCGATGACCGAGCACGTCGAAGTCCTGATCGTCGGGGCCGGCCTGTCCGGCGTCGGCGCGGCCCACCACCTGCGGACGGCGTTCCCGCACAAGACGTACGCGATCCTCGAAGCCCGCGACGCCATCGGCGGCACGTGGGACCTGTTCCGCTACCCCGGCGTCCGGTCCGATTCGGACATGCAGACCCTCGGCTACCGGTTCCGGCCGTGGACCAGCGAGAAGGCCATCGCGGACGGCCCGTCGATCCTGCAGTACGTCCGCGACACCGCGGCCGACGCCGGGATCGACCGGCACATCCGGTTCGGGCACAAGGTCGTCCGCGCCGAATGGTCCACCGAGGACGCACAGTGGACGGTCGAGGCGACCCACGAAGGCGAGCCGGTGCGGTTCACCGCGAAGTTCCTCTACCTGTGCAGCGGCTACTACGACTACGCGGGCGGCCACACGCCTGAGTTCCCCGGCATCGAGAACTTCGGCGGCACGGTCGTGCACCCGCAGCACTGGCCCGAGGACCTGGACTACGCCGGCAAGAAGGTCGTCGTGATCGGCAGCGGCGCGACGGCCGTGACGCTGGTGCCGGCCATGACCGACCGCGCGGAGCACGTGACGATGCTGCAGCGCTCCCCCACCTACATCCTGTCGCTGCCTTCGGAGGACGCGCTGGCCAACCGGCTGCGCGGGCTGCTCGGCCCCAAGCTGGCGTACCCGATCGCGCGCTGGAAGAACGTCGCGGTGAGCACCCTGATCTACCAGCTCAGCCGGCGCCGCCCCGGCGTCGTGAAGGCGATGATCCGCAAGGCCGCGATGAAGCAGCTGCCGCCCGGGTACGCCGTCGACACCCACTTCAAGCCGCGCTACCAGCCGTGGGACCAGCGGCTGTGCCTGGTCCCGGACGGCGACCTGTTCCGTTCGATCAAGCGCGGCGACGCCTCGATCGTCACCGACCGGATCGCCTCTTTCACCGAGACCGGCATCCGGCTCGAATCGGGCGACGAGCTGGACGCCGACGTCGTCGTCACCGCCACCGGGCTGCGGCTGCTGGCCTTCGGCGGCATCGACCTGGTCGTCGACGGCGACCCCGTCAAGCTGCCGGAGACCATGGCGTACAAGGGGATGATGCTCAGCGGCGTGCCGAACTTCATCTTCACGATCGGGTACACGAACGCGTCTTGGACGCTGAAGGCCGACCTGGTCGGCGAGTACTTCGTCCGGCTGCTGCGCCACCTCGAACGCGGCGGGTACGACCAGTGCGTGCCGGTCAACGACGACCCGGCGGTCACCGAGCGGCCGCTGCTCGACTTCGACGCGGGGTACGTGCTGCGGTCGATCGACGAGTTCCCGAAGGCCGGCTCGCGGGCGCCGTGGACGCTCGGCATGAGCTACGCGCACGACGTCGTCAAGCTGCGGCACGGCCGGATCGACGACGGCGCGCTCCGCTTCTCGCGACGGAAGGCGGGAGCGGGCAGACTGAGCGCATGACGCTCACTTCACCCGTCCGGAGCCGCTGACATGCACTCCGCGGGACTCGTGCTACACCCCCGCCGCGACTCGGCGGCCGCCGTCGAAGCCGTGCTCGGCTGGGCCGGCAACCGGAACATCGAGATCCTCGGCATCGCCGACGAGATCGTCCGCCTGAACTGCGCGGCGATCGGGGTGACGCCCGAAGAACTCGGCCGGCGGTCCGACCTCGTGGTCAGCCTGGGCGGGGACGGCACGATGCTGCGGGCCATGCGGCTGGCCGACGGGCAGCGCGCGCCGGTGCTCGGGGTGAACCTCGGCAAGCTGGGCTTCTTGGCCGAGGTCGACGTCCCCGACCTGCCCGGCGCGCTCTCGGCCATCGACGACCACCAGTTCACGGTGGAGCCGCGGCTGGCCGTGGACGCCGTGCTGCAGGGACGCCGGATCACGGCGTTCAACGACATCGCGGTGGTGCGCGTGCCCGGCGACGGCAGCGCGGTGGTCGCGGTGCACGTCGGCGGCCAGCAGTTCGTCAGCTACTCGGCGGACGCGGTGGTCGTCGCCACCCCGACCGGCTCGACGGCGTACAGCTTCTCGGCCGGCGGCCCGATCACCAGCCCGTCGGTGGAGGCGCTGCTGGTCACGCCCGCGGCGCCGCACTCCGCGTACAGCCGGGGCATCGTGCTCTCGGTGCACGACGAGGTGACGCTGGAGCTGCTGCCGACCAGCGGCCGGCTGGCCGTGGAGGTCGACGGCCAGGTCGAGGGGTACGTCTCCCCCGGCGACCGCCTCGACCTGCACGCCCGCCCCAGCGCGGCGCGGGTGGTCCGGCTCGGGATGACGACGTTCTACCAGCGGGCGCGGCGCAAGCTCCGGCTCACGGACTCGGCGGAGATCCCCCAGGCCGGAGACCACTGACGGCCCCTCCCGGTGGCCCATGTCACATCTCGGGCGCGTCCCGCGATGATCACGGAATGGTCACAGGTAGCGTCCTCGGCTTGCGCCTGAACCAGCCGAGCCGTCCGGGAGTGTCCCCTTACATGCTGTTGTCCTCGCCCGTCCGCCCTTCACTCCCCGCCCGGCTGCTCGTGCCGGGCGCGCTGGTCACGCTCGCCGCCGCGATGGCCCTGCTCGTCGTGCTGCACGTCGACCGGCGGCTCGCGCCGCTCGACCCGGTCAGCTCGATGCTCAGCGACTACGCGCTGAGCCCGGGCCGCTGGATGTGGGACGCGGCCCTGCTGCTGACCAGCACCGGCTCGGCGCTGCTGCTGGTCGCGCTCTACCGCCGCGGCCTGCTGGCCAACCCGGCGCTGGTGGCGGCGAAGGCGCTGTGGTGCGTCAGCCTGCTCGCGGTCGCCGTCTTCGCCAAGGATCCGCAGGGCGGCGCCATCACGGCCACCGGCAAGATCCACCTGTACGCCTCGGCCGTGACGTGCCTCAGCCTGCCGATCGTCGGCTGGTCGCTGGGCCGCCGGCACCGCGACGACCCGCGCTGGCGCCGGTTCGCGACCTGGTCGCGGCGGCTCGCACTCGCGGCGATCCCGTTCTACCTGCCGTTCATCGTGCCGTTCGCCGTGAACGTCGTCCTCGGCGGCCACCTCCCGACGGTCGCGACCGGCCTGGTGGAGCGCCTGATGATGGTCCTGGAGATCGCGCTGCTCGCCGTGCTCGGCCACTGGGCCCACCGGGCGATGCGCGCCGGCGGTCAGCTCCGGGCGGCCTGAGCCGGCGGCTGCTCGCGGGTCCGGTGCAGCAGCCAGTCGCGGTCGGTGCGGATCAGCGCGTACCGGACCGACTCCGTCCGCCCGTGCAGCGTGAACAGGATCCGCTTCTCCGTGCGGTCGTGCTCCTCCCACCAGCCGGTGTCGGCGACCTTCTTCGTGTCGTCCTCGTAGGCGAGGTGGTCCATCGCGTGGTCGGGCACCGCGACCGCGAGCCGGTTGCCGGTCGCGTCCGGCGGCAGGCCGCGCGGCACGGCCCACGACCGCAGCACGCCGTCCTCCTCCAGCCGGAGGTCGAAGTGGTGCCGCGGGCGCCAGTGCTCGTGCAGCACGAAGGCCGGTTTCACCCCTCCACCATGCCAGACGGCCGCGCATCTACCCGTTTTCCGGCCGTCCAAACCGTCCATCCGAGGACTTGACCCGATCCAGAAGAGCGCGCACGGTGGGGTGTCATGAGCGATGTGACCACGACGCTGCGGGCCGCCGGCCTGCGCGTCACCGCGCCCCGGCAGGCGGTGCTCACGTGGCTGGCCGCGCATCCTCATTCCACAGTGGACGAAATCGGCACCGGGGTCCGCTCGGTGCTGGGATCCGTGTCCACCCAGGCGGTCTACGACGTCCTGGGCGCGTGCGCGGCGGCCGGCCTGATCCGCCGGATCGAACTGCCGGGACACCCGGCCCGTTTCGAACGGCGGGCCGGGGACAACCACCACCACGTCGTGTGCCGTCGCTGCGGGCGGACGGAGGACGTCGACTGCGTGGTCGGCGCCGCCCCGTGCCTGACCCCTGACGACGCACACGGCTTCCTGGTCGACGAAGCGGAAGTGGTCTTCTGGGGCGTCTGCCCCGGCTGCCGTGCCACCACTTCCCGGAAAGAGGCAACACCGTGACCGACCCGACCACCACCGACGCGGGAATCCCCGTCGAGAGCGACGAACACTCCCTCACCGTCGGGCCCGACGGCCCGATCCTGCTGCACGACAACTACCTCATCGAGCAGATGGCGCAGTTCAACCGCGAACGCGTCCCGGAACGGCAGCCGCACGCCAAGGGCAGCGGCGCGTTCGGGCACTTCGAGGTGACCGGCGACGTCAGCGCGTACACCAAGGCGGCCGTGTTCCAGCCCGGCACGAAGACCGACCTGCTGATCCGGTTCTCGACCGTGGCCGGCGAGCGCGGCAGCCCCGACACCTGGCGCGACCCGCGCGGCTTCGCGGTGAAGTTCTACACCAGCGAGGGCAACTACGACATGGTCGGGAACAACACCCCGGTCTTCTTCATCCGGGATCCGCTGAAGTTCCAGCACTTCATCCGCTCGCAGAAGCGCCGCGCCGACAACAACCTGCGCGACCACGACATGCAGTGGGACTTCTGGACGCTGTCGCCGGAGTCCGCGCACCAGGTCACCTGGCTGATGGGCGACCGCGGCATCCCGCGCACGTGGCGTCACATGAACGGCTACAGCTCGCACACCTACATGTGGGTCAACGCGGGCGGCGAACGCTTCTGGGTGAAGTACCACTTCAAGACCGACCAGGGCGTCGAGACCTTCACCCAGGACGAGGCCGACCAGATGGCGTCGGCCGACACCGACTACCACACGCGTGACCTCTACGAGGCGATCGAGCGCGGCGACCACCCGAGCTGGACGCTGAAGGTGCAGGTCATGCCGTTCGAGGACGCCAAGACCTACCGGTTCAACCCCTTCGACCTGACGAAGGTGTGGCCGCACGGCGACTACCCGCTGATCGACGTCGGCCGGATGACGCTCGACCGCAACCCGACCGACCACCACACCGAGATCGAGCAGGCGGCGTTCGAGCCGAGCAACCTGGTGCCGGGCATCGGAGCCAGCCCGGACAAGATGCTGCTCGGGCGGCTGTTCTCCTACCCGGACGCCCACCGCTACCGGATCGGCGCGAACTACAAGCAACTGCCCGTCAACGCCCCGGTCGCCCCCGTGCACAGCTACAGCAAGGACGGGGCGATGCGGTACACCAAGGTGTCCGACCCGGTGTACGCGCCGAACTCCAAGGGCGGCCCCCACGCCGACGTCGCCCGGTACGGGCAGCCGGCGGGCTGGCACACCGATGGCGACATGGTCCGCACGGCCTACACGCTGCGCGAGGACGACGACGACTGGGGCCAGGCCGGGACGATGGTCCGCGAGGTGCTCGACGACGACCAGCGCGGCCGCCTCGTCGACAACATCGTCGGGCACCTGCTCAACGGCGTCTCCGAACCGGTGCTGCTGCGGGCCTTCGACTACTGGCGCAACGTCGACAAGGACCTCGGCGACCGGATCGAGTCGGGCGTCCGCGCCAAGCAGGACGAGAAGGACCCGAAGGCCGCCGACCAGGGCAACCCGGCGCGCTCGAACATGCAGCGCAAGGCCTGACGACGCGGGAGCGGACGCGGACCCGGTGGACGCCCGCCGGGTCCGCGTGCTCTACCTTGGCCCCTTCGGGGGAAGGGGAGGCCGGGTGAGCGTCACCGATGCCGTGTTGCCCGGTGGCGCGACGGCGGCCCTGCTGGTGTTCGCGATCCGGCTGCTCCGCGAGCCGCGCCGGCTCGGCAACGCCGTCTGGCTCGGCGTGGCGTTGCTGCTGGCCGGGTTGTGGCTGCTGCGCGCGGCCCTGCACCTGGAGTGGCTGACCCCGATCCTGGCCGGTGTGGTGGCGATCGTGGCGCTGCTGCTGCCGGCGGCGCTGGTCGTCAACGGCGTCCGGATGGTGCGGCGCGAAGGCCGGAGTCTCGCGAACCTGCTCTCGTTCCTGCTCGGCGTCGGCATGCTGGTGCTCGAGGGACTGCTTTTCGTGCCGCTCGGCCGCTGGGGCTCGGCCGTGGTGGCGACGGCGACGGTGCTCGCGTGCTACTTCGGGTTCCTGTTCGCGTCCCTGCTCGGGTACTCGATCCTCTACGGCAGGCTGCGGCGCCGCACGGGCTTCGACGCGATCATCGTGCTCGGCTGCGGCCTGGACGGCGACCGTGTGACGCCGTTGCTGGCCGCCCGGCTCGACCGCGCGATCCGGCTGTACGAACGCGAACCGGCACCCCCGCTGCTGGTGGTGTCCGGCGGCCGCGGGCCCGGCGAGACGACGACCGAAGCCGCGGCGATGGACGAATACCTGTCCTCGCGGGGAATCCCGGCCGAGCGGATCCGCCGCGAAGACCGTGCGACGACGACCGAGGAGAACCTGACGTTCTCGGCGGAGCTGCTGCCCGGCGGCGTGCGTCCGCCCCGGGTCCTGGCGGTGACCAGCAACTACCACGTGTTCCGGACGGCGGTGGAGTGCCGCCGCCTGGGCCTCCCGTTCGACGCGGCGGGAGCACCGACGGCCCGCTACTTCCTGCCGAGCGCCCTGCTGCGCGAGTTCGCGGCCCTGATCCTCCACTACCGGCGCACGACGATCGCGGCGTGCGCGCTGATCATCGGCACGGGGCTGGCGCTGGCGATCTTCGCCTAGGCGGGCACGGCGGCGATCGCTTCGACCTCCACGGCGTACTCCGGGCGCGCGAGGCCCACCACGACCGCGAGGGTCTGCGCGGGGTAGTCGCCGTCGGGGAACCAGTTCGTGAAGGCTTCGGCCTGCGCCGCGCGGTAGCCGTCCAAGTGCTCGGTGCCCGCGACCAGCGTCAGCAGCTTGACGAGGTGCTCCGGCCCGGCCCCCTCAGCGGCTCCCGAGTCCCAGACGGTCGTGAGTGAGAAACAGGGTTAGAACACTGTTTCTCACTCACGACCACGCCCCAGCCGGACATCGACGCCGACTTCGATACACACCCTAGACCTCGCGCAGGACCGAGCAAGCGTGGGCGACGCCGTTCTCGCGGCGCAGCCGGGCTGCGACGTACTGCGCGCCCCGGCGGAAGAGCGGATTGCCGGTCAGCTCCTGCAGTTTCGCCGGCAGACCGGCCAGGTCGCCGAGCGGACGGGGTCCCGCGCCGAGCCGGTACACGCGGTCGCCCCAGTAGGGCTGGTCGGCGAAGACCGGGCACACGAGCGCCGGGACGCCGGCCCGGAGCCCGGCCGCGGTCGTTCCGGCGCCGCCGTGGTGGACCACCGCGGCCGTGCGCGGGAACAGCCAGTCGTGCGGGACGTCGGTGACGGTCAGCAGATCGTCGTCGGCGAAGTCCGCGTCGGTGCCGAGCAGACCGCGCAGGCCGACTTGGCGCAAGGCGGTGCGCGCGAGGGCGAGGGTCTCCTCGGTCGCGCGCATGCTGCCGAACCCGACGTACACCGGCGGCGGTCCCGCGGCGAGGAAGTCGCGCAGCCGCGGGTCCGGGCGCCAGCCGGGGTCGGCGTCGAGGAACCAGTAGCCGGTGACGTGGACCCGGGCCGGCCAGTCGGGTGGCCGCGGCACGACGGCCTCGGAAAAGCCGCACAGGACCGGCGAATCGCGCCGCGGCCGTTTTCCGGAGAGGCCGAGGGTTTCGGCGCGCCAGCGGTCGAGCTCGGGACGCAGGAGGTGCCCGGCCAGCGCGTCCACGGCGGTGAAGCTGAGGTGGCGGCCCCACGGTCCCAGCTTCGCGGCCCACGGCAGGAGCGGATGCGGGAAGGCGCGCGTCGGGATGCCGGGCTGGTAGTGGAGTTCGACGTTCGGGACGGGGAGGTGGGTGCCCAGGAAGCCGAGGGTCGGCGCGAGCACGAGATCGGCGGTCTTGGTGCCGGCGTGGACGTCGGAGAGCAAGCGGTCGAGGACCGGCCGCAGGACTTCGCGGAGGCCGGTGAGGAACGCGAGCGGGCGGCGTCCGGCGGTCCAGGCCCGGCCGGCGGCCGAGTTGAGCACTTCGCCGGGATCCACCGAGAGGGGTCCGAAGTCGAGGCCGTGCCCGGTGACGAGGGGTTCGAAGGCGGGGGCGGCGAGGACGCGGACCTGGTCGCCATCGGCGGCGAGCCCCCGCCCGAGCGCGACGCAGGGTTGGACGTCCCCGCGCGAGCCGGGCGCGATGATGACAACCCGGCGGCTCATCGCTCCACCGCCGCGCGGTGAGGGTGCGGGTGGCTGAGCCTCGCCGCCGCCGGTGGAATCCGCCGCCGGGGAACTCGGCACGCCACCACCCGCGCAAACCGCGGCCGACCAACCCGGTCCGCCAGCGCGGACTGCCGCATCGCCGCCGCGCGGTGGGGCTGCGGGCAGCCGAGCCTCGCCGCCGCAGGTGGAATCGGCCGCTGGGGAATCCGGCACGCCACCGTCCGCGCAAACCGCGGCCGGCCGAGCCGATCCGCCGGTGCGCGCTGCGACCGCCGGGCAAACCTCGCGACCGTCGTCATCGCTTCGCCGCCGTCAAGCGGTATCGCAGGCGGAACGGCAAGCTCGCCAGCACGGCCGCCAGCCGCGCGTCCGCACCGACCAGGTATCTCGGCGCCGGACGGCGGGTCGTCAACGCGCGCACCACCACCTCCGCGGCCCGCCGGGGCGCTACACCCGTCCGTGCCGACCGCGACGCACTCCGCTCCGCCGCCGCCAGCTGCTCGCCGTACCTCTCGAGGCCCGCGGGCGGCAGCGTCGCGCGCACCTCCTCCGCCGCCTCTCGCGCGCGGGACCAGATCGCCGTCGCCACCGCGCCCGGCTCGACCAGGATCACCTCGATCCCCTCCGGGGCCAGCTCCGCGCGGAGGCTGTCCGTCAAGCCCACCAGCGCGAACTTCGACGTGTGGTACGGCCCGACCATCGGCCCCGCGATCCGGCCGCCGATCGAGCCGACCGTCACCACCCGCGCTACCGGGGCGATCCGCAGCGCCGGCAGCATCGCGCGGGTCACCGCGAGCTGGCCCGTCACGTTCACGTCCAGCTGCTCGCGGAACGCCGCCAGCGGCACGTACTCCAGCGGTCCCGGCCGGGCGAGGCCGGCGTTGTTCACCAGCCCCCGCACCGGGCCCGCCGCCGCGACCCGCGCGCCGCACTCGGCGATCGACTCCGCGTTCCGCAAGTCCATCCGCAGCACGCTCACCGCGTCGCCGTACGCGCGGTCCAGCTCCTTCTCGTCCCCGTCCGTGCGCACGCTCGCCCACACGTGCGCGCCGCGGCGGACCAGCTCCGCCACGCACGCGCGGCCGATCCCGCTCGACGCCCCGGTGACCACATAGGACGGTTTCACGACGCCACCACGGCCAGCATCCGCGGCCACGTCTTGTGCAGCTCTTCCTGCCAGTACGCCCACTGGTGGGTGCCCGGCCCGTAGAGGTCCGCGGTCACCGGGACGCCGAGCGCGCGCAGCCGGCCGGCCATCGCCGTGGTCTGGCCGCCGCACAGGAACTCCAGCAGCATCGCCCCGGGCAGCACGTCGACCGGGAGCGGCGCGTCGAGCGGACCCGGCAGGCCGTTGCCCGCCGACAGGAACAGCTCCGTGCCGCGCAGCCGATCGGCGTTCACGACCGGGTCGTGCGCCTCCCAGCGCGCCGATTCGCGACGGCGGTCGCCCCACAGCGCTTCGGGGTCGAGGTGCGCCGACGCGACGATCGCGTCGGTCAGCAGTTCGCCGGTCGGGCCGGCCGGGTTGAGGTTCCCGCTGTACGACGCGGCGTAGCGGAACACGCCCGGCCGACGCGCGGCGAGCTCGATCGCGCCGTAGCCGCCCAGCGACAGCCCGGCCGCCGCGCGCCGGCCGTCCCCGCGGTAGCCGCGGTCGACCAGCTGCGGCACCTCGACGGCGGTGAACGTCTCCCACTGGTTGAGCGCGAGGTCCTTGCCGTAGTTCCACCAGTCGGTGAAGAACCCGGCCGGCCCCGCGCCCGGCATGACGACGAGGACGTCCGCCTCGTCGGCAAGGCTCCGGATGTCGGAGTTGGCACTCCAGCCGCGGTAGTCCTGAAGCCGCGTCTCGCCCGCGAGCAGGTAGACGGCGGGCCACTTCCGGTCCGGCTCGGCCGCCCAGTCGCGCGGCAGGATCAGCCGCACCATCGCGTAGCCGCCGACGCCGGTCGAGCGCACGGTCAGGTCGACCACCCGCGCGTCTCCGTCCACAGTGGACTCGGCGACGACGTGCGAGCCGTCGTCGGCGCGGGCGCCCGGCCCGCCCGTCGCGGCCCGGGCGGCCGCGCCGGGCAGCGTGCCCGCCACGGCGAGCAGCACCGCGGCGCACCGCAGCCACCTCGCGGATATGCGCATGCGTTTTCCTTTCCCGGGAAAGTGACGGCGATCACTCGAAAACCGCCTCGGGTGTCCGATCAAGCTAGCGGAGCGAGAAACGGAAAAGCAATTGTCCGGTGCCGGACAATGTGAATGGGAGGCAAACGAACTCCCCCATCAGGGTGAGTCGGCAACCACCGAGGGTGACCAAAGTCGGACGCCCGTGCCACACCGCCGGGGTTGACTCATGAGTAACCGGCCATTCCGCAGGTCACGCCGGGTACACGCGGTACGTTTACGCAATCTTGAGGCCCTTCCGGTAACCGATTACCTGTCGTAGCCTTCCCCTGCCGCCCGGCTCGGCCGTCCACGGACGCCTCCCCGCCGAAGGGTCCCAGTGCGGGGACCGCGACCCCCTCGAGAACGCTCCCGAAAGGGATGCCCATGGCTGCCAAAATTCGCTTTCTCCCCGTCCTCCTGATCGCCGCCGCCGCGGCGACGACCATTTCCGGATCCACCGCGAAACCGCCGCCGACGGTTCCGTCCGTCGCGCTGCTGCCCGCCGAAGCGATCCCGGGCACCCCCGCTCGCGCCGAGTTCGACGTGCCCGAAGCACCGTCCACGACGGACAAGGACGACGGCTGCACCGCTGTCGTCCGCGGCCGGCTGCTCCCCGGCGGCCGCGTGACCGCCCGCGGCTTCCAGACGGCCGTCCCCGGTGGGCAGCTGTCCGAACTCCTCGCCCGCACCCGCACCGATCTCACCGCCTGGACCGCACAGGCGCGCCGCTGCGCCCGGGTCACCGTCGACGACGGGGACCTCCCGACCGTCTCGACGGTCACCCTCACCACGCCGCCCGCCGTGCCCGGCGCGGAAACCGTGTCCTACGAACAAGTCCTGAGCCTGACCGGCCAGACCACCGGGCTGCGCCTGCGCACCGTCGCCATCGCCGCCGACGACGTGCTGCTCGTGCTCCGCGACGCCGGCGCGACCGGCCTCGACCTCGACACCCTGGCCGTCGCCGCGTGGCAGCACGCGGGCCCGCGGCTGGGCCGCTGAAACCGCTGAACCGCAAGGAGAACCCCGATGTCCCTGCAGCACCTCGGCGGCGGCACCCTCACCGCCTGCCTGCGCCACTGGGCGGCGGCGACGCCCGACGAGCCCGCCGTGACCTTCCTCGACTTCGCCGCCGACCCCGCCGGGCGCCGGCGCGGCCTGACCTGGCGGCGGCTCGCCGAGCGCGTCGACGCCGTCGCGGCCGCGCTGCCGGTCCGGCCCGGCGACCGCGTGGCCGTGCTCTGCCCGCAGGGGACGGACTACGTCACCGGGTTCCTCGGCGCCATCGCCGCGGGCGCGATCGCCGTGCCGCTGTTCGACCCCGGCCTGCCCGGGCACGCGGGGCGCCTCGCCGCGGTACTCGACGACTGCGCGCCCGCGGCCGTCGTCACGACCACCGCCGCCCAAACCGCGGTGGCGGACTTCCTCGACGGCGCCGTCCCGGTCGTCGCCGCCGACCGCCCCGGTCCCACGCGTTCGTGGCCGGCTCCCGAGGCGTCGCCGGACGACGTCGCCTACCTGCAGTACACGTCCGGTTCGACCCGCAGCCCGGCCGGCGTGGTGCTCACGCACGCCGCCGTGCTCGCCAACGTCGCCCAGGTCGTGCGCGGCCTCGGCCTCGACCCGGAGACGGCCACCACGGTGTCGTGGCTCCCGCTGTTCCACGACATGGGGCTCGTCCTCGGCCTGATCACACCCCTCGCCCTGGGCTTGCGGTCGGTGCTGATGGACCCCCTCGCCTTCATCGAGCGCCCGGTCCGCTGGCTCGAACTGCTCGGCGACCACCCGGGCGCGTGGAGCGCCGCGCCGAACTTCGCCTTCCACTACTGCGCGACGCGCGTGCGCGAGCCGGAACGCCTACGCCTCGGCGCCGTCGCGGCGATCGTCAACGGCGCCGAGCCGATCAACCCGGACGTCCTCGACCGCTTCCACACGACGTTCGCCGCCGCCGGGTACGCGCCCGAGAAGACGCGCCCCGCCTACGGCCTCGCCGAAGCGACCGTCTTCGTCACCACCGGCCCGGCCGCGGCCCCGAAGGTCACGACGTTCGACCGCGACGCCCTCGCGACCGGGACCGCGCGACCGGGCGGAACCGGCATCCGGCTCGTCGCGTGCGGAGTCCCGGCTGGTCAACACGTCGCCCTCGTCGACCCGCACACCGCGGTAGCACTGGCCGACGGAGAGGTCGGCGAAATCTGGGTCCACGGACCGAACGTCGGCGCCGGCTACTGGGAAAAGCCCCTGGAAAGCACCGAAACCTTCGGCGCCCGCCTCGCCGGCGACCACCCGGGGCTGCCCGAGGGCCCGTGGCTGCGCACCGGCGACCTCGGCGTCCGCCACGATGGCGAGCTGTACATCGCGGGCCGGATCAAGGACCTCATCATCGTCGACGGCCGCAACCACTACCCCCAGGACGTCGAGGCGACGGCCGCGTCGGCCGACCCCGCCATCCGCCCCGGCAGCGTCGCCGCCTTCGCCGTCACCGGTGCCGACACCGAATCCGTCGTCGTGGTCGCCGAGCACCGCACCCACGACACCCTGACCGAGGAGGCGGAACGCGCCCTCGCCGTCGCGGTCCGGCGGCTGGTCTCCGACGCGCACGGGCTGTCCCTGCGGGACGTGCTGCTCGTCCCGGCCGGCCGGGTGCCGCGCACCTCCAGCGGCAAGATCGCGCGCGCCGCCTGCCGCGACCGCTACCTCGCCGGCGACTACGGAAAGGCCGGCGACTACGGAAAGGCACTGGCGCGATGAGAAACCCCGACCTGCGCCGGCGGCTCCTCGAGCTGCTCGCCGAACACACCGGCACCGACGTCGAGCCGGACCGCCCGCTCGCCGACTACGGCCTGTCCTCCCGCCAGGCTGTCGGTCTCGCCGCCGACCTCGAAGACCTCGTCGGCACGCGGCTGCCCGCGACGCTGCTGTGGGAAAGCCCGACCGTCGACCACCTCGTCCGCAGCCTCACCTCGGGCGACGAGCCGGAGGCCCCGCCGGCCGACCGGCGCCGGACCGACCCGATCGCCGTCATCGGGCTCGGCTGCCGCTGGCCCGGCGCCGGCGGCGTCGAGGAGTTCTGGGACCTGCTGCGCACCGGGCGGGACGCCGTCCGGACGGCGCCGCCGGGCCGCTGGGACGCCGAGGCCGCGCCGGTCACCGGCGGCTTCCTCGACGACGTCGCCGGGTTCGACGCCGAGCACTTCGGCATCACCCCGCGCGAAGCCGCGACCATGGACCCCCAGCAGCGGATGCTCCTCGAAGTCGCCTGGGCGGCCCTCGAACACGCCGGAATCGCCCCGGCGTCGCTGCGCGGCAGCCGCACCGGCGTCTTCACCGGGATCTCGACCCACGACTACGGCCACCTGACCCTCGCCGGTGCCGCCCCGGACCTGTGGACGGCGACCGGCGCGGCGGGCAGCATCGCCGCCAACCGGCTGTCCTACGTCTACGACCTGCGCGGCCCGAGCATGGCGGTGGACACGGCCTGCTCGTCGTCGCTGGTCGCGGTGCACCACGCCGTGCGCGCGCTGCGCGACGGTGAAGCCGGCCTGGCGCTGGCCGCAGGCGTGAACCTCATGCTGGTGCCGGGGCCGACGGCCGCGTTCGCCGCCGCGGGGCTGCTCGCCGGCGACGGCCGGTGCAAGACGTTCTCGGGCGGCGCGGACGGCATCGCGCGCGCCGAGGGCTGCGGCGTCGTCGTGCTCAAGCGGCTGGCCGACGCCGAGGTCGACGGCGACCGCGTGCTCGCCGTCATCCGCTCGTCGGCGGTCAACTCCGACGGCCGGTCCAACGGGCTGGCCGCCCCGAACCCCGTGGCCCAGCAGGCGATGCTGCGCGACGCCTACCGCGGCGCCGGGCTCGACCCGTCCACTGTGGACTACGTGGAGGCGCACGGGACCGGCACCCTGCTCGGCGACCCGATCGAGGCCGGCGCGCTCGGCGCGGTCCTGGGTGCGGGCCGCTCCCCCGGCGCCCCGCTGCTGGTCGGGTCGGTCAAGACGAACATCGCGCACGCGGAGGCGGCCGCCGGGATCGCCGGGCTGATCAAGGTCGTGCTCGCGCTCAGCCGCGGCGAACTGCCGCCGCAGCTGCACTTCACCGCGCCGAACCCGCACATCGCGTTCGACGACCTGCGGCTGAAGGTGGTCACCGAGCCGACGCCGTGGCCGTCGTACTCGGGGCGTGCCACCGCCGGGGTGTCGGCGTTCGGGTTCGGCGGGACCAACGCGCACGTCGTCCTCGAAGAGGCCGCGCCGACCGGTACCCCTTCTCCGGGTCCCGGCGTCCGGATCGGCCTGCTGTCCGCGCGCAGCCGCGACCGGCTCGCCGAACGCGCGACGCAGCTGGCGGACTGGTTGGACTCGGCCCCGGGCCGGTCCCTCGCCGACGTCACGCACACGTTGTTCCGGCGCGACAACGGCGAGCGGCACCGTGCGGCGTTCGTCGCCGGGGACACCGCCGAACTGGCCGCCCTGTTGCGGGCCGTCGATGCCGATCCCCTACCCGCGGGCGCGGCGAGGGGAACAGCGGTGCCCGGTGAGGGGCCCGTGTTCGTGTTCTCGGGGCACGGTTCGCAGTGGACCGGGATGGGCCGGGGGCTGCTGACCGCTTCAGCGGTGTTCGCGGCGCAGGTGGACAAGCTCGGCGACCCGTTCACCGAGCACGGTGGACGGTCGTTGCGCGCGTTGCTCGGTTCGGATCGGCTGTCGCTGCCCGAGACCCAGCTGGCGATTTTCGGGACGCAGGTCGCGCTCGCCGCGCGGTGGGAGGCGCTCGGCGTCCGGCCCGCCGCCGTAGTCGGGCATTCGCTGGGCTCGGCGGCCGCCGCGGTGGTGAGCGGGGTGCTGACCGCCGACGAGGCCGTCCACCTGGTCGCCACCCGCGCGCGGCTGCTGGGCACGCTCGGCGCGGGCGGCGCGATGGCCGCCGTCCCGCTGGCGCCGTCGGAGCTGCCGAGCGGGGTGGAGCTGGCCGTCGACTCCGCGCCGGGGCAGCTGACGGTGGCCGGGGACGCGTCCACTTTGGATTCGCTGGTCGCGTCGCTCACGGCTTCGGGGCGAACCGCGCGCCGGCTGCCGGTGTCCGTGGCCGGGCATTCGTCGTCGGTGGACCCGATCCTGGGTGCGTTGCGGGACGCGCTGGCCGAGCTGGGCGGGCGGCGGCCGCTGGTGCCGTGGTACGACACGGTGCTGACGGACCCGCGCTCGCTGCCGGACTTCGACGCGGGCTACTGGGCGGCGCACGTCCGCCGCCCGGTCCGCTTCCGCCAGGCGGTGACGGCGGCGGCCGCGGACGGGCACCGGGTGTTCGTCGAGGTGTCGCCGCACCCGATCCTGCGCGGTTCCCTGGCGCGCACGCTCGAGGCGGCGGGGATCAAGGACGCGGTGGTCACGGGCACACTGCGCCGGGGACAGGACGAGATCCGGGCATTCGGCGCGGCCGCGGCGGAGCTGTACTGCGCGGGAACGCGGATCACGGTGAGCGCTCCGGACGACGGCGCGCGGCTGGCGGACGTGCCACCGCTGCCGTGGCGGCACGAACGGCATTGGTACACGGATGTGTTGGCGACGGCTCGGGTGACGAACCCGGCCGCGGAGTCGAGTTCGATCGCCGCTCCGGTCCAGCCGCTCATCGGCGCCCGAGCCGGCGCGTCCGAGGTGCCACGCCCACGGGACTCTTCCGGCAACCGGCTCACCGAGATCGTCGCCGCGGTCATGGGGCTCGCACCCGCCCGCCTCGACGCCGAGACCCCGCTCGTCGACCTCGGGCTCGACTCCCTCATGGCCACCCGGATCCGCGAAGCCGTCCGGCGGGAACTCGGCGCCGAACCCGATACCGCCGCCGTCCTGCGGGGCGCCACGCTCGCCGACCTCAACCGGGACCTCGCTCCCCGCGACGGCGAGCTCCCCCGGCCCGCCCGCGGCCGCGCCTGGGACGCCGCCGACCGCCTCGTCCTGCGGCTCTGGCGCCGGCACACCGGCGAGGACCCGGACCCGCGCGTCCACCTCGACGAGCGTCTCGCCCGGCTCCTCGCCACCGACCTCTCCACCGAACTCGACACCCCGATCGACGCGGCCGACCTGCTCCGGCACGACTCCCTCGCCGCCATCGCCGACGTCGCCCGCGCCGTCCTCGACACGCGCGAAGCCCGCGGCCCGGTGCACGTCCTCACCCCCGGCGACGCGGGCACCGCGCCCCTGCTGCTGTTCCACCCCGGCGGCAGCACGTGCACCGTCTACCGGCCGCTGCTCGACCGGCTGCCCACCGCCGTGCCGTGCCTCGGCTTCGAACGCGTGCCCGGTACGAGCATCGAGGACCGCGTCGAACGGCTGCTGCCGCTGGTCCGCGCGCGGCTGCCGCGCGGGCCCTACCGGCTCGCCGGGTGGTCGTTCGGCGGCGCGCTGGCCTACGGCGTCGCGACCCGGCTCGCCGACGAAGGCGAAGGCGTCGAGCTCGTCGCGCTCCTCGACACCATGCTGCCGCTGCCGGAACCCGGCCTCGACCCGCGGGCGTCGTCGGCGCGGCGATTCCTGCGGTTCACCGGCTACGTCGAAGGCACGTACGGCCGCCCGGTCCGGCTCGGGCACGACGAGCTCGCCCCGCTGCCCGAGGAAGAGCAGATCGAGCTCACCATGCGCCGGGTCGCCGAAGCCGGGCTGCTCAGCCCCGGCGTCCTGCGACACCAACGTCAGTCCTTTTTGGACACACTCGCGGCCGAGCGAGGAGTCCCGCGTCCCTACGACGGCCGAGTGGTGCTCTACCGGGCGACCGAGCCGTACGCCGCCGGGCTGGCCATGGAACCGCGCTACTCCCGCTCCGACCTCGCCGCGGGCTGGGCGGAGCTGTGCCCCCGGCTGGAGATCGTGCCGGTGCCCGCGCACCACCTGTCGGTGGTCGACCCGCCGCACGTCGACGTCGTCGCGCGGCACCTCGCGAGCTTGCTGTGAGGCGGTCGCTGCTGGCCGTCCTCGGCGCGGGGCTGTTCCTGGTGGCCGTGGACGCGACCGTGCTGCACGCCGCGCTCCCCGACCTCGTCCGGGACCTGCGCCCGGGCTCGGCGGCCCAGGTGTGGATCGTGGCGATCTACCCGCTCACGGCGGCGCCGCTGCTGCTGCCGTTCGGCACGCTCGGCGACCGCTTCGGGCGACGGCGCGTGCTGGTCACCGGCTACGCGGTGTTCGGCGCGGCGTCGCTGGGCTGCGCGTTCGCCCCGGATGTCCCGGCGCTGCTCGCCGCCCGGGCGGCGCTCGGCTGCGGTGGCGCGATGATCATGCCGGTGACGATGTCGCTGCTGCGGGAGCTGTTCCCCGACCAGCGGCGGCGGCGCACGGCGATCGCGGTCTGCAGCGGCGTCGCCGGGACGGGCTCGGTGTTCGGGCCGGTGCTCGGCGGCGTACTCGTCGAGGCGTGGGGCTGGCGGGCGACGTTCCTGGTGAACCCGCCGGTGATTCTCGTGGCGGTGGTCGCGGCGCTGCGCCGGCTGCCCCGGTCGCCGCCCGGGCGACGGCCGTGGGACGCGCTCAGCGCCGTCCTCGCGGCGGGCGGCGTGCTCGGGATCGCGTTCGCCGCCGGACCGTCGGGCGGCGGCGTTCTCGCCGGCGTGGCCGGGTGCGTCCTGTTAGGACTGTTCGTGCTGCGCCAGCGTTCCGCTGCGGCGCCGTTGCTGGATCTGGCGCTGTTCCGCCGCCCGGGCGTGCCGGGCGCGGTGGGCGGGGTGCTGCTGGTGATGAGCACGCTGGTGGGACTCGGGGTGCTGCTGGCGCAGTACCTGCAGGTGGTGCTGGGGCTGTCGCCGACGGCCGCGGCGGCGCGGCTGCTGCTGGTGCTCGGCGCGTCGGCGGTGGGCAGCGTGACGGCGCCGGCGCTGCTCGGCCGGTTCGGCAACGCACGGGTTCGCACCGCGGGGTTCGCGGTGGCGGGGTCGTCGCTGGCGGTGCCGGCGGCGGGAGGGTTGACGTCGTGGTGGCTGGGCGCGGCGCTGGTCGGGTCGGGGTTCGGGATGGCGCTGGCGCTGACGTCGAGCACGGACACGCTGCTGTCGGCGGCTCCGCCCGGCCACGCCGGCGGCGCGGCGGCGGTGGAGAAGACGGGGTACGAGCTGGGCGCGGGCCTGGGCACGACGGCGTTCGGTTCGCTGGCGGCGACGGTGTACGCGGCGCGGCTGGTCGTGCCGCCGGGAGTGCCGGCCCAGGCGGCCCGGCTGGCGACGGCGGGTCCGGTCCAGGCGGAGGCGGCGGCGCGGGAGTTCGCGGCGGAGGGGTTGTCGGCGGCCGCGCGGGCGGCGTGCACCGCGGGGGTACAGGTGGCGACGGGTGTCGCTTGCGGACTCTTCGCGGTCGCTGCGGTGGTTTCGGCACTCAGCCGGGCTGGAAGTCGAGGTGTCCACACGGCGTCCGTATAGGTCGTTATACGAAAGCCGCCGTCAGCGGAACCAGACGCCCGCCGCCATGCCCTGCCGCTCCGGCGCGATCGGCAGCGACCCCTGGTTCGGCGGCCACAGCGTCACCGCCGGGATCTCGCGCAGCTGGGCGCGCAGCTTCTGCAGCGGCAACGGGCGCCGGCGGGTCAGCAGTGTCGTCGTGCGGGGGTGCAGGTCCACGAACGGGTAGGTCGCGTGCAGGGCCGCCAGGCGGCGTTCCAGGTGCCGGCTGCGGGACGTCAGCTCCGCGCCCGGCACCGCCGGCTGGACCACCAGGAACTCCCCCGGCCCGAGCCGGACGGCGCGGTCGAGCGGGCGCAGTCCCGCGCGGAGCAGGTCCGCGATGTTCTGCTCGGTGTGCATCCGGATGCGGGTGCCGTACCGCCGTTCGACCGCCGTGAGGTCGTCGACCGCGACCAGGACCAGCCCGAGCGGGACCGTGTCGGTCGCGTCGCCGAGCCACCGCGTGAGGCCCGCCAAGGTTTCCAGCCCGGTGTCCGGGTCGACGGCCGGGCCCGGGACCGCCGGCGCCGAAGCGCGCGCGTCGTCCAGCCGGGAGGCGACGTGCCGCAGTGCCGCCTCGGCGCGGCTCTCGATGTCGACCGCCGCGGGCGTTTCCACCGAGGCCAGGACCTCGCCGACCGTCCGCCGGACCGCCGGGGGCAGCCGGTCGCCCATGGCGTCACGCAGCCGGACGACCTCCGCGTACGCCTCGTCGCGGCGCAGGCCCCAGCGGCCGCGGAACAGGCGCGCCCGCTCGACCGAGGACGCGTTCGGGTCGACCTCGTCCATGTCCTGCGCGACGACCGAGGCCCCGAACGTCGGCGACAGCACCGCGACCGACCACTCCCGCGCCATCGGCTCGTCGGGCCGCAACAGCACCGGCGTGACGCCGTGCGGGAGGTCGGGCCGGCCGGAGTCGACCATGCCGACGACCGTGACGGCCGCCTTCCGGGCGATCCGCGCGTACACGTCGCGTTCTCGTTCGAAGTACGGCAGCCGCTGGAACAGCGCGAACACCACGGTGTCGGCGCCCGACCCCTCGGCGAGGGCCGCGCGCTCGACCGCGTGGGACGCGGTCACCAGAGCGCGTTTGGACAGCACGCCAGCGCGCTGGTCTGCGTCGGGCACGAGGATCGCCTTCGCCGGGGAAAGGGAGGCAATTACCGTAAAAGAGCGAAGCCCGTCGGGCTAGCTACACAATGGTGTGAAATCAGAAGTGGCGACGGTCAGCCTCACGGGCGACAACCTCGTCACGGTCCGCGAGCCTTTCCAGGCCCCGCAACGGCTGCCGCATCCGGTGGTTGTCCCGCAGCCGACCGGCGTTGCGGTCGAGAAACGCCCAATAGCCGGCGGTGAACGGGCACGCGTCCGGCCCGGTCCGCTTCTTCGGGTCGAAGACACAACCGGGGCAATGGTCACTCATCCGGTTGATGTAGGCCCCGCCGGCCGCGTACGGCTTGGTCCCGACGATCCCGCCGTCGGCGTACTGGCTCATGCCGATCACGTTCGCCGGCATCACCCACCCGAACCCGTCCACGAAGGCGGTGGCGAACCAGCGGTTCAGCTCGGCCGGGTCGTACCCGCGCTGCAGCGCGTGGTTGCCGAGCACCATCAGGCGCTCGATGTGGTGGGCGTAGCCGCGGTCGCGCACCCCGGCGAGCGCGGTGCGCAGGCAGGCCGCTTCGACGGCGTCCGCGTCCAGGGAACGCCACCAGTCCGGCAGCTCGCCGTGCGCCCGCAAAGCGTTGCGCCGCAAGTAGTCCGGCCCTTGGTACCAGTACAGGTGCCACACCCACTCGCGCCAGCCCAGCACCTGCCGGACGAACCCTTCGACGCTGCTCAGCGGCGCCTCGCCGGCCCGGTAGCGCTCCTCGGCCCGCCGCACGACGTCGACGGGGTCGAGCAGGCCGAGGTTGAGCGGCACCGAGAGCAGCGCGTGCGCCATCGCCCAGTCGTGGGTGAGCATCGCGTCCTGGTTCGGGCCGAAGACGGGCAGGCGGTGCTCGAGGAACCGGCGCAGGGCGCGACTCGCTTCGTCGTGACCGACGGCGAACCGGCGCGGGCCGTCGACGCCGACCGGGTGGATCTTCCCCGCCCGCTCGGCTTCGTCGAGCTCCGCGCGGACGCGGTCGTCGATCTCGTTTTCCCGCGGGTGCCAGGGCGCGGCCACGTCGAGCCGGGTGGTCTTCGGCGGCGGCTGCCGGTTGTCGTGGTCGTAGTTCCAGTGCCCGCCCGCGGGCCCGCCGTCCGGTTCGAGCAGCACGCCGAACTTCCGGCGCTGGTCGCGGTAGAAGTCCTCCATGACGAACCGCGCGCGGCCGTCGGCCCAGGTCTTGAAGTCCTCTTTGGACAGCACGAAGCCGGGCGTCGGCAGGATGTCCGTGACGACGCCTTCGTCGCGCAGCCGCCGGACGAAAGCATCGGCGGCGTGCGACGTCGGCTCGTGCACGACGACCGGCCGCCCGAAGCGGCGCAGGCCGGTCCGGTAGTCCGGGGCGTCGACCAAGGTGACGCGGTCACCGAGGTCTTCGGCGAGCCGGTACAGCGCGGCCTGGACCAGGTGCAGCTTCTGCCGGTGGAACGGCTTGCCGGCGAAGGCCGCGGCCGAGCGGATCAGCAGCACGTCGCGGTCGCGGTGCTCGGGGGTGCGGTGGAAGTGCGGCCCGAGCTGGTCGGCGAACAGCCAGAGCGCGGGCTCGTCTCGCATGGCCGGAACGCTAACCCGATTCGGGCGGCTCCGCAGCGTACGCGCGCACCACTTCCGTGGTGTCCCCGAGAAACTTCGCCACCACTTCGGCCTGTCCCGGCTCCAGCTCCGCCGTCAGCCGGGTCACCGCGTCGACCAAGGGGGCGAGCGCCGCGCGGACCTCGGTGCGGGCCGCGTCCGCGATGACCAGCGTGACCCGGCGGCCGTCGCTGGGGTGGCGGTCGCGGCGGACGTGGCCGGCGGCCTCCAGGCGGTCGACCAGGACCGTCGCCGACGCGGAGCGGATCTTGAGCGCGTGCGCCAGGTCGACCGTGCCCATCGGTGTGCCCGCGGCCAGGTGCTGCAGGGCCTGCACGTCGGTCGCGCCGAGGCTCAGGCGCCGGGCCAGGGCCAGCTGGACGTCGTGGGCGAGCGCCAGCAGATCCCGGAGGGCGAGGTTCACCCGGAACGCGACGCTGTCTTCCACCCGCCCATTCTAGGTTAGCTAGACAAACTAGCTAGTTTTGCTACCGTGAACCGGGTGGACGTGCGAGCGATGAACGCCGAAATGACCGCCAAGCTGATCGACACCCCCGGCGAGGCGCCGCCCGAAGGTGGGTACGCGCTGCGCGTCGTCGAGACCCGCGGCCGCAGCACCGGCGAGCCGCGACGGGTGCCGCTGGCCGTCGTCGCGCGGGACGGCGGGCACTACCTCGTCTCGCCCGTGCGCGACCGCGACTGGGTCGCGAACCTCCTGGACGCGCCGGAGTGCGCGCTGCTCGCGGCCGGCGAACGGCAGGACTGCCGCGCCGAGACCGTCGACGGCGACGAGGCCGCCGGAGTGGTCGCGACGTACCTCGCCGCCATGTCGGTGCCGTGGGCCGTCCGGGCGTTCCCGGTCCCGCAGGACGCGACCCCGGCCCAGATCCTCGAACACGTGCCCGAGATGGCGGTTTTCCGATTGGAGACGGCGTGAGCGTCGCCGTCGCGGGCGGCGGCCCCGGCGGGCTGCTGCTCGGCTACCTCCTGGCCCGCGCCGGGATCGAAGTCACGGTCCTCGAAGCGCGCTCCGACTTCGACCGCGACTTCCGCGGCGACTCGCTGCACCCCTACACCCTCGAACTGCTCGACCGGCTCGGCCTCGCCCAGGACCTGCTGGAGCTCGACCACTTCAAGGCGCGGTCGTTCCGCTTCCACACGCCGTCCGGCGTCTACAGCTGCGCCGACTACGACCGGCTCGACACGCCGTTCGGGTACGTCGCGCTGATGCCGCAGGTGCGGTTCCTCGACTTCCTCGCCGCGCGGGCGGCCGCGCTGCCGTCGTTCACGCTCCGGACGAACGCCAAGGTCACCGGCCTGCTCGAAGGCGGCGGCAAGGTGACCGGCGTCCGGTACCGCGGCGGCGAGCTGACGACGTCGCTGGTCGTCGGCGCGGACGGGCGCTTCTCCACTGTGCGGCGCCTCGCGGGCCTCGACGCGAAGCCGCTCGGCGCCACCACCGACGTGCTCTGGTTCCGGCTCCCGCGCTCGCCCGGCGACCCGCCCGACGCCGACCTCGACCTTTACTTCGGGCGCGACGCCTACGTCGGCGTCCTCGGCGGCGTCCGCGACTGGCAGGTGGGCTACAGCATCGAAAAGGGCGCGTACCCGGCGCTGCGCGAACGCGGCGTCGAGCCGATCCGGGCGTTCCTCCGCGCACGCGTGCCGTGGCTGGCCGACCGCGCCCACCTGCTCACCGGCTTCGCCGAGACGACCTTGCTTTCGGTGGACATCTCCCGCGTCGAGCGCTGGCACCGCCCGGGCCTGCTGCTGCTCGGCGACGCGGCGCACGTCATCTCCCCCGTCGGCGGCAACGGGATCCTCATGGCGGTCCAGGACGCCGTCGCCGCGGCGAACCGCCTGATCCCCGCGCTGCGCGGCGGCGACGCAGGCCCCGAGGTCCTCGCGGGCGTCCAGGCCGACCGGATCCGCGCGATCGAGCGCGTCCAGGCCGACCAGGTGCGGGTCGAGAAGCGGGCCGCCGCCGCGCGGGCCCGCGGTCGCGGCGCCGCACCACCCGCCCTGCTCAGGCTCCTGTTCGCCGTCCCCGCGCTCCGCACCCGCGGCGCGCGCACCAACGCCTACGGGCCGTTCCCGCCTCAGCTCGACGAGTCCTTGCTGGCGTCGTAGGACGTCCAGCCGCCCTCGCCTTCGGCCGCTTCGACGTCGGCGTCGGCGCTCGCCGCGTGCGTCATCGCGGCCACCGTCTGCTCGAGGCCCTGCTGGACCTCGCCGCTCCCGGCCTCGCGGACGCTGTGCAGCGTCACGGTGATCTCCGACGACGCGGGGCCGTCCTCGGCGATCCGGAGTTCGCCGTGGTAGTCGTCGGGGCCCTCCGCACCCCAGGAGAGCGAGCGGTTCGCCGTGTCGGTGTGCAGCCACGCCTCGCCGGCGACGCGCTTGCCGTGGACCTCGGCCTCGACGTGCACGCTGTCGCCGCCCTTCGGCTCGGCGACCTTCATCTGCGGGAAGTACCGCGGCAGGTTCTCGGGGTGGCTCAGAAACGCGAACAGCTCGTCGGCGGGGATGTCGGCGGTCGCGCTGTGGCGGTACTCGGTCATCGTCTGGCTCCTCGGTCCGATTTCCTCCCGGTTACCCCGGAAACGGTGCATTAAAAGGACGCGCGCGGGGAATCCGGGAAGCATGACAGCCACCGACCCCGAGACCCGCGCGCCGAAGCGGGGCCCCGAGCCCGTCCAGGGCATGGGCATGCTGATCGGCCTGCTGTTCCTGATCCTGGGCGCGCTCGAGCTGATGCCGGGGGTCTCGGTCGGCGAAGGGGCCTCGCGGGCCCTGTTCGGGGTTTTCGCGGTGTCGGGCGCGTGGACGCTGGTGCACCTGCTGACCGGCGCCGCCGCGGTGTTCTGCACGCGTTCGTCGCGCGCGGCCGCCCGGTTCCTGGTCATCGGCGGGGCTTGCTACGCCGTGATCGGCCTCGCCGGGCTGCTGCCCTTGCCTCGCGCGGTCACGGACACGCTGCCGCTGAACACCGCGGGGATCTGCCTGGACCTGGCGTTCGGCACGGCGATGCTCATCCTGGGAGCGGGCTGGCTGTGGCGGCGGCCGGCACGGCGCCGCTGAGGTCGTCCGCCGACCGGGGGAACCGCACGAGCACCGCCGTGACCAGCATCGCGAGTCCGAAAAGGACATAGCCGTTGCCGGTCAGCTGCTGCGCGAAGTTCCAGTCGCGCTCCACCTCACCACCGCGCGGCCACCACCACTGCGGACCGGAGACGAACAGCACGGCGCCCGCCCCGGCGACGGCGGCGAACGCGCGCCGCCGGGTGCGGCGGGCCAGCCCGGCCCAGCCGAGCAGCACGACCACGGCCCAGACCCAATGGTGCGTCCACGAAATCGGCGACACGAGCAGTCCGCCGACGGCGTTCAGGCCGAGCGCGACGACCGTCTCCCCCGCGGCCAGCGCGCGCCGCACGCCCAGCGCGGTCAGCACGAGCACGACCGCGACCAGCGGCAGCCACCACGCCGTCCGCGCCTCCGCCGGCACCCCGGCCCGGGCGAGCAGCCCCAGCAGCGACTGGTCGCCGGCGTAGGTCGGCTCGCCGACGCGGCCGGTGTCCCAGAGCGCGCTCGTCCAGTACCGCACCGAGTCCGTCCCGGCGAGCAGGAAGCCCAGCCCCGTCGCGGCCAGGAACGTGACGACGCCGGTGACGGCCGCCCGCGTGTCGCGGCGGAGCAGGAGGTACAGCAGGAAGATCGCCGGGGTCAGCTTGATCGCGGCGGCGAGACCGATCAGCAGGCCGCGCGGCCACCGCGGGGTGTCGACCAGGACGTCGAGCACCACGAGAGCCAGCAGCAGCAGGTCGAGCTGCCCCGCGTACACCGTGCGCAGGACCGGTTCGAGCACCTCCGCGGCCAGCAGCAGCGCCCCGACCCGGCGCCAGTCGCTGCGCGCGCCCAGCGCGCGCAGCACCGTGACCAGCACCAGCGCGAGCAGCCCGAGGGTGCCGACGGTGACCACCAGGCACGCCGCCCAGTACGGCAGCACCGCGAGCGGGGCCAGCACGATCGCCGCGAACGGCGGGTAGGTGAACAGCAGGAACTGGCCGTCGCCGGTGCGCGGCAGCGTGCCGTACAGCGCGTCGCCGCGCAGCAGGGCCGCCGAGCCCAGGCGGTAGACGTCCAGGTCGACGCGGTACGCGGGGAACCGCCACCGGCCGTCGTTGTACGACACGAGCAGCGCCACCAGCACGAGCGCCTGGGCACCCAGCAGCACGTACGCGTTCCCCAGCCTGGCCCGCACCCCTCTGATCATCCCTCGCATTCTGTCGGGTCCGCGGGGGGACGCCATCCGGGAAACCCCCGGACCGCACCCGGAAAACCGCTTGCCCGCCGTGCCAGCCTGGGCGGATGGGGACACCGACCGGCTTCAGCTACCGCATCGACGAACACGGCACCGTGACGATCACCCACCACGGCCGTCCCGCCGGGACGCTGCGCGGGTCCGCCGCCGCCCGCTTCCTGGCCGCCGCGGACCGCGGGGACGACCAGCAGCTGCTGATGGCCCGCGCGACGGGCAACTACAAGCACGGCAACGAGCGTCAGGCTCGCGACCACGCCCGCAACCGCGGGCGCTGACCGCCGGCTCGACCGAAAGCCCCGGCGCATTTCCGCCGTTCGGGCCAGGCGCGGAAGCCGGATGGGCTAACATCCCGATCCGTGCCGATCTCGTCAAAAGTTCACGCCAACCCCAACACCGGCTTCGCGTGGCTGAGGATGATCGGCGCGATCACCGTCATCGTCGATCACAGCATGCCCCTGCTGCACCCGCAGCGGCTGACGATCTTCCCGGCGTCCTGGCACATGTCGCCGGGCTACATCGCGCTGATGGCGTTCTTCGCGATGAGCGGCTACCAGATCCAGGACAGCTGGGCGCGCGACCCGTCGTGGTGGCGGTTCTCCGCGCGGCGCCTGCTGCGGATCATGCCCCCGCTCCTGGTCGTGGTGCTGGTGACCGTGTTCGTCATCGGGCCGCTCGTGACGACCGCGTCCGACTACTGGACGAACCTGCAGACGTGGCGCTACCTGGTCGGCACGACCGTGCTGTTCTACCTGCAGCACGTGCTGCCCGGGGTGTTCACGGACAACCCGTACCCGTGGTCGGTGAACGGCGCTATCTGGACGCTGCCGATGGAGCTGCTGGGCTACGGCCTGGTGCTCGTCGCCGGCCTGGTCGTGCTGGCCGGCGCGACTCGCTGGGTATTGGTCGTCGTCCTCGGCGGCCTGGTCTACGCCGACACCGTGCTGCGCGCGACGTTCGAGTATCACGGCGCGGGCGGTTCGCTGCTGTTCGTCCCGATCGGGTCGACCGTGTCGTTCCTGGTGCCGTTCGCGCTCGGGATGGTGCTGCACGGCTTCCGGGACAAGATCCCGCTGCGACCGTGGGTGGCGGTGGTGCTGTTCGCCGCCTACCTGGCGCTCAGCCAGACGCCGGCCAGCCGGTACCTGCTGGCGGTCAGCGCTTCCTACGGCGCGATCACGCTCGCGATGCACTGGCCGAGGAAGCTCGAGGCCGGCGGGCCGCACGTCTACGGGAGCTACGGCACCTACATCTGGGGCTTCCCGATCCAGCAGCTGCTCATCCTCGCCGGCGTGCGGCAGGTGTGGCTGCTGATCCTGCTGGCCGTGCCGGCCTCCTACGTCGTCGGCCGGCTGTCCTGGGACTACGTCGAGAAGCCGACGCAGCGGCTGCGCCGGTACCTGCGGCCCCCGGCACCGGTCCGGCTGCCGGTGGCCGCCCCACCCCAGCTGCCCGTCACCGCGGCCACGCCCCTCCGGAGATCCTGACTTCCTGGCACGCTGACGCCATGAGCTACGACGTGCAGACGATCCGCAAGCACTTCCCCGCCCTCGCCGCCGCACACTTCGACGGACCGGGTGGCTCGCAGGTCCCCGATGTCGTCGGAGAGGCGGTGGCGGGGACGCTGTGCTCCGGGATTTCCAACCGCGGCGTCGTCACGGCCGCCGAGCGCCGGGCGAGCGCCGTGGTCGCCGAGGCACGCCAGGCCGTCGCCGACCTGCTCGCGGCGGACCCGGCCGGGGTGGTGTTCGGGCGCAGCATGACGCAGCTGACGTACGACTTCTCCCGCGCGCTCGCGAAGAACTGGGGCCCGGGCGACGAGGTCGTCGTCACCCGCCTCGACCACGACGCGAACATCCGGCCGTGGGTCCAGGCCGCCGAGGCCGCCGGCGCGACCGTGCGCTGGGCGGACTTCGACCCGGCGACCGGGCTCCTGGCGACGTCGGCGGTCGCCGGGCTGCTGTCTTCGCGGACGCGGCTGGTGGCGGTGACGGCGGCGTCGAACCTGCTCGGCACCCGGCCGGACATCCCGGCGATCGCGGCCGCGGTGCACGAGGCGGGCGCGCTGCTGTACGTCGACGGCGTCCACCTGACGCCGCACGCACCGGTCGACGTCACGGCGCTCGGGGCCGACTTCTACGCCTGCTCGCCGTACAAATTCCTCGGGCCGCACCTCGGGCTGGTCGTGGCGGCGCCGTCGTTGCTGGAGACGCTGCACCCGGACAAGCTGCTGCCGTCGACCGACGCCGTCCCGGAGCGGTTCGAGCTGGGGACGTTGCCGTACGAGCTCCTGGCCGGGACGACGGCGGCGATCGACTTCCTCGCCGGTCTCGTGCCCGGCTCCGGCTCGCGCCGCTCGCGACTGGTCACTTCGCTGACGGCGCTTTCGGACCACGAAGACACCCTGCTCGCCCGGCTCGACGCGGGGTTGGCGGCGATCCCGGGCGTGACCCGGTACGGGGACCCTTCGCGCCACCGGACGCCGACGGCGCTGTTCGCGGTCGACGGGGTCGCGTCGCAGGCGGTGTACGAGCACCTCGGGACTCAGGGCGTGAACGCGCCGGCGGGGAGCTTCTACGCGATCGAGTGCTCGCGGCACCTCGGCCTCGGCGACACGGGCGCGGTACGGGCGGGCATCGCGCCGTACACGACGGAAGCGGACGTCGACGCGCTGCTCGCCGCCGTGAAGTCACTCCCCGGAGCTAGGTCAGCCGCGGCTGGTCGTGAGTGAGAAACAGCGTTAGAACCCTGTTTCTCACTCACGACCGCTTACGGCACCGGGGCGTACCCGGCGGGCCGGGCGGTGAACGTGCCCCGGCCCTGGGTGCGGCTGCGCAACCGGTTCGCGTAGCCGAACAGCTCCGCCACCGGGACCGTCGCCGTCACCAGCGCCGTGCCGCCGCGGACCGCCGAGCCGGCCACCCGGCCGCGGCGGGCGGCCAGGTCGCCGAGCACGCCGCCGACCGCGTCGGCCGGAACCGTCACGACCACCTCGGCGACCGGTTCGAGCAGCCGCATGGCGCACGCCCGCAAGGCTTCCCGCAGGCCGAGCCGTCCCGCCGTCCGGAACGCCAGGTCCGACGAGTCCTTCGGGTGCGTCGTCCCGTCGGTCAGCACCACCCGCAGGCCCATCACCGGGTGCCCGCCGAGCGGTCCGTCGGCCAGCGCGTCCCGGCAGCCGGCCTCGACCGCGCGGACGTACTCGCGCGGCACCCGGCCGCCCACGATCGCCGAGGCGAACTCGAACCCCTCGGTAGCCGGTGCGACGTCCAGGACCACGTGGGCGAACTGGCCCGCCCCGCCGTCCTGCTTGACGTGCCGGTACAGCAGCCCGGACACCCCGCGGGCCACGGTCTCGCGGTGGGCCACCGAAGGCCGCCCGACCGCGACGTCGACCCCGCGGTCGCGCCGCAGCTTCTCCACCGCCACCTCCAGGTGCAGCTCGCCCAGGCCGGACAGCACGGTCTGCCCGGTCTCCGGATCGGGCCGCACGACCAGCGACGGGTCCTCCTCGACGAGCCGCGCCAACGCCGACGTCAGCCGCTCGCCGTCGCCCGCCCGGCGGGCCTCGACGGCCACCGAGACCACCGGGTCCGCCGTCGGCGGCGGCTCCAGCAGCACCGGGGCGTCCGGCGCGCACAGCGTGGCGCCGACGCGCGCCGCCTTCGGCCCGGCCACCGCCACGATGTCGCCGGCGACCGCACTGTCCACCGGCTCGTGCCGGTCGGCCTGCACGCGCAGGACGCGCGCGATCCGCTCGATCCGCTCCACGTCCCGCACCTGGTCCCCCTTCCGCAGCGTTCCCGAGTACACCCGCAGGTACGTCAGCCGTCCGGTGGTCGTCGCGACGACCTTGAACACCAGCGCGGCCAGCGGCGCCGCCGGGTCGGCGGGCCGGTCGGCGCGCACCGGCGGAACGTCCGACGGCGAAGGCAGGTAGGCCACGACGGCGTCGAGCAGCGCCTCGATCCCGCGGTCGCGGTAGGCCGCGCCGCACAGGACGACGAGCCCGTCGCCGCTGAGCGTCAGCTCCCGCAGAGCCTTCTCCAGCGTCTCCGCCGAGATCGTCCCCGTGGCGCAGAACTCTTCCAGCGCCAGCGGATGCAGCTCGGCGACGGCCTCCTCCAGCACGCGACGACGTCGTCGCGCTTCGGCCGAGGCGTCCACCGGCGGGCGCACCAGGTCGACGACGCCGGTGAAGCCGTCCTCGCGCCCGATCGGCAGCTGCACGACCAGCGGCGCCGGGTGCAGCCGCGCCCGGATCGACGCCACCGCCGTGTCGAGGTCGGCGCCCGCGCGGTCGAGCTTGTTGACGAAGGCGATGCGCGGCACGCCGTGGCGATCGGCTTGGCGCCAGACGGTTTCGCTCTGCGGCTCGACGCCCGCGACGCCGTCGAACACGGCGACGGCGCCGTCCAGCACCCGCAGCGCCCGCTCGACTTCGGCGGTGAAGTCGACGTGCCCGGGGGTGTCGATGAGGGTGAGCCGGTGGCCGGCCCACGCGCAGCTGACGGCCGCGGAAAAGATCGTGATGCCGCGGTCGCGTTCCTGCGGGTCGAAGTCGGTGACGGTGGTGCCGTCGTGGACCTCGCCCGTTTTGCGGGTGGTTCCGGTGCGGTGGAGGATGCGTTCGGTGAGGGTGGTCTTGCCCGCGTCGACGTGGGCGAGGATGCCCAGGTTGCGGACGGTGGTCAGGTCGTGGGTGCGCATGGCGCGGTCCTTCGTGGCCGATCCTGGTCAGGGCGGCGCGATTCCCCGCGACGCGCAGGTCCACAAAGGACGCGTCACGGAGTCCGGTGCGTGCCGCGCGGCAGGCACCGGGAGCGCGAAGACACGAGGATCACCTCGGACCGCGGACGGGAGACGACGGCGACGCGCACGGCCGGCTCCCTTCGTTCGACGCGATCTTGGACTCCGGGCAGCGTAACGGCGGATTTCCGCGCCGCCAACCGGATTTCCGCCCGGAAACGCCGAAGGCCACCCCGGTCGTCCGGAGTGGCCTTCGGCGTTTAGCGACGGATCAGCTCGGGTCCTGGTCCAGCTGGGTGGCCTTCACCGCGTTGGCGACCTGGGTGCAGTCGTCGGTGGTGATGCCCGCCGTGCCCGCCTTGGCGAGCGCCGCGCAGGAGGAGTTCAGGGCTTCACCGACGTCCTTGAACGTCGCGCTCGGGGTGAGCGTGTTCTCGACGCCCCACCAGATCTGGACGGACTTGTCGAGACCGAGACCGCGCACCGTCTGGTTGTTGAACGTGTCGCCGTCGGTGATCAGGTAGTCGGTCTTGTTGACGACGCCGTCGTTGATGTGCTCGTCCGGGTTGTTCGTCTGCCAGCCGGGGCCGTTGACCATGTCCGGCTGCGGGGAGAGCGACGAGCGCGGGTCCTTCATGTTGCGGATCGCGCCGAGCGACGAGCCCGCGCCGAGCAGCCAGCGGTTGTCGCCGGTGTCGTTGGGGTCGTTCGAGGTGATGCCGATGAACTTGCCGAAGACGTCCGACAGGCCTTCGTTGATCGAGTCGGCCTGGCCGCCGCTGAGCCCGGAGGTGTGCTGGGTGACGCCGTGGGTGAGCTCGTGGCCGGTGATGTCGTCGGTGGTCACGCCTTCGCCGAAGGCCATCTGCTCGCCGTCCCAGAAGGCGTTCGCGAACGGGCACTCGCCGTCGACGCAGATCCGGACGGTGCCGCGCAGCGCCTTGCCGGTGCCGTCGGAGAAGTCGGCGCCGATCAGGTTCGTCAAGTCGACGCCGACGTACTTCTGGTAGAAGTCCGAGGCCTGGCCGAAGAAGTCGTAGACGTGGTTGACGTCGGCGACGCTCGACTCGGCGCCGCCTTCCTTGCGGGTGACGTCGAACGAGGTGCCGCAGCGCACGGATTCCGTGCTGCCGCTGACCACCTTGTGGTTCGCGTCGCAGACGTCGCGGTTGGCCTCGCGCACCTCCGACCACGAGGTGAGGACGTCCGCGGTGCCGGCCTTGACGACCTCGGTCCACTTGTCGTTCAGCTTCTTGCCGTGCACGGTGACCTGGTAGGTCGGCACCGCGACGCCGTCGCCCTTCGCGCCGCCGAGGGTGGCGTCGTACCAGTACGCGCGCGGCGCGTCAGCCCTCAGCGTGGCCGCGGCGAGGCCGGTGCGCTTCGCGACGTCCGCGATGGCGGCGTCCGCGGCGCCTGTCGCGGTGGCCGGGAACGCGCCCGCCGTCTTCTTCGTCGTGCGGCCGTGGGTCGCGAGGACCGCGCCGGCCTTGTCGCGAATCTGGACCAGCTGGCCGCCGAACACGGGCACGTCGCCGATCTCCTGCTGCGACCGCACGACGCTGCCGAACGGCATCGCGAGGGAGTTCAGCGCCTGCATCGACGGCTGCGCGATGGTCGCGTAGGCCGGCGAGCCGGTCGTGAGCAGCGAAGTCACGACGACAGCCGCACTCACCGCCGCCGTCCCTGCGATGACCCGTTTGCGTGACACCCGGTACACCTCCGTGGAAACTTGATCACCTGACGTGAAGTCCGTGCAGGTTCACATGCCCCGAAGGTGTCGCACACCGGTCGAAAGTAGGTAACCGACCAAGTGTGGTCCAGAAGTCGGTAGTTAATCACCGACATTTCGGACGCCGGGCGTTCTCGAAGAGGCATCACGCGTGTCCAGAAAGGCATGATGCGTGATTGGCGGGGCATCACCCGTGATTGGCGGGGCATCGCGCTGATGCCCGTCAAATCACGCGTGATGCCCTTCGGATCACGCGTGATGCCCCTCGGATCACGTGAGATGCCTGGTGGCACACGGTCAAGAGGCGGGTGGGGCCACCACCCGGAGCTGGAGCATCGCCGCGAAGCGCGCTTCGGGGTCCGTCATGTCGAAGCCGCCGACCTCGGCCAGGCGGCGCAGGCGGTACCGGAACGTGTTGGGGTGTACGTGGACCGCGGCCGACGCGGCGATGACGTCGCCGAAGGCGTCGAGCCAGGCTCGCAACGTCTCGACCAGGTGGGCGTGGTGCTGCTCGTCGTAGTCCAGCAGGCGCGCGACCGGGCCGGTCGGGCGGTCGCCGCGGGCGGCGACCAGGTCCTGCAGCTCCAGCAGCAGCGCCTCGACGTGCACGTCGGCCAGCGACGCCACCCGGCGTCCCGGACCACTGCCCGACCCACTGCCCGACCGCAGCACCCGCAACGCCCGGTCCGCGCTGTCGCGGGCCTCCGGCAGCTCGGCCGCGCTGCGCGCCACCGGCCCGATCCCGACCACCGCCCGGACGCGGTCGCCCACCCGGTCCAGGAAGTCGTTCGCGATCCGGAGGGCGCGGCGCTCCCCGTCGGCGTCGCGGGTCACCGGCACCAGCCCGTACGCGGTGTCTCCGACGAGCGCCGCCGCGCAGCGCGGGTGCACCGCGGTCAGGTGCATCGCCAGGCCGTCGGCCAGCCGCTGCCGTTCGGTGGCGAGTTCGGCGTCTTCGGCGCCGTTCTCGAGCACCGCCAGCGCCAGCACGACGACCGGCTGGTCGGCCAGCCCGAGCCGGCTCAGCGCCTCCCGCGCCGCCGCGCCGCCTTCGAGCGCCGTGCTCACCAGGTCCGCGCGCAGCCGGCGTTCGACGTCGGCCCCCGCCCGGACGCGCAGCAGGTGCAGCGCCACCAGGCGGGCCGCGTCGCAGAGGGCCTGCGTGCGGTCGGGCGTCAGCGGCTCGCGCACGGCGGCCCAGATCGAGCCGAGGATCTCGTCGCCGGCCCGGACCGCCACGGCGACGCGCGGGATCGTGAAGCCGTCAAGGCTTTCGGGCGGGCGGTCGACGTACACCGGCTGGTCGCTGCGGTAGAGCTCGCGGAACACGCCGCGGTCGGCCAGCATCCGGGAGAACCGCTCGGGCACCTGCCGCCCCAGGATGGTCTCGACCCGCGACGGGTCGGCTTCGTCCTGGCGGCCGGAGAACGCGAGCACACGCGAACGGCGGTCCTCGATGGTGACAGGGGCGTCGATGAGCGCCCCGATCGCGTTGGCGACGGCGAACAGGTCGCCCGAGGGCAGCCCGGCCAGGGTTTCGGGCTGGGCGTCGCCGACGTCGCCTTCGGCCAGCAGCGACCGCAGCATGGCGGCGAGCTGGGCCCAGGACGCGCCGCGCGCCAGGGCCAGCAGCGCGACGCCGGTCTCCTCGACGGCGGCGGTGATCGCCGCGGTGACCGTGACCGGCGCGCGCAGCACGAGCCCGGCCGCGTCGTGGCGGGCCAGGGTCCGCAGCTGGCGCACCACCTCGTCCGGTTCGGCGAGGCCGACGCCCAGCATCAGGGCGTGCTGGGGCAGGGCGGGCTCGTCGAAGGGGTCGTGGATGGCGACGCCGCCGATGCCGCCGGGGCGGTCGCCGTCCCCGAGCACGAGGTCCAGGAGCGTGCCGCCCAGGTCGTCGAGGACGCGGCCGAGGCTGGCGTGCGGGCGCAGGTTCACCGAAACGAGCACCTCCCGAAGCTAGGCGCGAGAACATCAGCCTAGTTCGTCCGGCGGCACGAAATCAGTATTCGTTTTGGTCGTCTGCGACGAACTCCTCCCACCAGGGGATGATCCGGAAGGAGGCGTCGCCGAGCCCGCGGAAGACGCGCCCCGCGACCTCGGGTTCGTACCCGCTGTGGCGCCGGGTCTCCCAGACGTAGAGCGGGAGCCCGCCGGGCACGTCCGGCGCCTCGCCGAACCGCTCGGTGACGAGGACGACGCGATCGTGCCCGGCCGGGCGGGCCGGGGTGCCGCGGAGGTCGGTGGAGTGCCAGCGGATCAGGGCGTGCAGCGGCGACTCGTCCGGGTCGAGCGGGAACCGCCCGCCGCCGAGCACGGCGAGGTCGGCGGCGTCGCACCGCTGGGCGAGGGCGATCCCGAAGACGATCCGGGCGTCGCTGCCCGGTTCGACGACGACGAGGGTGCGCCCGCCCAGCCGCGGGACGGCACCGAGGCTGTGCCGGGCACCGGCGGCCAGCGCGGGTTCCCACCGCCGGCTGTCGACCGCACCCCAGGCGGCGGCGTACCGCAGCGGCCCCAGCCCGGAGGCGCGGACTTCGGCGGGATCGGCAATCCGCGCGGCGACGGCCATGGCGGTCTCGAACCCGATCCCGGCGGCGTCGAACCGGCGCAGGTGGACGAGGAGGAGGGTGAGGGGAAGGTGCGGGATCAGCGGCTCCAGGCGTTCGCGGACGCTCGGGTCGGCCACCAGATCGGACACGGGCAGGGCGGCGACGAGGGTTCCGGCGTGCGACGAGGTGCCGGCTTGCCGAAGCCGGGCGAGCAGTCGCCCGGGTGGCGGATGGCCATTACCCGACCGAAGCCCGGCGAGGACCTGCATCGGCCCGACCGCCGTCGCAAGATCGATTGCTGTCCCGGCAGCTTGGCTCACCGGCAGTCGCTCGGGCGAAAGCGCCCGGCTGAGCGGATTCGCGATCCCCGGCAAGCGCCCCGAGCCCGCCCAGCTGCGCACCAGCGGCAGCGTCGCCGGGATCGTCCGCACCTTCCCGTGCCGCCGGGCCAACGCGTGCCGGAACAGATCGCCCTGCTCACGATCCCGGGCCCGCGGGTGGACCAGCCTGATCACCTCGCCGAACCGCAACGGCCGCGGTGTCCCGATTCCGCCGTAGCGAGGCAGGTCACCACGAACGAAGCCCACGTCGAAGTGGTGACCACCGTCGTCGTACGCCACCAACGCCGGCTCGTCGTACAGGCGCGTCACCGCGTCCGCCACTGCGCGCTTCACCGGCTTCGGCAGCGACTGCCCGTGCTCCGCCGCCCAATGGGCCAGCAGGTGGCCCGGGTCGTCGGCGCGCTGCAGCACCGAGGCGATCACCTGGCGCGACACCCCGTGCTCGCCCCGCTCCAGCCGTCCGGCCACGAACGCCGCCGCTCCGACCAGGGCCGGGTAGCGCATCGGGGTCGCCGTGCGCAGCCAGCGCAGGAAACCCGGTGCCCACGCCGGATCCGCGCGCCGCAGCAACGACACGTAACGCTCCCGGGCCGGGCGTGGCCAGGCGAAGAACGCGTCCTCGTACGCCACCCTGGCCAGCACCAGCCGGTACAGCTCGTCGATGACCCGCCCCTCCCCCGTGCCGGGCCCGCGAGCGAGGAGAACCGAGACCCGGATCGGCTCCGGGCTGGTCGTCGGCGGACGGTGAGGAGCACGCGCGGCACCCCTCCACTCGCTCCGGATCGCGACCCACAGCCACGCACCGGAACTCCTCGCTCGCGGGCCCCGCGAGCGTAGCGGCGGGGTCCGACAAAAACGCGGCTAGATCACCTTCGCCGCCACGTTGTAGGCCTCCACCAGCAACCGGGCGTTCGGCACGCGCCGCCGCGGCTCGACGCGGACCGTGCGGCTCTCCCCCGGCAGCAGCCAGAAGTAGTTGTCGCCGTAGCGGGTCGGCAGGACGCGGTCGGTGCCGTTGCGCTCGCGCAGCGACAGCCGGATCATCGCCGCGACCGTCTTGCCGTCGTTGCGGATCGTCGCCGTGTACGCGTCGCCGTCGGCCTTCAGCGACGACGTCAGCCGCGCGCCCGGCAGCTGGTTGAGCGCGCGCATCGCCGTGTCGCCGCGGTAGCGCCAGTACGTGTTCTCCGACAGCACCGCGCCGCGGGCGTCGGTCAGCGTCAGCCGCAGCAGGTGCAGGTCCGGGTGCGCGGCATCGAACGGCACGGTGAACGCCGTCGCGCCGACGTTCGCCGCCACGTCGAGCTTCTGCTGCTGTGCCGCCCCGAGGCCGGCGCCATCCGAGGAAAACAGCCGCGCGGTGACCGTCACCCCGCTCAACGCGGCCGGCGTGTGGTTGACGACCCGGACCTGCCACGTCGTCAGGTCGGCCTGCACGTGCCGGGCTTCGCACCCCTTGCGCGCGCCGTAGTAGCTGCCGTTGACGTCGAGGTCGTAGTCGTAGGTCTGCCAGACCGTGCTGTGCCACGCGGGGTGCGACATCCACAGCAGCACGCCGGTGGCGTCGGCCCACAGCCGCGTGTTCCAGGCCTCGAAGATCGCGCGCATGCTCTCGTAGTTGACGAACTGCGCCTTGCGGCAGAACTCCGCCAGGCTCGTCGACGGCGCGAGCCGCGCGTCGATGGCCGCCAGGTAGCTCTGCGGCGACTGGTTGCCGCCCGTGGACCAGTCGTGCAGGAACCACGGCGCGCCGATCGGCCAGCCCGGGTCGTCCTCGCCGACGAGGTTGCGCATGCTCTCGACGACCGACACGGTCGGCAGCCCGATCTCGCTCCAGAACCCGTACTTGCCGCCGGTCGCCTCACCCGTGAAGTACCGCTTCGGGTCCTGCCAGTAGTAGGGCCCGTCACCGGTGATCACGCCGCCGGCCGAGTTGCCCTGGTAGAGCAGGTCCGTGTTGTCGTGGACGATGTCGCGCAGCGCGTTGTCGATGGCCGGCGGCGGCGTACCTTCGTTGCAGCCGAACCAGACCGTCGCGCACGCGTGGTGGCGGTAGCGCAGCACGGTGTCCTTCGCCTGCGCGAGGAAGATGTCGTGGTTGGCCGGGTCGGTCGACCAGCCGTCCCAGAACTCGTTCCACAGCAGGATGCCGTACTTGTCGCAGGCGTCGAACAGCTCCTGGCGGTACGACGAGCCCACCCAGTTGCGGATCAGCGTGAAGTTCATGTCGCGGTGCATCGCGACGACGGCGTCGGTCCGCTCGGGCGTCATCCGGCGCAGCAGCTCGTCCCAGCCCCAGCTGCCGCCGCGGGCGAAGATCTTGACGCCGTTGACGAGGAAGGTCAGCGGCTTCGGGCTGTTGTCCACCGACGCGGCGTCGGTCCACGTCTCGCCGTCTTGCGACACCTGGATCTTGAACGTCGCCGCGTAGGCGGTCTCCCAGGTCAGCACGACGCGGTCGAACGCCGTCGCGGCGCCGAGGTCGACCTGCAGCCACTGGTTGTCGTCATAGGCCGACGTCCAGCGGGTGTTCGGGTCGCCGTCGAAGGCCCGCTCGGGCGGGTTGCCGTCGGCCACCGACAGCGACGTCGCGGCTTTGCCCTGGGCCAGGTCCGTCCCCGCGTTCGCGCTGTCGACCACGGACATCGTCCAGAGCGAGAAGCCCCAGCCCGTGGCGCGCTTGAGCCCCTGCATCCGGACGAACCGGGCATTCTGCGGCGCGAGGTCGACGGACTGGGTCGCCCGGCCGTCGGCGATGACGATCGGCAGGTCGTACTGGTAGCCGATCTGGCGCAGGCCGATCTTCGACGTCCGCCGGTCGCTGGTCGCCGCGCCGATCGCGGCGGTGAGCGTGAGGTCGTAGAGGTTCGGGTCGCCGTAGCCGTTGGGCCACCACAGCTTCGGGTTCTCGACCTGCTGCGCCGGGAACACGACGTCGGTGGTCTGCCCGGCCGGGACGGTGACCGTGGCCGACACGTTCACCGGGCCGAAGGCCGCGCTGACCTTGACGCGCTGGGCCGTCGGCGCGACGTTGCGCACCGGCACGGTGAGCGTCACGACGGCGGTGGCGGCGTCGGGCACCTTCGTGTCGACGCGGACGTCGCCGAGGACGGCGGCGCCGGTCGAGTGCAGGCGCACGTGGTCCCAGATGCCGGACGCGCGGTCGCGCACCGCGGGCATCCAGTCCCAGCCGGACACCGCGAGGTAGGTCGGCGAGTTGTCGAACATCGTGCTGCCGGCGTCGACCCAGGAGCTGCCGTTCGGGCCCTTGTCGCTGGGGCTGCCGGGCCGCGGCATCGGCGAGATCTTCACCGCGAGGGTCTGGTCGCCGGTGCGGCGCAGGGCGGCCGTGACGTCGTAGGCGCCGCGGCCGAACGGGTGGCTCTGGGTACCGATTTCGGCGCCGTTGAGCCAGATCTGCGCTTCGTGGTTGACGCCGTCGAATTCGAGCCAGACGTGCCGGCCCGCCGAGGTGTCGAGGCCGCGCGGGAGTGAGAAGCGGCGGCGGTACCACCAGGCGTGGCGCGACAGCGCTTCCGGGACGTGGAGCTGGTTCATGCCGGAGACCGGGTCGGGCAATTGACCCTGTTCGACCAGCGACGCCAGGACCGTGCCGGGAACGGTCGCCGGGAGCCAGCCCCGGGTGTCCACAGTGGACCCGGACAGTGCCGTGCCGTCGCCGGCCGGCGCCCAGTCGTCCATCGTGAGGACCCAGCCGGACTCGAGCGGCACGGTGCCGTCGGCCGCGACGGAGAGCGCGGGCGGGTCGTCGTGCGGGCGGACCGGGAAACTGGTCCAGCCGTGCACCGCCGGCCGGTTCTGCGGGCCGGCGCCGAACACCTGGAAGCCGTTGAGGCCCAGGGGGTTGGTCGTCGAGCGGCTCGACGCGGTGAAGCGGACCCAGCGCGCGGTGACGGCGGTGAGCGGGATCGTGACGACGCCACCGGTGCCGGCGTCGGTGTGGTGGACGGTGCGCCAGGCCCGGCCGTCGCCCGAGACGTCGAGGTCGAACGCCGTCGCGTAGCTGGACTGGATCTCGAAGCCGCTGGTGTGGCTGCGGGAAGCGGTGCCGTCGAAAGCCGGGTCACCGGGCCGGGCCTCGAAGGTCAGCACGACCGAGTCGATCCGGCACTGCCCCTGCAGGTCGACGACGATCCACTGGCCGTCGCCCGGGGTGGCGCGCCAGCCGGAGCCCCTGACGCCGACCTGGGCGAGGCCGTCGACCGCGAACTCCCCCGGGGTGGCGGCGTAGTCGGTCGAGGACACCTGCACCGGCCGGAACAGGGCCAGGTCGGTCGTCGGCGCCCGGCCGTCGGCGGCCACGGGCGACGCGGACGCGACCCCGGGCAGGACGGCCGCGAGACCGAACCCGGCCAGCAGCCCGGTCCCGGCGGTCAGGAGGTGGCGCCGCGAAACGGCGGCCACCTCCGCGGGCTCGACATCCGCGGTGATGCCGTACTCCTCCGCCATGCGAACTCCGATCTGAAAGCGGCGGCCGGACCTGGCGGGGTGGCGCCGTGAAGAGGGATGACAACGTTGCCAGGAAGCTTCCGCCGCGCGCGCCGGAAGCGTCAAGAAGACAAGGCAGACAAGAATTCCGAATACTTGACATCGTTGTCTCCGGAGCCTTCGGCGTGCCCCGCTGAGCGGTGCCCGTTACGGTTGCAACGGCTGCGCAACGAACCGATCCAGGAGGTCCGATGGTCCAGGTCGAACGCACCGTCACCGTGCGCGCGCCGGTCGCGCGCGTCGCGGAGTACCTCGCGGACTTCGCGCACACGGAGGACTGGGACCCGGGCACGGTGACGTGCACCCGCACGGACGCGGGTCCGATCACCGTCGGCGCCGAGTGGCACAACGTGTCGGAGTTCCGCGGCCGCCGGACGGAGCTGGACTACCACCTGACGCGGCGCGACGCCGGCCGCGTGACATTCGTGGGCCGGAACAAGACGGCGACCTCGACCGACGACTTCGGCCTCTCCGCGGGCCCGGACGGGACGACGGTCCGCTACCGCGCGACGATCGTGTTCCACGGCTGGGCGAAGCTCGCGAGCCCGCTGCTGAAGCGCGAGTTCGAACGGCTCGGGGACGCGGTGGCGCCGGAGCTGACGCGGGTCCTCGACGGGCTGGCGTGAAGCCGGAACTACGCCTCCGCGTGCGCCACGGCCAGCTCGACCGCCGAGGCCAGGTCGTCGACCCTGGCGAAGCCGCGGTCGCCCAGGTGCTCCCAGCCCGGCCCCGCCATGCCCACGACGCGGCCGAGGTCGCGCACGCGGGCGGCGAGCAGGTCGTCGGCCGTCGGGGCCGCCAGGGACCACAGCAGCACCAGCACCGGGTCGAGGCGCGCCGCCAGGTCGGCGACCGTTTCGGCCGGCACCAGCTGGCCGAGATAGGCGACCGGCACCCCGGCCTCGGCCAGGGTCGCGCGCAGGGCCTCCATCGGCAGGGAGTGCCGTTCGGCGGGACAGCACGCCAGCAGGACCGGCCGGCCCGGGACGGCCGCCGGGAAGCGGCGGCTGAACCGCTCGTACGCCAGTGAGATCTCCGTCGTCAGCGCCCATTCCGACCCGAAGCAGACGTCGCCGCGCTGCCAGCGGTCGCCGAGGCTGCGCAGGACCGGAGCGAGGACTTCGGTCCAGGCGGCGGCCGGGCCGAGCGTGCCGAGGGTTTCGTCGATCAGCCCGGCGACCGACGCGGATCGCAGCTCGTCGGCGGCGTCCTCGAGCTCGCGCACCCGGCGGGCCGGAGGCACCTCGGGCGGGCCGGCGGACGAGTCGCCGAAGGCCACGGCGGCGGCCTCCCGCACCGGCATCCCCCGGGCGACGAGCCGCTGCATGTGCTGCAGCCGCCGGACGTCGGCGTCGGAGTAGCGGCGGTGCCGTCCGGAAGCCGGGGCCGACGGACCGATCCCGTACCGCGCGCTCCAGCTGCGCAGGGTCACCGGCGAGACGCCCAGCAGCGCGGCCACCTTGCCCGGCGCCCAGGCACCCGTCTCGATGTTCTTCGGTTCCACCGTTCCCCTTCGCCTCGCTCGCCGCAGCTTAGCGACGACGAGGCCACCTGACCGGCAGGGACACCGTGGCCGCGCCCGGCGCGGAGATCGCCGGCCGGGTCTCCGGGACCGCCCGGCGGAGGTCGGCGAGGGGACGACCTCCGCCGGGACGCCGCGGGACACCGCCGCCACGCGGTGGAACCGGACCCGGAAATCCTGGGCCGGCCGAAGCCCGGAGGGCGGCCCACAGGGGACGCGGCGGCGGGGCGTCGACCTGCCGCGTCCCCTTCGGCGCCGCCCGGCGCCGGGGGATCCGGCCCGCGTCAGCCGGATCCGGACGGCCGCGGGGTGTGGCAACCCGCCACGGCCCGCCCAGTCGCGGGCGGAAGGGGTGCTGCACAGTCAAGCTATACCCGTCTGCAACGCTTGTGCATCGTTATCCCTCGGATGCCGCAGCGATTCGCCCCACCCGGGCGAGTGAACCCGGCGTGCGGTGGGTACTTCGCCGGGCAGGAGGGCCCCGATGACCGAGAACCGCACCCAGCCCCGCTTCGCGACGACGACCGAAGCGGGGGTCGTGATCGTCCGCTGCGCCGGCGACCTCGACCTGGCGACCACCACCCGGCTGCGCGACGCGCTGCTGGGCCCGTTCCGCGGCGACGCGACCGCGGTCGTCGCCGATCTCACCGAGACGACCTACTGCGACTCGACCGTCTTCAGCGTCCTGGTCGAGTCCTACCGCGAGGCCGTCGCGCTCGACATTCCGTACGCCATCGCGGCGGCCCGGATCGCGGTCGCCCGGCCCCTGGCCATCCTCGGCCTGGACAGCGTGCTGCCGCTGTACACCGGCGTCGCCGAAGCGCGCGCCGCGGTCACCGGGGATCCGTCCGTCCGCATCTCCTGAGCCACGACCACACCTCCCTGAAAGCGGCAGAGGCCGCACGGCGGTCCCCTGGTGGCCTCGGCGGCCTCGGGCCGCCTCGATCGGGTGGATCGGCGGGCGCCCGGCACGACCGGCCGCTAGCGTCCGCCCCTGGTAGTCCACAGTGGACAGGGAGGTTCCGTGCGCGCGACCCATGCCGCCCTGGCGGCGCTGGCGGCCTGCGGGCTCGTGGTGCTTTCGGTACCCGTGCTGCGGTCCGCGCACGCCGACCCGCTGCCCGACGGCCTCGGACCGTGCGTGCCCGGGACGTGCCCCGATCCCTACCCGCCGGTCGGCAACCACCCCTTCGCCGGGCGCGACAACGGTGTCAACCTCTACGTCGGCGGCAGCATGCGCGTCACCGGCAGCGCCGCCGAGGCGGAGGGCCGGGTGGTCGTCGGGGGTGACTTCACGCTGCGGAAGACGTCCGGGTCGTCGATCTACAACGTCGGCGTCGCCGGGGTCGGCTCCCGCGTGCCGCCGCCGGACGGTGCCGACTACCTGACCGTCGGCGGGGACCTGACGGTCGCCGACCAGCAACGGCTCGACGCCGTGGGCGACTCGGCCGGCGGCGTCGTCCGCCACGCCAAGACGGTCACCGGCACCGTGATCGGGAAGCTCGTGCACGACACCGACGCGATGCAGCCGTACGCGGGGCTGCGGGGACGGCTCAACGCCGCGAGCAGGTGCTACGCCCGGGCCACGACCACCGGGACCGCGGTGAACCAGGGCTATCAGACGCTCTTCACCGGCGACGGCAAGGCGAAGCTTCAGGTCTTCACGATCGACCAGGACATCGCCGGGCCGGGCGGCGGCACGCAGGGCATCGCGTTCGCCGGCATCCCCGCCGGGGCGACGGTGCTGGTCAACCTCACCGGCCGGGCCCGGACGATCAACACCTACAGCGGCGGCGTCGAGGACAGCGACCCGCTCAACGCGCTGCGCCCCCGCCTGCTGTGGAACTTCCCGGCCGCGGCCACGGTCGGCCTCACCGGCAGCGGCATGTTCCAGGGCAGCGTGCTCGTGGGCAACCCGGCGGGGACGACCACCGTGACGCTGCCGGGGACGAACGGCCGCTTCTTCACGGCGGGCGACCTCGTCCACGGCTCGAGCGCCGGCCAGGGCAGCGGGCAGGAGTTCCACGCGTACCCGTTCGTCGGCGACCTGCCCTCGTGCCGGGACGAGCCCGAACCGACCACGACAGCCCCGACGACCACCACCGGAACGAGCACCACGGCGCCGACCACCAGCACCTCGACCACGACGACCACAGCCGGGCCGACGACGACCACGGCATCGCCGACCACCTCCGAGCCGGCCACCACCACATCCGAGCCGTCGACGACAGCGACCACGAGCGAGCCGTCGACCACGACCCCGACCACCACCGAGCCGTCGGCCACGACCACGACGACCACGTCCGAGCCGACCACCTCGACCACATCGCCGACCACGACCGAGCCGTCGACGTCGACCACCACGACCAAGCCGTCGACCGGCACCACCACCGCCACGAGCGGCCCGGCCACCTCCACCACGACCTCGGCATCCTCGACGACAGCGGCCACCCCGGCCCCCGCACCCACCACCCCCGGCGGCGGCAGCGGCCGCCTGCCGGACACCGGGATCGACCTCGGCCCGATCCTCGGCCTCGGAGCCCTGCTCCTGACCGGCGGCATCGCGCTCGTCCTGGTCACCACCCGCCGGAAGGCGCCCTGACCACCCCGTCCACAGTGGACCACGCTGCGGGCCCTGCCGGGCCGTGCCACCATCGGGTGAACCCTGGCGGGGCCGGCGGACGTGATCCGGGTGTAGCACCCCGGTAATACGCCGTCGTTACGGTGCCGGGCCATAGCAGTCGGACAGCGGGCGGTCGTTCCGCGAGGTGGGCAGGTGCTTGCGGAAACGGACGCGGAACGCACGACCGCGGAACAAGGGAACGCGCCCGGCCGGTGGCTGCCGGTCTTCGGGGCGGTGCTGGGCGCCGTCGTCTTCCTCGTGGTGCGCGGCAGCCTGACCGACGACGGCTACATCACCCTCGCCTACGCGAAGAACCTCGCCGTGCACGGCGAGTGGGGCCTGATCCCGGGCTCGCCCGCGAACTCCGCGACGTCCCCGCTGAACGTCCTGCTGCTCGCCGCGCTCACCCTGCTCACGCGGATCGCCGGCGACCCGCACCCGGTGATCGCGCTCGGGATCCTCACGGTCCTGTGCGGCGGCACGCTCGGCTGGGCGTGGCAGCGCATCGGCCGCACCCTCGCGCTGCCGCCCGCCGCCGGCGTCCTCGGCGTCACGCTGGTGCTGCTCAACCCGTTCGTGCTGTCCGCGATCGGGTTGGAAGTCCTGCTGATCCCGGCGGTGCTGCTGGTGCTCACGGTCTTCGCGCTCGAAGGCCGTCCCCTGCTGTTCGGCGTGACCGGCGGGCTCGCCGTCCTCACCCGGCTCGACCTCGTGGTGTTCGTGGTGCTGATCGCGGTGAGCGCGCCCGCGATCCGCCGCCGGCTGCTGCCCGTCACCGGCTGGGCGGTGCTGACGGCCGCGCCGTGGTTCGTCGTCAGCTGGGTCGCCTTCGGGTCGTTCGTGCCGGACACGCTGGTGATCAAGCAGACGCAGGCCGGGCTGTTCGCGCCGTGGACCTACAGCACCGGGCCGGTGATGTACTACGTCGGCTGGCCGGTCACCGTGCTCGTGTCGTTCGTCCCGGCCCTGCTCGGCGTGGTCGCGCTGGCCGGGTGGGCGGCCGCACGGTTCGGGGTCCGGTGGCCGGAGTTCCCCGCGCTCGGCCCCCTCGCCGCACTGGCCGGCGGCGGGATCCTCTACTACGTCGCGTATTCGTTCCTCGGGGTCGGGCCGTTCCACTGGTACTACGTCGCCCCGGTGACCGCGGCGAGCGCGTTCGCCGTCGCCGCGTTCGGCGCCTGGTCGACGCAGGCCCGCGAACGCCCGGCGTTGCGCGGCACGCCCCCGGCCATCGCGCTGGGTCTCACCGGCCTGCTGGTGCTGGCCGGCGCCGCGGTCGACGCCGCGCAGGGCCTGCCGTGGAAGTCGCCGGTGATCTTCGGCAACTGGGCCAGCTCCACCGACTACGCCCGTGTCGGGACCGAGCTCGGCCCCCGGCTCGCCGGGGCCGCGGTCGCCAGTCCCGGCGAGATCGGCACGCTCGCCTACTTCTGCGAGTGCGCCATCATCGACGAGTTCTCCGACCGCGGCCACGCGGTCGAGCTCGTCGGGAAGCGGATCGCGACGGCGAACCCGCTGATGAGCCTCGCGCTGCGGGTCAACTACCACTGGCTGGACACCTCGGTCACGCCGCGCAAGCCGGACTACCGGCTGCAGTACGCCCAGGGCCCGGCGACCGGACCGGACAGCTGGCAGGTCCGGTCCGCGGCGAAGGGCGTCGGCCACTTCACCCTCACCCGAGAGCCGTGATCTCCGCGCTCATCTGAGCAGTGACCGAAAACTCCGAAGATTCCCCTGGACGCCAGACTGCGCCACAGGCCGGGGAGGCCATAGGGTTTCGGCATGAAGGTCGGCCTGCTCACCCGGGAATACCCGCCGGAGGTCTACGGCGGCGCCGGGGTTCACGTGGAGTTCCTCGCCCGGGAGTTGCGGTCGCTGGTCGATCTCGACGTCCACTGCTGGGGCGCGGACCGCCCGGACGCCACCGGCCACACCGATCCGCACGGGTACCGCCAGCCCGCGTTCACGACCATGGACATCGCCGTCTCGATGGCGAACGCCCTCGAAGACCACGACCTCGCGCACAGCCACACCTGGTACGCGAACCTGGCGGGGCACCTGGCGAAGCTGACGCACGGCATTCCGCACGTGGTCACCGCGCACTCGCTGGAGCCGCTGCGGCCGTGGAAGGCCGAGCAGCTCGGCGGCGGCTACCGCGTCTCGTCGTGGATCGAGCGTGAGGCCTACGAGTCCGCGGACGCGATCATCGCGGTCAGCGGCGGCATGCGCCGCGACGTCCTCGCGGCCTACCCGGCGGTGCCGCCCGAGCGGGTCCACGTGATCCACAACGGCATCGACACCACGCTCTACCGCCCGGACCCGGGCACGGACGCACTCGCGAAGCACGGCATCGACCCGACCCGGCCGTACGTGCTGTTCGTCGGCCGGATCACGCGGCAGAAGGGCGTCCCGCACCTGGTGCGCGCGGCCGCGTCGCTCGAGCCGGGCACCCAGCTGGTGCTGTGCGCGGGCGGCGCGGACACCCCCGAGCTGGACGCGGAGTTCCGCGGGCTGGTCGCGGAGCTGGAGAAGACGCGCACCGGGGTCCGCTGGATCCCGGAGATGCTGCCGCGTCCCGAGGTCGTGCAGCTGCTCACCCACGCCACGGTGTTCGCCTGCCCGTCGGTCTACGAGCCGCTGGGCATCGTGAACCTGGAGGCGATGGCGTGCGGCACGCCGGTGGTGGCCAGTGACGTCGGCGGCATCCCGGAGGTCGTCGACGACGGCCGGACCGGATTGCTCGTGCACTACGACGACCAGGACCCGCGAGGGTTCGAGGCGGGCCTGGCCGCCGCGCTGAACGAGGTGGTGGGTTCCCCGGACCGGGCCGCCGCGATGGGTACCGCCGGCCGCGAGCGCGCGGTCGGCGAGTTCGGCTGGAAGGCGATCGCCGAGCGGACGGTCGCCCTCTACGAGGCGTGCGGGAGGTCGTCGTGAACACTGGAGCGGACGTGCTGGGCATCGTGCTCGCGGGCGGCGAGGGCAAGCGGCTGATGCCGCTGACCGCCGACCGCGCCAAACCCGCCGTGCCCTTCGGGGGTGTGCACCGGCTGGTCGACTTCGTGCTGTCGAACCTGGTGCACGGCGGGTTCCGGCGGCTGTGCGTGCTGACGCAGTACAAGTCGCACTCGCTCGACCGGCACATCTCGACGACGTGGCGCCTCTCGGCGCTGACCGGCGAGTACGTCACGCCGGTGCCGGCGCAGCAGCGGCTGGGCCCGCGCTGGTACCAGGGCAGCGCCGACGCCATCCACCAGAGCCTCAACCTGGTCTACGACGAGGACCCCGAGTACATCGCGGTGTTCGGCGCGGACAACATCTACCGGATGGACCCCCGGCAGATGCTGGAGGCCCACATCTCCTCGGGCGCCGGCGTCACCGTCGCCGGGATCCGGGTGCCGCGCGCCGAGGCGAGCTCGTTCGGCGTCATCCGGACGACCGACGGGCTGATGATCGACGCGTTCATGGAGAAGCCCGCCGACCCGCCGGGCCTGCCCGACTCCCCCGAGGAGTCGTACGTGTCGATGGGCAACTACATCTTCACGACGAAGGTGATGCTGGAGGCGCTGCACGCGGACGCCGAGAACGCGGCCTCGCACCACGACATGGGCCGCGACATCATCCCGGCGCTGGTCAAGTCGGGCGAGGCGGCGGTCTACAACTTCAACGGCAACGTCGTGCCCGGCGAGACCGAGCGCGACCACGGCTACTGGCGCGACGTCGGGACGATCGACAGCTACTACGAGGCGCACACCGACCTGATCTCGACGCACCCGATCTTCAACCTGTACAACCGGAAGTGGCCGATCCTGGCGCACCCGGGCCAGCGCGCGGCGGCGAAGTTCGTCGAGGGAGGCTCGGCGAACCAGTCGATCGTCAGCAACGGCTGCATCATCTCGGGCGCGCAGGTCGTGGACTCGGTGCTCTCGCCCGACGTGCTCGTGGAGCAGGGCGCGGTGGTCCAGGGGTCGGTGCTGCTGGACGGCGCCCGGGTGGGCCGCGGCGCGGTGGTGCGGCGGGCGATCCTCGACAAGAACGTCGTGGTGCCGCCGGGGGCGCACATCGGGGTCGACCTGGCCAGGGACCGCGGGCACTACCACGTCAGCGAGGGCGGGATCGTCGTGCTCGGCAAGGGAGAACGCGCGATCTGAGGGCCGCGGCTCAGGACTGCGAGTCGACCCGCGCCAGGCGCTCGATCACCTGGCGCGGGTCGATGCCCCAGCGCTCGGCGAGCTCCGAGATCGTGGCGCCCGCCGCGTACTCGGCGGCGATCATGCTGTTCACGACCCCTGCCACGTTCCACTCCTCGACCGTGCCTGCGCATGCGCGGGACATGCTACATGTTCGCTGCGGATGTCGAACAAACCGCCTCAGGTCAGCGGGCGGCGACACCGCACGCGATCGCCGCCGCCAGGAACACCGCCGCCAGGACCGCGGCCCACACCACGCCCATCGCCGCCGCGAGGTAGGCCTGGGCCGCCGAGACCACCGCGTACGTCACGGCCAAGCCGCGCCACGCCCGCCCCTCGCGCGCGCCGGTCCTCCCCCGCCGCCGAAAGTGATTCAGCGTCCTGATTTCTCCGGTTCCCCCGGCGGATTCTTCGTAGTCGCCCGTGCGCGCGTGGCGCTGAACACCGCGTCGAAGATCGGCGTCGGTTCCCCGTCGTCACGCTTCGGCCGCTCGTCCCCCGGACTGCGCTTTTCCTCTCCCACGCGCCCAGTTTCTGCGACGGCGGCCGATTTCGCTCGGGCAGCACGGAAAATCGCCCGGCCGGGGGATCACCCGCACGGCGCGCGTTTTCCCGTCGTTTTCGCCCGGCGGCGAATAGGCGGGTGGCGCACGCTGCGGATTTACCCTTACCTCATTTCCGGTGGACATCGGGAATAACCCCGGGGTGCCGCGGGATTGCACCCGGCATGAAAGCTGTCGTCTACCGCCGCCACGGCGGACCCGAGGTGCTGTCGGTGTCGGAGCGGGCCGTCGTGGACCCGGGTCCCGGCGAGGTCCGCGTCCGGGTCGTCGTGTCCGCGGTCAACCCCACCGACTGGAAGGCCCGCGCCGGCCGCGGCGCCGAGGCCGGGACCGAAACCCCCGACACCGTCCCCAACCAGGACGGCGCCGGGGTCGTCGACGCGGTCGGCCCGGACGTCACCGGGCTCGCGCCCGGCGACCGCGTGTGGCTGATCCTCGCCGGCACCCACGGCCCCGAGGCCGGCACCGCGCAGGAGTACACCGTGCTCCCGGCGGCGAAGGTCGTTCGCCTGCCCGACGCCGCCGGCTTCGACGAAGGCGCCGGGTTCGGTGTCCCGGGGCTGACCGCGCACCGGGCGCTGACCGTCGCCGAAGACGGGCCCACCCGGCTCTCCCCCGGCGCGCTCGACGGCCGGACGGTGCTGGTCAGCGGCGGGGCCGGCGCGGTCGGCAACGCCACGATCCAGCTCGGCCGCTGGGCCGGGGCGACGATCGTCGCGACCGTCAGCAGCGACGAGAAGGCCGCGCTCGCCCGTGCGGCCGGCGCCCACCACGTGCTGCGCTACCCCGACCCGGAGCTCGCCGGCCGGATCCGCGAGGTCGCGCCGGACGGCGTCGACCTGGTCGTGGAGGTCGCGGCCGGGGTCAACGCCGGGCTGCACACCGAGGTTCTGCGTGCGCGCGGCACGGTCGCGGTCTACGGCGACGACCGCGGCACGGGCACGGTCAGCCTCGAGTTCGGCCCGAACCTGTGGCTGAACACGCGCTACCAGTTCCTCGTGCTCTACACGGTCGGGGAGGACAAGCTCCGCGCCGCCGCCGAAGACGTCACCGCGGCGCTGGCCGACGGCGCGTTGCGGCTCGGCAAGGACCGCGGCGTGCCGGTCCACCGCTTCCCGCTCGAAGACACCGCGAAGGCCCACATCGCGTCCGAGGAGGGCGCGACCGGGAAGGTGCTGATCGACGTCACGCCGGCGGGGTGACCAGCGCCTGAAGGAGGTCGGCGAGGGTCAGGCCGGCTTCGTCGCGGTGGTCGCGCCAGCGGCCGAACAGTTCCCGCGCGGCGTCGACCGACGCGGGTGAGAGCCCGGCGTCGGCGCACGCTTCGGCGATCTCGGCCATCTCGCCTTCCCACCGCCAGGCCCGCCGGCCGGCGGAGGTGATCCCGCCGGGTGCGCCCAGCGGGGTGTGCGACAGGACGTCGGCGGCGAGCTCACGCAGCTCGCCGCCGACGCCGTAGCGCTCCGCCAAGGCGTGGGACTGCGCGGCCAGCGCGAAGGTGAGCTTGTTGTAGGAGGCGAAGGCGAGCTTGAGCGCCGACGCCGTCCCGACCGGGCCGTCCAGCACCACGGGCCGGAGATCGGTGCCGGCGAACAGGCTTTCCAGGGATGCGACGGCGGTCGCGGGCCCGGACAGGTAGAGCCGGGTGGTCCCGGCCTGCCGCGGCGGCGGGCCGACGATCCCGCCGTCGGCGACGGTCGCCTTGTCCAGGATCCGCGCGATCTCGGTCGCGTGCCGCGGGCTGATGGCGTTGGCGTCGAGGTAGACGCCGGTGAACCCGGCGACGCTCCGGGCGACGTCGAGCGCGGCGGCGGGCGGGCAGATGCTGAGGATCACGTCGCACCCGGCGAGGTCTTCGGCTTCGGTGAGCCCGGCGTCCTCGGCTCGGCGGCGCGTCGCGGGGCCGCGGCCGGCGGGGAGCCAGGAGGTCCGGATATCTCGGGCGGTGAGCACCGCCCCGACAGCGGCGCCCATGGCTCCGGGATGCAGCAACCCGACGGAAGTCTTCATGCTCCCTTCCTACCGTGGTCGTGAGTGGGAAACAGGGTTAGAACACTGTTTCTCACTCACGACCGGCTCAGCCCGCGCTCACCCGCAGCCCGCGGCGCAGCGCGTCGACCTCGTCGGCGAACATCCGGCGGGAGATCGCCGCCGTCTCGACCATCCCCGACCCGTGGAACGTGCCCGGGTAGTGGCGCAGCTCGGTCGCCACGCCCGCGTGCGCGAGGCGTTGCGCGTACTGGATCCCCTCGTCCCGCAACGGGTCGAACTGGCACGTCGTGACGAACGCCGGCGGCAACCCGGCCAGATCCGCTGCCCGGGCCGGCGCGGCGTACGGCGAAACGCCGTCGCCGCCGGGTTCCGCGTCGAGGTAGCTGGTCCAGCTGAACACCGCGTTCGGCTGGTTCCACAGCGGCGTGTCGGTGTACGCGCGCATCGACGGCGTGTCGAGCCGGTCGTCCAGCTCCGGGATTCCGAGGTACTGGAAGCAGAGCGCCGGGCCGCCGCGGTCGCGGGCCAGCAGCGCCACCGCCGCCGAGAGGCCGCCGCCCGCGCTTTCGCCGCCGACGCCGATCCGCGCCGGGTCGATGCCCAGCTCCGCCGCCTTGGCCTCGACCCATTGCAGGGCCGCGTAGCAGTCCTCGACCGGCGCCGGGAACGGGTGCTCCGGCGCCAGCCGGTAATCGACCGACACGATCACGATGCCCAGCTCGTCGACCAGCCGGAGCAGCGACGCGTGGAACATGTCCAGGTCGCCGAGGACGAACCCGCCACCGTGGATGTAGAGCAGGCCGGGCACCGCGCCGGTGCGGTTCGCCGGGGAGTAGACGCGCACCGGGACCTCCGGCGCGTCCGACGGCCCCGGCACGGTCGTATCGCGGACGTCGATGGGGTTCGCCGGCTCGTAGGCCGGCAGGACCTCGCCCAGCTGCCCCATCGAGGAGCGCGCGGCGACCAGGGCCTCGTAGTCGGTCAGGGTCACGGCCGGCAGCATGTCCAGCCAGGGCACCAGCTCGGGATCGATCGCGTAGGTCATGCCCCGATCTTGGGCCGCCGGAGGTGGTCCCGGCCACCGCCACGCGGCGGGCGTTGCCGCTCCGGAGCTCGCCATCCGGCGGCGGCCGCGCCTATCGTGACGGCATGAAGGGGCTGCTGCTGCGCCTGTCCGGGCTCGACGCCGACGCCGAGAACGCCGTGCGGGTGATCGGGTTCTTCGATCGCCTGATCACCGGCCACGCCGGCCTGGACGCGCTGGTGGGCAGCACGGCCGAGCTCGCCGGCTGCCCGGTCGGCGTGCACGCGCCCGGACAGGGGCTGTCGCTGCGCGCGGAACCGGGCCACGGCGTCACGACGGCCGGCACGGCGCCGGCGGGAGCGGCCGTCCGCCGGCTCGAGGGCGGCGTCGAGGTGTGGGTGGCCCGGGGCGGCGCACCGGCTCCGCTCGACGACATGCTGCTGGAACGGTTCGCGATCGCCACCGCGATCCTGCTGGAGCAGGGCGGAGTGCCGCGGCCCGAGCTCGGCGACCCCGCGCTGGTCGAGCTGGTGCTGTCCGAGGACGCCGGGACGGCCGAGCGGTCGCGGGCCCTGCACCTGCTGGGGATCTCCCCGGCGGCCCGGTTCCGAGTGCTGGCGGGCACCGGCGTCGACGGGCTCGCCGGGCGTGCGGCGCAGCTGGGCGGGGTACGCGCGATCCTGCTGGACGCCGTGCCCGGCCCGCTTCCGGACGGCGGCCGGGCGGGCATCGGCCCGGAGCTGCCGGCCATCGACGCGGCCCGTTCCTGGGCCGCCGCCCGGACGGCGCTGCGCTTCACGGCGGGTTCCGAGCCGGTGGTGTGGTGGGACCGGCTCGGCAGCTTGGTCGCGTTCGCCGGCCGGCTCGACGGGCCGGACCTCGCCGAGCTGCCCGACGTCCGAGCGCTCGACCGGCTCGCGGCCGAAGCCCACGGCGACGACACCCTGGCGGCACTCGACGCGCTGTGCGCGACCGGCTCGGCCCGCAAGGCCGCGGCGGTGCTGCACCGCCACCACAGCACGATGCCGGCCCGCTTGGCCCGCGCCGAAGCGGTCCTCGGCTTCGAGGTCGACTCCCCTGGGGGTCGGTTCCGGCTGCACCTCGCCCTGATGCTGAGACGGCTGCGGGACAACGCTTCGGTCAGCTGACCGTCCTTTGAGGACGCTCGGCCGAGTGCTTGTGGCAACTTGGGCGAGTTTGCCGGCGCAGCTATGCGGCGGTGGACCAGCCACAACCTCAGCTGACCGTCCTCAGTGGACCCCGGAGCAGGTCCTCCGCCGCCCCGGCCCACTCGGGGTGGTCGAAGGCGAACCCCGCGTCCCGGAGGCGCCCGGGGACCACGCGGCGGCTCTTCAGCAGCAGCTCCGTGTCCGAGCGCAGCACGAACGCCCCGATCTCCGCCATCCACCTCGTCGCCGGCAGGCCGAACCGGACCCCCGCCGCCTCGCGCAGGGAGCGCAGGAAGTCCCGGTACGGCAACGGTTCCGGGGCCGCCAGGTTCACCGGGCCACTCAGGTCCTCCCGCGCGATCAGGAAGTCGATCGCGCGGACCAGGTCGTCCTCGTGGATCCACGACAGGTACTGGGCCCCGCCCGCGACGGGGCCACCCAGGCCCAGCCGCGTCAGCCGCAGCAGCATCGCGAACGCGCCGCCGGGCTCCGGGCTCATCACCATCGCCGTCCGCAGCGCCACCTTGCGGGTGTGCGGCGTGTTCGCCACCTCCTGCTCGCGCTCCCACGCCCGGGCGAGGTCGACGCTGTAGGCCCAGTAGGCGGGCGCGCCCGGTTCGCCGCCGCCGAGCACGCCGGTGGCTTCGTCGTTCGGGGCGTCGAACCGGTGCGCGTAGATCGTCGCCGTGCTCATCTGCAGCCAGACCCGCGGCGGCCGCGCGGCCCGCTCGATCGCGCCGCCGACGACCCGTGCCGAATCGATCCGCGAGTTCCACATCTCCCGCAGGTTCGCCCGGGTGTACCGGCAGTGCACCGACCGGCCGGCCAGGTTGAGCACGACGTCGCCGCCGTCGATCTCCGCCGTCCACGGCCCCGCCGCCCGCCCGTCCCAGCGGACGTGGCGCACCCCCGGTTCCGGCGGGACGTCCCGCCGGGTCAGCACGACGACCTCGTCCCCGCGTGCGGCCAGCCGGCGGCTCAGCACCCGCCCCAGATGCCCGGTGCCACCGGGTAGCACGACCTTCATGAAATCCCCCTTCACGGTCCGCCCACCCCACGGTACCGAAAGAGTTGAACACGTTCAAATATTCTGGGCACCGGCCAGGACGTCGTCGTTCCGGGCCCGGGACGCCCCGGGCGGGCATAGAGTCGGCCGATGACCGCTGCAGCCGCGCCGCCGATCGTCACCGGGGTGGACGGGTCGGCCGAGTCCCTGGACGCCGTCCGGTGGGCCGCGCGAACCGCCTGCCTGCGGGACGCGGCCCTGGAGATCGTGCACGCCCTCGACGTCCCGGCCCTGCTCACGGGCGGCGTCGTGCCGCCGCCGGAGGAGATGGTCGACGCCCTGCGCGCCCGCGGCCGGCGAGCCCTGCGCACCGCGCGGGAACTGGCCGCCGCGCAAGGGGTTCCCGGCGCGACGACCCGGCTCGACCCCGACCGCGCCGCACAGGCGCTGATCGAAGCGTCCCGGGCGGCCGCCCTGCTCGTCGTCGGCTCCGCCGGGCACGGGCGGCTCACCAGCCTGCTCGCGGGCTCGGTCGCCGCGGCTGTCGGGACCCACGCGCGCTGCGACACCGTCGTCGTCCGCGGGGACAGCTGGGACGAGCCCGGCGCGGGCGAACGCCCGGTCGTCACCGGCATCGACGGCAGCGAAGCCGGCACCCGCGTGCTCGCGGCGGCGCTCGCCGAAGCCCGCGTCCGCCGCGCACCGCTGGTCGTGCTGCACGCCTGGACCGACGCCCCGCCGCCGCGACCCGACCCGCGCTGCGTCGCCGAGGCCGGGCGCCGGCTGCTCGGTGAACGGCTCCACGACCACGACCTCGGCGACCTCGCGGTCGAGCAGGTCGTCGTCCACGCCCACCCGCGGCGCGAACTGATCGAGCGCAGCGGGTCCGCCCAGCTGGTCGTCCTCGGCGACCGCGGCCGCGGCGGTTTCCCCGGACTGCTGCTCGGGTCCACCGGCCAGGCGCTGCTGCACCACGCGGCGTGCCCGGTCCTGCTCGTCCGCACCGCCTCCGGAGGGAAGCGGGACGGAAGCCCGATCCGGCAGGATGGCCCCGACCGAGAGCGAGGGATCAGATGAAGACAGTGGTGCGAGCCGGGCTCGTCGCGATGCTGGCCACGACGCTGGCGGCCCGGGCCCAGGCGGCGACCGTCAAGCAGGTCACGAGCGTCTGCCACGCCGGCGGGTTCAGCGGGACGTTCACGCTGCGGTACGAAACCTCCGGCGGCTACCACCACCCGCTCGGCTCGATCACCACGTCGGGCCCGTACATCGGCGACTCGGGCACGCAGTCGTTGCGGATCTCCTACCAGGACGGGCTGGGCACGCACACCGTCTACACCCGGATCGGCCCGGCGACGAACGGCACCGCGTCGCTGCCGGCGGGCCTCGCGATCCCGGCCACCGCGCGGGGCACCGCGGCCACGACGTTCGACAACGGCACGACGTCCTGCGTCGCCACCGTGCCGATCACGTAGGCGTCACCGGGCCACCGAGGACCCCCCTGCCACCAGGACCGCCCGCTCCCGGCCCCGCACGCGGGCGGTCCTGCTCGCCGTCGCCCTGGTGCGGACGGCCGTAAGTAGCGCTTTTCCCGGCGGCCGCGGGACCCGTGACGGCACCGGTCGCCACCCGTGCGGCACCCGCCCCCGCGACGGCGGAAACCCCGGCCAGGCCTCGAATCGTGCGTTTCCCGGACGTCCGCCCGGACAACCGACGGCCGCGGGTCCCGTGATCGACCGCGGCCGGGCCCGGCCGCCGTCGATCGACACTTAACCGTCGCGGCTTTTCCATCCTGTCGACGTATCTCGCGCGGCCGACCCCGCTCCTGTACGCCTGAGCGCGGACGCGTCCGCGGCGGAGGGGCGGGGATGGTCGGCAACACCACCGGCGGGGTGGACCTCGGAGTACTGGGACCGTTCGAGGTCCGGATCGGCGGTGCGCCGCGCGACGTCGGCGGCCCGCGCCTGCGGACCCTGCTCGCCGTGCTGGCGGCGGAGTCGGGGCGCGTCGTGAGCGTCCCCGCGCTCGGCCGCGCGCTGTGGGGCGAGCGGCCGCCCGACCACGCGGACCGGACCGTGCGGACGTACCTTTCGCGGCTGCGCGGTTCCGTGGACGGCCGCCTGATCCTGACCCGCTCGCCGGGCTACGTGCTGCGCCTGGCACCCGAGGCCCTCGACGCGGCGCGGTTCGAGCAGCTCGCCGCCGAAGGACGTCGCGCGCTCGCCGCCGGTGAACCCGCCGCCGCCCGCGAGCGCCTGACCGCGGCTTTGGCGCTGTGGCGCGGGAAAGCGTACGAGGAGTTCCCCGGCGTCGAGCCGCTCCGCGCCGAGGGGCTGCGGCTGGAACGGTTGCGCCACAACGCCGTCCAGGACCGGATCGACGCCGACCTGGCCACCGGCGAGGACACCGGCCTGATCGCCGAGCTGGAGTCGCTGACCGCCGCCTTCCCCGGCCACGAACGGCTGTGGGGGCAGCTGATGACGGCGCTCTACCGCGCCGGGCGGCAGGGCGACGCGCTGGAAGCGTTCCGCCGGGCCCGGCACGGGCTGATCACCGCGTCCGGCGTGGAGCCCTCGCCGGTGCTGGCCCAGGTGCACCGGCAGGTGCTCGCCCACGACCCGGGCCTGCTCCCGGCGCGGCCCGGAACCGTGGTGACCGTCCCGGACGACGCGCTGGCCGCCGGCGAGCACGCCCTGCTGGAGGACGGCGACCTGCGGACCAGCCGCGAGCACTTCGAGACCGCCTACCGCCGTGCGGAGCAGGCCGGGGACGCCGACGCGCTCGCCCGCGCGGCGCTCGGGCTGGGCGGGGTGTGGGTGCACGAACACCGGACGGCCGCCGCGTCGGAGCTGCTCCTGACCCGCCTGCGGCACGCGCTGGCGGAGGTGGACCCGGCGTCGGCCGTGGCCCGCCGGCTGCGGACCCGGCTCGCGGGCGAGGAGGACTACCAGGCCGTCACGCACGACCGGATCCTCGCCATCGCCGCGGAAACCCGGGAAGCCGGCGACCCGGTCGCGCACGCCGAGGCGCTGAGCCTGGCCCACCACTGCCTGCTCGGCCCGGACCACACGGCCCGGCGGCACGCGCTGGCCACCGAGCTGGTCGGGGTGAGCGGGCGGTCCGGGCGGCGCACCGACCTCGTGATGGGCGTGCTGTGGGACACCGTCGACCTGTTCCTGGCCGGCGACCCGCACGCCCAGCGGCGGCTCGGCGAGCTCGACGACCTCCTGGCGGCGCGCAAGCACCTGGCCGCGGGGTTCGTCGCCGACGCGCTCAAGGTCATGCTCGCCATCCGCGCGGGCCGGTTCCGCGAGGCCGAGCAGGGTGCCCAGGCCTGCGCGGAGCTCGGCCAGGCGGCCGGTGACCTGGACGCGCTCGGCTGGTACGGCGCGCAGCTGGTGGCGATCCGGTGGTTCCAGGGCCGGCTCGGCGAGCTGGTGCCGGTGCTGGACGGGCTGATGCACTCCCCCACGCTCAGCCCGATCGACAACTCCTACTACGCGGCGCTGGCGGTGGCGGCCGCTTCGTCGGGCGACCGCCGGACGGCCGCGGGAGCGCTGGCGCGCCTGTGCGGCGAGGACCTGGGCGCGCTGCCGCGGTCGAGCACGTGGCTGATCTCCCTGTGCGGCGTGGCGGAAACGGCCTACCTGCTGGCCGACGCGGAGACGGCGACGCGGGTTTCCGAGCTGCTCCGCCCGTTCGGTCACCTGCCGGCGATGGCGAGCCTGGCCATCGCGTGCTTCGGCTCGATCCACTACCCGTTGGGCACAGCGGCCCTGACGACCGGCGACCTGGACCGCGCGGTCGCCCACCTGCGGGCGGCGGTCCAGCACAACCTGGCCCTGGCCCACTGGCCGGCGGTGGTGTTCTCCCGCCGCCGCCACGCGGAAGCACTGGCCCGGCGCGGCGGCCCGGGGGACGCGATGGCGGCGGCGAGCGAGCTGGCCGCGGCCGAGGAAGAGGCTCGGACGTTCGGGGAACCGGCCCGGTGAAAGGGTTTTCGGCTCGCGGACCGGGTTCGTCCGGTCAGGAGCCGCAGGACCGAGCCGACCGCGGCCGGATCGAACCACGGCACATCGATCGGCGGGCCTCAATGCACCGGGTTCCACCCGTCGCCGCCCGCGAGGTAGTGCTGCGCCGTGTACGTCGCGGCCTGGGCCGCCGTCAGCTGTGGCCGGTCCGTTCCGGTGCCCGCGCCCGGCCCCGTGTTGCGGTACTCGGCGAACCGGGCGTCCTTCCACGAGAAGCCGGACATGTCCGTCCACGGCGTGGGCTTGATCGCCGCGGGCAGCACCGTCTCGCGGACGACCACCTGCGCGATCGCGTCGACGTCCCCGCCGGGGTGCCACGGCCGGCCCAGGTAGAAGGTGGCGCTGGCCGCCGGGCTGAGCACCTTGCTGCCGACGATCAGGAACCCGTACGCGGTGGTCCGCCGGGTGCTCGCCGCCGTCAGGTAGCCGTTGGGGCTCGAGCCTCGGTCGAGCGCGGTGATCGTCGCCCGGTCGAACACGGCGGTGGCGCGGCCGAAGAGGAAGTCGACGTCGCCGCTGATCGCGCACGCGCGGTAGTACTGACGTCCCGCTGTGCCGACCGCCGCGGTGTCGGCGTAGAGCGTGTCCTGGTGGCCGAGGAACGTGACGTTGTCGAAGACCATCCGGTCGCCGGTGGTCTTGACCGCGACCGCCTGGGTGGCGGTGATCTCCGGGTGGGCCTTGCGGTCGAAGGAGTTGCGGAAGGTCAGCGCGCTCGCCGTGAAGCCGTTCGCGGCGATGGTCGCGGTCGCGCTGCCGGTGGTGCCGTACGTCGTGCCGTCGGGCTTCTTGGTCCCGCTCGCGTTGTCGTAGTCGACCACGACGTCGGCGGCCTTGCCGGTGGTGCCGCGCAGGGTGATCCCGGTCTTCGCCGCGGGCACGGTGATCACCTCGCGGTAGGTCCCCGGCTTCACCGAGACCGTGCCGCCGGCCGGAACCGCGTCGATTCCGGCTTGGACGGTGCGGTAGTTCCCGGAGCCGTCCTCGGCCACGACGACGTTCGCCGCGGCCGACGGGCACAGGGTGGCCCCGGTGAGCACCGAGGCGAGGAGCAGGGTCGTGAACATGACGCCTCCTGGGGGGTGCCGGACGGTGGACGGCACCCCCGGCCGGTCACTGGTAGGTGATGTTGGCGGTGGTGTAGAGGCAGTTCGTCGAGTCGGGGCCGCTGCCGGTCTTGGTCGGCTCGCCGCTGGTGACCCCCTTGTACTTCTGGCAGGGCTCGATCTTGCGGCTCGAGTCGCCGACGATGGTGATCCGGGTCAGCTTCGCGGTGTCGCCGTAGTTGGTGTTGATGCCGACCAGTGCCTTGCCGGGCACCGTGGCGGTGACGTTGTCCACGACGACGGTGCGCTTGTACTGCGTCTTGCAGTTGCCGCAGGAGCGGTACAGCTTGCCGAAGTCGTTGACCTGGAAGTTCCGGATGTACATCGTGCCGGGGCCGTTGTGCTGGAACACCTTGTCCGACGCCTTGCGCGCCCCGCCGCCGTCGATCGTCATGGTCTGCGACGCCGAGGTGCCCTTGAAGGTCGCGGCGTCCTCGCCGACGTCCTCCCACCAGACGTTGAGCAGCGTGCAGGTGCCGAGGCAGTGCACGCCGTCGGCGGCCGGGCTGCCGAGGACGACGTTCTTCAGGGTGGTGCCGTTGGCGAGCTCGAAGATCGGGCCCTGGTCCTCGTCCTGGCCGCCGGTGCCGAGGTCGCCGGTGCCGTAGAACCGCTTGAGGCCGCCGTCGTAGGTGCCGCCGGTGACCTTGATGGTCGCGCCGACCGCCTGACTGGCGGTGGGACTCGGCCACGAGGCGGCGCTCGCGGACGGGCCGGCGACGATCACGGTGGACACCGCGAGCGCGGCGACGACCGCGACCCGGGAAATCGGGGACATGCTCATCACTCCTTGGGTCTTCCCTTGCGGAAAAGGGTCCTGGCGAGTGCTGAAAGCGCTTTCTCAGTCTCCGGTTCCCGGGTTCGGCGTGTCAATGTCACCGGCCGCTGGGATCACCCTGTCGCCCGGATGCCCGCCGTTTTCAGAAAACGGGACCGGCGCCGAGCAGCACCCGCGCGGGCACCGCCCACGTGGGATCGAGGTGGTCGACCAGCGTCGGCGTCCAGCCCACGTCCGGCCCCAGATCCGGATCGTTGGCCGCGTTGTACTCCGCCGGCAGATCCACCGGCCGGGGCAGCGCCGCACCGGAGGAAACCAGCGTCCCGGTCGCGTGCAGCACCGTCCCCTTCCAATAGTGGACCAGCGCACCCAGGGGAACCGTGGCCGGGATCCGGAAGAAGTTGTTCTCCGCGTAGATGCGCGACTCGACGCCCACCCCGAGCGAATACGTGTAGGCGGCCGGGTCCCGCACCACGTAAAGGTTGTCGTACACGTGCACCTGCCCGTACCGCACCCGCGGCGCGCGCTGCCCGATCTCCGAGAACAGGTTGTGGTGCACGGTGACGCGCAGCTTCCCGACGTCGTAGGTGGGCTTGTCGGTGTTGCCGATCAGCATCGTCTTGTCGTGGTCGTGCAGCCGGTTGTCCGACACCGTCACCAGGTCCGAGCCGTTCACGATGTCCAGCAGTCCGTCGTGGACCTCGTATTTGCGCCCGAAATACGTGGGCTGCGCGTCGTTCCCGCCGTCGCTGAACTCGTTGTGGTCGACCCAGACGTGCGTCGCGCCGACCAGGTCCACGTTGTCGTACTCGGAGTTCCAGTTCCCGTCGGCGCCGTCGAGGGGGTCCCACTGCGGGAAGCAGTCGTGCGCGTCGGAGAACCGCAGGTTCCGCAGGATCACGTTGTCACCGGTGACGCGCAGCGTCAGCCCGTGCAGAGTCGCGCCGAGCCCGTAGATCGTCGTGTCCGGGCCGACGTCGACCACCACCTGCGCCGCCTGGTTCGCCTGCGACCGGGCGCGGGCCTCCTCCAACGGTCCGGAAGGCTCGACCTTCCCCCAGGTCGCCGGGTCGTACGCCGCCAGGTACGCGGGCAGGCTGTAGCCGGGATCGGCGAAGTCGGCACAGGTCCGCGGCCGGTCACCGGCGTCCACGTTGCCCTCGATCGTGCCGCGGACGTAGACGATCTTCGGCGCGCCCGGGTGCGATGCCAGCGCCGCCACCAGCTCCGAGCGCTTCGACACCGTGTGGACGTCGCCGGGTGCGGCGGCCGCTCCCCCGGTCGTCCCCGCGCCCCAGCCGTCGTGCGCGCCGGCCACGACGCGGCCCGGGTCGTGGCCGTGGGCTTCCGCCGGCCCGGCGGTGAGGGTGAGTCCGAGCAGGGCGAGGCACCCCGCGAAGGCCTTCCAGCGCATGTCGGCTCCTTCTACTCGGCCGCCCGGGCCGCGAGCTCGGCCAGCCGGGCGGGCTCCGGATCGCCGTCGAGGACGACGACGTGGTGGGTCAGCGTCAGCTCCTCCCCCGGTGCGAGCAGCCGCGGCCGGTGGTAGGTCGCGGCGAAGCTGACGACCGGGAACGGCTCGGCCCGCACGTACCAGGCCGTGGGAAAACCGGGGTTCGCCGGGCTGTCGGCGAACAGCAGCGTCGACGTCCGGAGGCTCTCGTCGTGCCGGCCGGTGAACGCGAGCCACGGGGCGCGGTGCCCCATCGCGTCGTCCGCCGGCCGGCCGTCGGACGTCCGGACCGCGCCCCCGACGAACGAGCGCGGCCCGCGCCAGAACAGCCCGCCGTAGCCGGCCGTCTCGCGGCCTTCGGTCACCGGGCTGCCCCAGCGCAGCTCCCGGCCGCTGGTGTTGCGCAGCCGGCTCGTCCACGTGAGGGTCCAGCGGTCCGCCGAGACGTCGCCGAAGCGCAGCGTGCGGTGCTCGGTCAGCCACCGCCGGCCCGCCGCGGTGCGCCAGGCCAGCTCGTGCCGCAGCTCGCAGGACCCCGCCGCGGTCACGATGCTCTCCCAGCGGACGTGCCGGACGCTGCCGTTGTTGTCGAGCGGCGTGTACCCGCGGCCGCGCACGTACGTCCGGCCGCCCCAGAAGTTCTCCCCCGAGAGGTGGGCCATGGTGAACTGCAGGCCGTTGTGCCAGGTGTGGTCGTGCGGCCGGACCGCGGTCACGGTCTCGCCGGCGGTGGTGCGCAGCGGGTGCAGGTACGGCTTCGGCGAGTCTCCGGCCGGCGTCGGCGGCGCCACGACGTACTCCGCCAGGACGAGGTCGCCGACGTGGACGCGCATCCGGCCGTCGTCTTCGGCCAGCGCCAGCGTCCCGTCGCCCACGGCCGCCCGGCTCACCCCGGTTCCCCGATTTCGCCGAGCAGGTCGTCGACCGGCACCGGCAGGCCGGTGGCCAGGGACCGGTTGGCCGCCAGCCCGGTGAGCAGCGCCTGCAGGCCGGAATCGTGGTCGGCGGCGCAGCCGAGCGGGTCCGGGCCGGCGTCGCCGAGCAGCTCGGCGAGCATCCGCTCGTCCCCGCCGCCGTGGCCTTCGCCGAGGACCTCGTCGAGCACGACCTCCGGCGGTTCCCAGTGCCGTTGCACGGTCAGCCGGGCGCGTCCGGGCTCGGCTTTCGGCTCGGCACCGGACGGGTACTCGTTCTCCCGGACCTCCAGCTCGAGCCGCCCCGAGCTGCCCGAAAACGCGACGCGGTAGCCCTCCCGCGGCGAATACGCGTGCAGGTGGTAGTTCAGGACCACCCCGCCGCGGTGCCGGACGAGCACCGAAACGTCGTCCTCGATCGTGACGCCGGGTGCGAACACGTCCTGGTTCCTGACGTAGCCGTCTTCCCGCTCCGCGTCGAGGTAGAGCGCGCGCAGCAGGGGCGAGGCCTCGAGGTCCAGCGCGAAACGGTCGTCGGGGGCGGTGGGCCGGCGGCCGTTCCGCTCGCCGTAGAAGAACAGCCTGCCGAAGGCGAAGACCGTCTCGGGACCGCTGCCGAGCCACCAGTTGACCAGGTCGAAGTGGTGGCCGGACTTGTGCACGAGCAGGCCGCCGGAGTTCGCCTTGTCGCGGTGCCAGCGGCGGAAGTAGTCGGCGCCGTGCGCGGTGTCGAGCAGCCAGCCGAACTCGACCGAGCCGATCTCCCCGATCGCGCCCGCGGCCAGCAGCTCGCGCACGCGCCGGTGCACCGGGTTGTACCGGTAGTTGAACGCGACCCGCACCGAGCGCCCCGTCTCCCGGCGGGCCGTGAGGATGCGCCGCGCGCCGTCGACGTCGGTCGTCATGGGCTTTTCGGTGACGACGTCGCAGCCGGCGTGCAGCGCGGCGACGACGTAGTCCGCGTGCGTGTGGTCCGGCGTGCACACCACGACGACGTCGATGTGCTCCTTTTCCAGCATGGCCGCGAAGTCCGCCGGCCGGTAACCCGGCACCGACGCGCCGATCCATCCTTTGTGGACGCGCATGCGGGTTTCGCTGGGGTCGCAGAAGGCCGCGAGCTCGGCTCGCGGCGAGCTGGCCAGTGAGCGGGCGAACAGCCGGGCGCGGGACCCCAGGCCGACGATCGCGTAGCGGCGCGTCACCATCACGTCTCCTCTCGGGCGAGGGTCCAGGGCAGGGCGAGCTCGGAGAAGAGCGCGAGCCGTTCGGCCGCCACGTCGACGGCCCGGTCGACACCCGGCACGACGAACCGGCGCTCCGGCCCGGTGCCGACCGCCCGGGCCCCGGGCAGCCGTCGCGGCTCGGGCGCGTCGCGGACCGTCTCGACCAGTGCGGTGAACGCGCGGGTGGCGGCCAGAGGGGCGAGCAGGGGCACGCCGTCGCGGAGGTGCCCGACGAGGTTCGCCAGCAGGTCTTCCGGCGGGCCGACCGGCACCGGCTCGCCGCCGATGAGGACGACGTCGGTCTTGTAGTGCCACCGGATCCGGCCCTCGGTGCCGTGGATCAGCACGTAGGGCTCGTGGTCGGCTTCGGCGGCGAGCGTCGCGGCCGCGACGACGTCCGGCGCGCCGGCGAAGCACAGGCGGGCGCACGCCGTGTCGTCCGACTCGATGTCGCGGGCGCGGTACAGCTCGACGGTCGCGCGCTCGGGCCGGGCGCCGGCGGTGCCGTTGAGCAGCAAGGCGGTCGCGACGGCGTGGGCGAACGGGTTCGTCAGCGCGCCGTCCACGACCGCTCGCCCCTCGAGCCGGCGACGGCCCGCCCAGGCGGAGCGCGCGAAGTAGCGGTCACGCCGGATCCACGCGCCCGCGGCGGCGACCCCGGTGACCGCCCCGATCGCGCCCCGGGCCAGCGCGGCCCGGATCACCGGCACGGCGGGCGAGCCGAAGCTCTGGAACCCGACCTGACAGGCCCGGCCCCGGGCCCGCTCCGTCAGCTCGTCGAACGCCGTCAGGTCGAGCACCGGCGGCTTCTCCACGAGCACGTGGCAGCCCGCGGCGAGCGCGAGGCGGGCCAGCGGCAGGTGCGTGTGCGGTGGGGTGGCCACCACGGCGATGTCGGCCGGCACGCGAGCCAGCAGCTCGGCCGGGTCGCGGGTGAACACCGGCACCAGCTCGCCGGCCCCGTCCGGCGGCTCCCGGACGTCGCACGCGCCGGCCAGGACGATCTCTCCCCGGTCGTGCAGCGCCCGGGCGCGGCGCAGGTGCGTGCGCGCGTAGCCGGCCGTGCCGAACACGACGACGCTCGGGATCATCGGGGCCCGCCGGTCGCCACCGCGGCCAGGGCCAGCGGCCCGGCCACCAGCAGGGCGAGGATCGGCAGCATCCAGACGAGCACCACCGCGAGGCCGGCCGCCCCGGCCAGGAGCAGGGCGTTCCCCGGCGCCGCCGCGGTCTCGCGGGCCGCCGTCGCGACCGCCCGCCGCCAGGACAGCGACTCGGTCGCTACCACCTCGCACGTCCGCAGCGCGACGACGGCGACCGCGGCGGCCAGGACCCACAACGCGGGCCCGAGCACCCCCGCGCCCGGCATCGAGCGCACCACTTCGAGGTCCACCACGAAGAGCACGACCGCGACGGGGCAACCGAGGGCGAAGAGCAACCCACCCCGGGCGGCGTGGCGGAAGTCGGCCCAGAACGTCGTCCACAGTGGACTTCCGATGCCGTGCCGCGTCCGGTCCAGGGTGCGACAGCCCGCCGCGAACGCCGGGGCCGCCGTCACCACCGGCACCGAGGCGAGGGCGACGAGCAGGCCCGTCAGCAGGCAGTCCGAGAAGTCGCCGAGCCCGGTACGCCACTGCGTCTTCGCGGTGCGCATCGCCGTCACCCCTTCAGGCCGCTGGTGCTGACGCCTTCGACCAGCAGGCGCTGGAAGGCGAGGAAGAAGAGCACGATCGGGACGAGCGCGAGCGCCGACATGGCGAACATCGCGCCGAAGTTCGACTCGCTGCTGGTGTCGACGAACAGCCGCAGGCCGAGCGGCACGGTGAACTTCTCCGTGTCGTTCAGGTAGACCATCTGCGTGAAGAAGTCGTTCCACGTCCAGATGAACGTGAAGATCGACGTCGTGACCAGCGCCGGTTTCGACAGCGGCAGCACGACGTGCCAGAAGGTCCGGTAGACCGAGCAGCCGTCGATGGTCGCGGCCTCGTCCAGCTCGCGCGGGATCCCGCGCATGAACTGGACGATCAGGAACACGAAGAACGCCTCGGTGGCCAGCAGCTTCGGCAGGACCAGCGGGACGAACGTGTTGACCAGGCCGGCCTGCTGGAAGATCACGTACTGCGGGATGAGCGTGACGTGGTAGGGCAGCATCAGCGTCGTGATCATGAACGCGAACAGCGCGCCGCGGAACCGGAACTTCAAGCGCGCGAAGGCGAAAGCGGCCAGCGAACACGACAGGACGTTCGCGGCCACCGACAGGCCGGCGACGAGGAACGAGTTGAGGAAGAAGCGGCCGAACCCGACGTCCGCCGCGCCTTCCCAGCCCTTCGAATACCCGTCGAAGACGAGCCGCGTCGGCAGCAGCGCCAGCCGCGAGAGGATCTCGTCCGGCGGCTTGACCGACGCGAACGCCAGCCACACCAGCGGGTACAGCACCACGGCGACGATCACCAGGCACAGCACGTGCCACCCGGCCGAGCGGGCCGAACGCGGGAGCACGGTCATGAGCGCTCCCCGGTGTCGTCGTAGAACACCCACAGCTTCGCGGTGCGGAACACGATCGCCGTGACGATCGCGATCACCGCCAGCAGGACCCACGCCATCGCGGACGCGTAGCCCATGCGGAAGTCCTGGAAGCCGACCTCGAACAGGTAGAGCGTGTAGAACAGGTCCGCGTCGGCCGGACCGCCGCGGCCGCCGCCGATGACGAACGCCGGGGTGAACGCCTGGAACGCGTGGATGGCCTCCATCACCAGGTTGAAGAAGATCACCGGCGACAGCATCGGCAGCGTGATGTGCCGGAACCGGCGGAACGCGCCGGCGCCGTCGATCGCGGCCGCTTCGTGCAGCTCGGCCGGGATCTGCTTGAGCCCGGCCAGGAAGATCACCATCGGCGCGCCGAACTGCCAGACCCCGAGCAGCACGATCGAGGCGAGGCTGAACTGGGGGTCGTCGACCCAGCTCGGCGTGTGCCAGCCGACAGAGGCCAGCACCTCGTTCACCGGGCCGCCGCCCATGAACAGCGCCCGCCACACCAGCGCCGCCGCGACGCTCGCGCCCAGCAGCGACGGCGCGTAGAACGCGGCCCGGTAGAAGCCGCCTCCGCCGCGGCGCGTGTTGAGCAGCATGGCCACCAGCAGCGACACGGCGAGCTTCAGCGGCACCGAGACCAGGACGTAGATGAGCGTCACCTTCACCGACTGCAGGTAGCGGTCGTCGTCGGTGAACATGTGCGCGAAGTTCCCGAAGCCGACCCACTTCGGCGAGGTGAAGAGGTCGTAGTCGGTGAAGGACAGGTAGAGCGAGACGACCATCGGGCCGACGGTCAGCGCCACCGCGCCGAGCAGCCAGGGCGTCAGGAACGCGAAGGCCTCCGGCTGGCTCTTGCGGCGGCGCCCGGCCGGCCGGTCCCGCCTCCGGACCCCCGCGGCCGCCTCCGGGGCGACCGGCGGGTCCGGGGTGCGCACGGTCGTCATCGGCTACTTGAGTCCCTTCTCGGCTTCGGACATGAACCGGCTGACGGCGTCGTCGAGGCTCATCCGCCCGAACGCGACCTCCTCGTAGGTGCGCTGGAGGAGCTTCTGGATCGCGCCCGCGCCCTTGGGCGGCACCGGCGGCGCGGCACCGAGCTTCGGCTCGAGGGCGGCTTCGTAGTCGTAGAGCGTCTTGTCGGCACCCTTCGCGGACGGCGCGAGCTGGGCGCGGACCTTGAGGTTCGGCGCGAGCCCGCGGTCGGTGCCGACGATCTTGCCCACCTCGGGGTCGTTGACCAGGAAGTCGACGAGCTTCGCCGCCGCGTCCTGCTGCTGGCTGCGCGCGGAGACCGACAGGAACATCGACGGCCGGCGGTACTGCCCGGTGTCCCCGTTCGCGGCGGTCGGGTACGGCGCCACGTTCAGCGGCTTGCCGTTCGCCTTCTGGTACGCGGGCAGGAGGTTGTCGTAGGCGAACTCGGAACTGGTCAGCTGCCTGCCGAGCGGCGACTGCTCGGGCGAGGTGTTGTACGACGCCGTGACGTCGGCCGGGGACGCGCCCTTGGCATCGCGGAACCGGCCCGCGAGCTGCCAGTACCGGCGCAGGTCGTCGGCGGCGAAGCCGAGCTTGCCCTCCGGCGTGTAGAACTGCTTGCCCTGCTGGCGCAGCCAGATCTCCAGCGTCGTGTCGAGGATGCCGAAGTCGGTCGTGCCGCGCGCGCTCCCGGCGCCGCTCACCTTCTGGGTCGCGTCGGCGAACTGGTCCCAGGTCAGGCCCTTCGCCGGGTCCGCGCCCGCCGCGGTGAAGGCCGCCGGGTCGTAGAGCATGGCCGGCGTGTTCTGCGCCCACGGCACCGCGTACCGCTTGCCCTGGTAGACGCCGGTGGCCGCCAGCTCGGGGTTGATGTCGGCGAGCGAGATCGCCTTGCCGGTCCCCTGGTTGAGGTCGGCCAGGACGCCGCGGCCGCCGTACTCGGCCAGGTAGCGCGTGTCGACGTTGAGGACGTCCGGCGGCTTGCCGCCCGCCGTCTGGGTCGCGAGCTTCTCCCAGTAGGCCGCGTACGCCGAGAACGACGTCTGCACCTTGATCTTCGGGTTCTTCTGCTGGAACAGCTCGACGGCCTTCTTGGTCAGGTTCGCCCGGCCTTCGCTGCCCCACCAGACGAACGTGATCGTCACGTCCCCGCCGTCGCCGCCGGAGCCCGAGCCGCACGCGGCGACCCCGGTCAGCAGCAGCGGGACCACCGCGGCCAGCGCGACGAGCGTTCGCCGCTCTCTTGTCCGACGCATCGAGCTCTCCGTTCTCAGCCGGTCAGCACTTTCTGAAAACGCTGTCAGCGCGCTCACGGTAGGCAAGGCGCGCGAGCGGTGTCAACGGTCAAATCAGGGCAATAACCCTTGTGCACCAATGTTTCCGTCGATTTCCAGGCAGCGCGAGAAAGCGCTTTCAGCACACCGCCTCCGAAGTGGGCTGTCAGCGCGAGCAGCACCGGGGAGGCCTACCCGGTGTGTTGCGCGCCCCGGCGGACGGCGCTCGCCCACGGGACGCCGATCTCGGAGAACAGCGCCAGCCGGTCCGCGGCCACGGCGACCTCCTCGCCGATCCCGCGGACCACCGGGTGCCGGCTCGCCCCTTCACCCGCCGTGCGGATCCAGCCCGCCGGGATCCGGGCCGGCGACGGCGCGTCCCGCACCGCCTCGACCACCGACGCGAACGCGCGGGTGGCCGGCAGCGGCGCGAGCAGCGGGACCCCGGCCGGGTCGAGCCGGTGGGCCACCAGGTTCCGCAGCAGGTCCACCGGTTCGCCGAGGTGGACCCGTTCGTCGTCGAGCTCCAGCCGGTGGCTCTTGTACCAGAACTTCGCCCGCCCCTTCGTGCCGTGCACCACCACGTAGGGCTCGTGGTCCTGCTCGGCGCACAGCGACGCGGCGACGACGATCTCGGGACCGCGGTCGAAGCGGATGCGCAGGCACGCCGTGTCGTCGGCTTCGATGTCGCGCGTGCCGTAAAGCTCCAGGGCGATCTCCGCCGGATCGCGCCCGCCGACCCCGCCGACGAGCAGCGCGGTGGCCACCGCGTGGGAGAACGGGTTGGTCAGCGCGCCGTCGACCACGGCTTCGCCGTCCAGCCACCGGCGGCCCGCCCAGGGGTTGCGGCGGTAGTAGGCGTCGGTGCGGATCCACGCCCCGGCCGCGCCGACGCCCGCCACCTCGCCGAGCTTCCCCGCCGCGATCGCCGCCCGCAGCACCGGCAGCGCCGGCGAGCCGAAGCTCTGGAACCCCGTCTGGCAGGCCGAGCCGTTCTCCGCGGCCAGCCGGGACAGGGTCCGGAACCCGGCCAGGTCGAGCACCGGCGGGGTTTCCAGGAGCAGGTCGCCGCCCGCCCGCAGCACCGCGCCGCCGACGCGGACGTGCGCGTGCGGCGGGGTCGCGACCACGGTGATGTCGGGACAGCAGCGGCGGAGCAGGTCGTCGACCCCGACGTGCGCCGTGGCGCCCTCGGGCAGCAAGGCGATCGCGGCGGCCGACGGCACCCGGACGTCGGCCATGCCGGCGAACCGGACCAGGCCCTCGTCGTGCAGGATGCGCGCGCGGTGCAGGTAGCTGAACGCGTAGCCGGACGTGCCGACCACGGCCAGCCTCGGCGGGTCCGCGACGGTGCGGCGCCTGCTCCCCGACATGGGTCTCCGATCGGCGCGACCGGCTCCGGCCGCGCGGGAACTGACGAATGGGCAGTTCGGGAGAAACTTCCGGTGGTCACGGTAGGGCGTTCGCGACAAGTGTGTCAATGTTCGGGACACTGTTTCGAATTCGTCGAAGGCCGGATACTCCGAACGGCGGGCGTCGGTTCGAGTAAGCGCTTACTCGAACCGACCGCACGGTCGGCCGCCGGTCAGATCCGGCCGACGCCCGCACCCGCCGTCACGGTGGCCTTGACCGTCGAAGTCGGCTCCAGCGTGAAGGAATACGGTGCGTTCGTCATGCTGCCGGTGCGCGTGATCTTGTTCGTGCAGCCGCCGAAGGAGTTGCCCGACTCGTTGAGGTAGCCGTCGACATCGCTGTCACCGGTCGTTTCCAGGCACACCTTGGTGGATTCGAAGACGTTGTTCTGGGCGAGGAACTGCGCGTTCATCCGCGAATGCACGGCGGAATCGGTGACCGCGTGGAAATAGTTGTCGTAGGCGTGCCCGGTGCCGAACCGCAGGCTGGGCAGCCGCGAGTTGACGTTCTCGAACCAGTTGTGACTGTAGGTCACGTGCAGCTTGCCGGTGTCCTCGCTCGCGTTGTTGTCGCTGTGCCCGACGAGGGAGACCTTGTAGTGGTCGTGGAACTTGTTCCACGACACGGTGATCCCGTCGGCCGCGTGGCTGATGTCGAGCAGGCCGTCGTAGTAGTCCTTGCCGTGGTCGAGGTCGGACGACAGGTCGTTGTGGTCGACCCACACGCGGGTGGCGCCGCGCTGGATCTGGATCGCGTCGGTGCCGACGGCCTTGGCGATGGCCAGGTTGCGGATGATCACGTTCGACGACTTGTCCACGGCGAGCCCGCCGCCGGTGAAGCCGGAACCGGACCCGACGCCGAGGATCGTCTTGTTCGACCCGATCTTCACCAGGGTCTTGCTCGCCAGGGCGATCTTGCCGCTCACCCGGACCGTCCGGGCCGTGGTGCCCGTCACCGCGTCGGCGAACGCCGACGCCGTCGTCACGGTGACGGTCTCGCCGCCCGCGCCGCCGGTCGTGCCGGCGCCGAAGCCGACGGGGGAACTTTCGTAAGCGGCGTGCGCGACTCCGGTGGGAACCATCGCCGCGGCGAAGGCGGCCGTGGCGAAAACGCGCAGGCAGAACCGGGCTTTCCTGGTCATCAGGCACCTCTGAGGGGGTGGGGACCCGCGCCCCGGGGAACGGGGAACACGGCGGAGACTCCGTTCTACGATTTGCAGCAAAACCCGGTCAACGATTTTCAGGGTTTTCACCGGAAGCCCAGCCGAATGGCCCTGCGGGGGCCGGATCCTCGCTGCCGCAAGGCGATCCGTTGTTGACAACGCTGCCGGGCGTTTCCATGATGTTGCGCAGAGCCTGCCGAGGAGTAGCCGTGAGCGTGACCATTCACGACGTCGCCCGCCGGGCCAACGTGTCGATCTCGACCGTGTCGCGCGCGTTCACGTCCCCGGACCTGGTCCGGCACCAGACCCGCAGCCGGGTGCTGGCCGCGGCGAGCGAGCTCGGGTACCACGCCGTCGGTGCTCCGCAGCCCGTCGTCCGCACCGGGCACATCGGCATCGTGGTGTCGGACCTGGGCAACCCGTTCTTCACCGGCGTGCTCGACGGCGTCCAGGCCCGCGCGCGCCAGGACGACGTCGCCGTGCTGTTCGCGAGCAGCGACCAGGACCCGGCGACCGAGCAGAACCTGGTGCGCCGGATGGCCCGGCAGGTCGACGGCGTCGTGCTGGGCAGCCCGAGCATGACCGACGACCAGCTGCGCGCGCTCGCCACGCAGACGACCCTGGTGCTGCTCAACCGCGAGGTGCCGGGGATCCCGTCGATCGTGATGGACGCGGCCGACGGGATGCGGCAGGCGATCGAGCACCTGGCCGCGCTGGGCCACCGCCGCTGCGCGTACCTCGGCGGCCCCCGCATGTCGTGGGCCAACCGCGCGCGCCGGGCGGGCCTGGCGGAGGCGGCCGAGCGCCACGGCACGGAGGTCGTCGAGTTCGGCCCGTTCCCGCCGGTGTTCGAGGGCGGGCTGCAGGGCGCGGACCTGGCGCTGGCCGCGGACGTGACGGCGATCGTGGCTTACAACGACCTGGTGGCGTTCGGCGCACTCGCACGGCTCAACGCCCGCGGCGTGCCGGTGCCGGACGAGATCAGCCTGGTCGGCTTCGACGACCTCGTCTTCGCGGCGATCTCGGCCCCGCCGCTGACGACGATCGCGATGCCGACGGAGGCGGCGGGCCGGGCCGCGGTGACGATCCTGCTGGACCTGCTCGACGGCGCCGCCGACGAGCACACGGCGCAGGTGCTGGACACGTACCTGATCGTCCGCGCGACCACGGCCCCGCCGGCGTAGGCCCTAGCCGCCGAAGACGTGGCGGTCCAGGAACGGGTTGCGGAACTTGCCGCGCGGGTCCAGTTCCGTGGCCAGCGTGCGGAAATCATCGATTCGCGGGTACGGCCCGGCCGTGTGGAAGAGCTTGCCCCAGTGCGGCCGGGCGCCGAACGCCGCCAAGCGCTCCTCCAGCACCGGGAGCACCGCCTCCACCTCCGGCTGCCGCGGCTGCCACGTGAAGTGCAGCGCCACGCGATCACCGCCGTGACACGGGCTCAGCCACAGCTCGTCCGCCGCGATCGCGCGGATCTCCGACACCAGCAGCACCGGCGCCAGCAGCGCGCCGATCTCGCGGACCGCCCGCACCGCCGCCACCGCGTCCCGGTACGGCACGAAGTACTCCGACTGCAGCTCGTCCCCCACGCTCGGGGTGAACGCCAGCGCGAAGTGCGGCAGCCGCTCGTGCCACGGGCCCGGGACCCCTTGCTGCGGCGTGCAGTTGCCGGCCGCGATGCCCGCCGCGTGCGCCGGGTGGCGGGGCCCGTCGGCCGGGACCGCGCCGAACAGGTCCGTCCGCGCGGTGAACGCGTCCACGCGGCTCTTGAGCCACACCTGGTCGATCGTGTCGTTCACCCAGTTCGTGAACAGGCTGACGCTGTAGGCGGCGTCCTCGATCTCGTCGAAGTGCCGGTAAGCGGCCTCCCACGGCAGGCCGTCGAAGACGTCCTGCCGCACGTCGAACGCGGGCTCGACGTCCAGCGTGATCCGCGTGACGACGCCCAGCGCGCCGAGGCCGACGACCAGCCCCGGGAACTCGGCGTGGGCGCGGGTGAACGTCCGCAGCTCGCCGTTCGCGGTGACCAGCTCGACCGCCGACACGGCCGAGGCGAGGCCCGGCTGCCGTCGCCCGGAGCCGTGGGTGCCGGTCGCGACGCTGCCGGCCACCGTGATGTGCGGGAGCGACGCGAGGTTCGGCAGCGCGAACCCCGCCGCGTGCAGCTGTTCGGCGAAGTCGCCGTAGCGGGCGGACCCGCCGACCGTCACCGTGCCGTCGCCGATCTCCACCGGGACGTCGAGCGCGCGCAGGTCCAGCAGGACACCGCCGGGGGTGTCCGCGATGTCGTTGAAGCAGTGCCGGCTGCCCAGCGCCTTGACCCGCGACGCCGCCGCGACGGCTTCCCGCACCTCGTCGACCGTGCGTGGAGTCAGCACCGAGTCCGCGCCGTAGGCGTGGTTGCCGGCCCAGTTCTGCTCGCCCAATGTCCCTCCACGGTGCCGGATCCTCACCGCCGACCCTACGCGGCCGCGTCCCGCCAGAAGCCGCGCATCCACTCCGGGGGCACCGGGTTGTCTTCGCCGACCTGGGTCAGCAGCACGGCGACCGTGCCGGTGGCGGGCACGACGTGGGCGGTGGTGCCGGTGCCGCCGACCCAGCCGTAGCGGCCCGGGACGGTCCACGGCTCGACGGCGGCGATGTCCACCGCGCCGCCCATCCCCCAGCCTTGGCCCTCCAGGAAGAGCGCGCCGGTCTCGCGGTGCGCGGCGGTGGTGTGGTCGGTGGTCATCAACCGGACGGACTCGGGGCTGAGCACGCGCCCGCCGTCCGGTGCCGCGCCGGAAGCGAGGAGCATCCGGCCGAAGGCCACCCAGTCGCCCGCCGTCCCGGCCAGGCCGCCGCTGCCCAGCGGCAGGGCCGGCCGGGTGCTCCACTGGCCGTCCGGGGCGTCGGCGAGCACCAGGCCGTCCGGGGTCTTCTTGTAGAAGGCCGTGAACCGGTCCCGCCGGTCCGGCCCGACGGCGAACCCGGTGTCGGCCATGCCCAGTGGCGTGAAGATCCGCTCCTCGAGGAACTCCGGCAGCGACCGGCCGGACGCGCGGGCGACGAGCACGCCCTGGATCGTCGAGCACGTGTCGTACAGCCAGGCCTCGCCCGGCTGGAAGGCGAGCGGCACCTCGGCCAGCCGCGCGAGCCAGACGTCCGCCGGCGGGAAGCTCTGCACCTCCCGGCCGTCGCCTTGGACGGGGAAGAGCGCCCGCACCGCCGGGAGCGTGAAGTCGGCGGCGAACCCCCAGCCCGCCTGGCCGGTGAGGACGTCGAAGACGGTGATCGGCCGCTTCGCCGGGACGACGTCGTCGACCGGGCTCGCCGGGGTGCGCACCACCTTCGGGTCCGCCAGCTCGGGCAGCCACCGGCCGATCGGGTCGTCGAGGGTCAGCCGGCCGTCGTCCACCAGGGCCAGGACCGCCGCGGCGGTGACCGGCTTGGTGATGGAGGCGAAGCGGAAGAGCGTGTCTTCGGCCATCGGCCCGCTGCCTTCGACGTCCACCGAGCCGACCGTCACGACCTCGGGGCGCCCGGCCCGGTCCACGATGGCCACCGCACCGGGCAGCGTGCCTTCGTCGACGTGACGCCGCAGGTTCTCGCGCAGGCTCATGGCTTCCGACGGTAGTCAGCGGGCCGGGATGATCGCCTGGTGGGCCCCGCCGAGGCCGTGCGCTGAGCAGCCGGCCCATCCGCTTCGGCATCCGCAGCGTGATCGCGCGGTCGAGGACACGGGTGCCGGGCGCCGCGGCCGCGAGCCGCGTCTCGTAGCCCGTGCAGCCGGCCGGCTCCCGCAGCCACGCCGACACCACCAGGTTCCCCTCCCCCACCACCGCGGCGCAGAGCCGCGTCTCCGGCAGTTGCGCGATCGCCGTCCCGGCGCGGTCCAGGTCGCCGGCGGCGACGTCGAGGCGGTAGCCCGCGATCACCGGCCAGCCCGCCGGGACGTGCGCGAGGTCGCAGCGGAAGTCGAGCTCGTGGTTGCGCAGCATCCGCGCGAGCGTGCGGCGGACCGCCGACTCGCTCATCCGGCAGTCGCGGGCCAGTTCGGCGTAGCTGCGCCGGCCGTCCTCGCCGAGGGACTCGACCAGAGCCCGCAGGTCCCGGTCGTCCCACTGCTGCGGGACGACCAGCCGGGCCTGCGCCGCCGTCTCGTCGAGCACCGCGCGTTGTTCCGGGGCCAGCGCGTTCACCAGCCAGCCGCTGCCCTCGCGGTAGACGCGCGTGGCCACGGCGAACCGGACGTCGCGCACCCCGGGCAGGGCGCCGAGGCGGCCGGTGACCAGGCCGTCGAGCGCGTCGAGGTCGCGGGCGGCCAGGGAGAGGAACAGGGAGAACCGGCTGGTCGTGCGCTCGACGCTGAACACCGACGGCCAGCCGCACAGCTCCCGGGTCAGCTCGGTCAGCGCGTCCGGGCGGCAGGCCAGGTCGACGTAGCCGACGGTGGTCGTCGGGGCCGTCGCGTACGCGGTCAGCCACGCCAGCCCGGCCGCCTGCAGGCGGTCCCAGCGGCGCGCGGCCGTCGTCGCGTCGGTGCCGACGGCCGCGGCGATCCGTGTCCACGGCGCCCGCGGGTCGCGCTGCAGCGCCTCGACCAGTGCGAGGTCCGGACCGCTCGGCCGCGCCGGTTCCGGCGGGGCGGCCGGGGAAACGGGCATGGCGCATTCTGGCCTGATCATGATCACCTGCCAAGGGGCCGCCGGACGCACCGGCGGCCCCGCTCCGCTTACCGGCGTCGCAGGCGCGGCGCGCCGACCGCGCCGGCCACCAGCACGAGGACGCCGCCGAGGACGAACGGCAGCACCGGCGTGTCCCCGGGGTCGGCGGCGGGAACCGCGCGCTCGCGGCCGCCGTAGCCGCCACCCGCGCCGTCGCGGTCGTAGGCCGAGCCCGGCAGCTTGTCCGCGTACCGCTGGTGCAGGGCCGCGCGGTAGTCGCGCACGGTCAGCTTCGTGCCGGCGGCCAGGCCGGTGACCGAGCCGTCCAGCACCGTCACGGAGTCGCCGTGCACCGCGTACCAGGCGTTGACCTGCGGTTCGTGCAGGAGATAGCCGCCGGCCGCCGCCTCTCCGTACTTCCGCTCGTAGTCCCCGGAAGCGACGTTGACGACGGTCCAGGCCGCGCCCCGCCGCTCGGCCCAGACGGTCGCCGTGGTGCCGTCGCCGGTCCGCGCCGGGACCGCGACGTAGGCGAGCGCGGCCAAGACGTCCGAGGCTCCGGCGACGAACGCCGCCGTCGGCTCGTAGACCGCGACCTGGGTGCGCGGGTCGGCGTTCGCCGCCTGCGCCACCGGTGCCGGGTGGGCACCGGGGAACTTCGTCGTCGCGAGCCGGTCGAGGGTCGACTGGCCGCCGGTGACCTGGCCGATCGCGGCGGTGTCGGCCGCGGTCGGGGTGCCGGCCGGTCCGGTGGCCGCGCCGGCCGCACCGGCGGTGGTGAGCATCGCGGCACCGGCCAGCACGGCCGCGCCCATCGCCTTCTTCAGCACGCTCATCCCTCGATCCCGTACAGCGTGTGCGTCCACTGGAACTGCGTGTTGGAGCGGTAGGTGTCGTAGTTCATGGAGTTGTAGCGGCTGTTGTTCGGCCACGGGTCGCCGTATTCGACGCGGGTCGCACCGCTCGCGTTGTCGTACCCGTAGAGGACGTGCATGTGGCCGCCACCGGAGCGCCAGCCGATGCGGGTGCCGATCGGCTGTCCCGCGTCGATCTGGTTCTTGATGGTGGCGAAGGAAAGGACCTGCCCGTTCGAGTTGTAGGACCCGACGTTCGAGAAACCGAGCGAGCGGAACACCCGTTGCTGGTCGGACAGGTAGCCCTGGTTGTTGGCGCAGTCGCTGCCGGATTCGTTGTGGGCGATCTGGCAGAACCGCGTCTGGGAAAGCGAATATCCCCAGTAGTCGGCGATCGTGTTCCCGCTGGCGTCCCAGCACCACTGGTCCTTCTGCTGGGCCTGCATGGTGATGCCGAGGTCGGTCCGCGCGGCGGCCGCGGTCGCGGGCGCCTGCAGCGCGACGACGGCGGCCACGGCGGCCGAAACCGCGGCGAGTCCACGCAGAACTCCTGATGTGGTTTTCACGAAGTGGTCCTCCACTCGGTGACGATTCGACGTGGTGGCAGGGAATACTCCGCGCACGACCGGTGAACCGGTACCTACTAAGGGAGGATCACGTTGGGAGAGAACGGTTTCGGCGGATCCCGGCATTTCCCGGGTGCCGGATTCCGGCATCGGCTCCGGCCCGCCGGGTGGATTCCGGCGGGCCGGAGCGGCGGGTTCAGCCGACTGTCGTCGTGCCGAGGGTGGCGTCCTGGTCCGGCGGGTCGAGCGTGAGGTCGACGTCGAACTCGCCGAGGCCGCTGTCGGTGACGACGTGGGTGGTCGCCGCGGAGTCGACGCTGCTGGTCGCTTCGCCCGCCGGGGTGCCGGCCGGGACGGTGAAGTCGACCTGGCCCTGCGCGGTGAACTTCAGGGTGCCTTCCGCGGGGACGGGCGTCTCCGGGATCGGCAGCTCGATCGGGATCGCCACGGACTGGCCGCCGATCGCGAGGTCGACCTTGGAGGCGATGGTGCCGGAGATCTTGGTGGCCCCGACGAGGCGCAGGCCGTCACCGGCGGCCTGGCCGGCGTCGACGTCGAGGCTGAACGGCACCGAGACCGGCGTGCCGGCGGTCGCGGTGGCGGGGATGTCCGCCTTGACGACCACGGTGACCTGCTGGTCGCCGATCAGCGGGAAGCCGCCCCGGTAGGTCAGCGATTTCTCGGCCGCCGCGGCCGGTCCCGCGGAAAGCACGGCGACCGCGCCCGCGAGCAGCGTGGCGAGCCCGATTCCCAGGAAGCGCTTTTTCCGCAGAAGGGTTTCCGTCATCTCCGGTCCTTTCGTCGTCGAACGGCCTTTCGGATGCTAGGCGGAAACTTCCCAACCGGCCAATGCGCTTTTCCGTGGGCCCGGAATTTGTCACGCGCCTTTGCGTGGCGCGCATTGTTTTTTGTGAGGTGCGCTTTCCCGCGTGACAGTTTCCGGCTCGCGGGCACTCACGTGCGTCAGCAGCCGCCCGACGGCAGCGCGGCAGACCGTGTCACCCGCGATCCGCCGGACGGCCCACGACGAAAGTCGCGTTTTGGATCAACCGACTATCGGCGGGTTACGGAGATTCACCCACAGCAGTGACGGTAGGCGTGTCCTTCACCACACGTCACCGCGAGACCCCGGTCCGCGGCGGGAGGTTGATCCTCAAGTGCGCAAACGTATCGCGCGAACCGGCGTAGTCGTCACCGGTGTCCTGCTCTCGGCACTCGCGGCCGCGGCGCCGTCCCTGGCCGCTCAGCCGGCCATCATCGACGGCAGCGATGCCGGCTCGCTCCACTCGGCGGCCCGGATGTTCGCCGGCGGCCAGGAGATCTGCTCGGCGACGATCATCGCGCCCGACTGGATCCTCACCGCCCGCCACTGCACCCAGGGTGCCGACGGCAAGCCGATCAGCTTCCACGTCGGCGACCTGGACCAGACGAAGGGCACCACCGTCAACGCCACCTCCGTGCACGAGGCGCCGGACTCGGACATCGCGCTGGTCCAGATCGACCAGCAGGTGCAGACCGAGTACGCGCCGCTGGGCAGCGAGGGTGATGTGAAGGTGGGCGACCAGGCCGAGGTCTACGGCTGGGGCGCGACCTGCACCGACAAGCCCGAGATCGAGTGCCAGTCGCAGCTGCTGAAGGTCGCGAAGGTCAGCGTCAGCTCGATCGACTGCCCGGACGGCGCGGCGGGCGTCTCCGTGTGCGCGAACCGCGGCGACGGCATCACGGCGGGCGGCGACTCCGGCGGCCCGATGTACGCAGGAGGCAAGCAGGTCGGCGTGGCGTCGACGAGCGACCGCCAGTCGTACACGGCCTACATAAACATCACGAAGTACCGGGACTGGATCTCCGCCACCGCGGGCGTCTGAGCGAGCGGCCCCCGGGAAACCGGGGGCTTGCTTCGGCGGCAAGAGTGAGTGTACGGTCACTCACATGACCAAGCGCGGAGCCACCCTCTCCACCTCGGACGCCCGGCGGGACGTCGTCGTCGACGCGGCCATCGCCGAGTTCGCCCGGGGCGGGTACCACAGCACGCCGATCAGCGCCGTGGCCGCGCGGGCCGACATCTCCCCCGCGTACGTCTTCAAGTTGTTCCCCGGCAAGGTTTCCCTCTTCGTCGCCGCGATCGACCGGTGCTTCGAGCTCGTCGCGCACGCTCTCTCCAACGGCGCCGCCCGCGCCGGCGGTGACGACCCCGGCCGGATCCTCTACGAGATGGGCGGCGCCTACGCCGAGCTCATCGCCGACCGGAACCTGCTCATGCTGCAGGTGCACGCCCAGTCGGCCGCCGACACGCCCGAGATCGCCGACGCCCTGCGGCGCGGCTTGGCGAAGGTCACCGAACTCGCCCTCGAGCGCTCGGGCGCCGACGGCGAGCAGGTCCAGCGCTTCATCGCCTACGGCCAGCTCTGCCACCTCATCGCCACCCTCGACCTCGACGACCGCGCCGGCGACTGGGCCGCCGTGCTCGCCGCCGGCATCCGCCACCCCGGCAAAAACTGAACCCGACCCCGCCGTCCCCTTTTTCGCGCCCATTGAGTGATTGACCAGTCACTCACACCTCGGAAGGAACCCACCATGACCACCACCACCGAAATCGTCCTCCCCAGCCTCGTCGAGCCGGACGGCCTGCGCGTCGAGCACCGCGAGCTGCCGCGGCCCGGGGCCGGCGAGGCCCTCGTGGGCGTCGAGGCGAGCGGGGTCTCGTTCGCCGAGCAGCAGATGCGCCGCGGGAAGTACTACGACCAGCCGCCGTTCCCGTTCGTGCCCGGGTACGACGTCGTCGGCACGGTGCTCGAAGCCGAAGACCCGGCCCTCGTCGGGCGCCGCGTGGCCGCCATGACCAAGATCGGCGGCTGGAGCAGCCACCTCGTCGTCCCGGCCGCCGACCTCGTGCCGGTCCCCGACGGGCTGGACGCGGCCGAGGCCGAGACGTTCGTGGTCAACGGCATCACGGCGTGGCAGATGCTGCACCGGAAGGCGCGGGTGCGGGCCGGCGGCACGATCCTCGTCCACGGCGCGAGCGGCGGCGTCGGCACCACGCTCGTCCAGCTCGCCCGGGCGGCCGGGATCAAGGTGATCGGGACCGCCTCGGCCCGGAACCTGGACGCCGTGACCGCGCTCGGCGCGACCGCCCTCGACTACCGCGGCGACGTCCCGGCCCGGGTCCGCGAGCTGGCACCCGGCGGGGTCGACGCCGTCTTCGACCACATCGGCGGCCCCGGCATCGTCGACTCGTTCCGCCTGCTGGCCCCCGGCGGCACCCTGGTCGCCTACGGCAGCGTGTCCACGGTGAACACCGGCGGCAGCGCGAAGCCCGCCGTGCTGAAGCTGGTCGCGCGGCTGCTGTGGTGGAACGCGCTCCCCAACCGCCGCCGGACGCACTTCTACAACGTCTGGGGCGGCAAGCGGAACCTCACCCGCTTCCGCGCGCGCCTCGCCGAGGACCTGACGGCCGTCTTCGCCCTGGCGGCGAAGGGGCAGCTCAGGGCGCAGGTGGCGGCGCGGATCCCGCTCGAGGACGCGGCGAAGGCGTTGAGCCTGGCCGAATCCGGGACCGTCACCGGCAAGGTCGTGCTCGTCCCCTGAACACACCGAAGGCCACCACGGCGAGCGTGGTGGCCTTCGGGTCTGGCGGATCAGTCCGTGCCGAACTCCATCGCGGCGCTGTCGAGCAGCTCGTCGTCGTCGGTCTTGCCGCGGGAGGCGATCACCTGGGCGCCACCCTCGGGCATCGCGCCGATCAGGCCGGTCGACGCCGCCTGCGCCGCGCCGATCAGCTTCGGGTGCGAGTTCCCCCCGACCATGCCGAGGCTCGCGTACTGCTCCAGCTTGGCCCGCGAGTCCGCGATGTCGAGGTTGCGCATGGTCAGCTGGCCGATCCGGTCGACCGGGCCGAACGCCGAGTCCTCGGTCCGCTCCATCGACAGCTTGTCCGGGTGGTAGCTGAACGCCGGGCCGGTCGAGTCGAGGATCGAGTAGTCCTCGCCGCGACGCAGCCGCAGGGTGACCTCGCCGGTGATCGCGGTGCCGACCCAGCGCTGCAGCGACTCGCGCAGCATCATCGCCTGCGGGTCCAGCCAGCGGCCTTCGTACATCAGGCGGCCGAGCTGCCGCCCGTGGTTGTGGTAGCTGGCGAGGGTGTCCTCGTTGTGGATCGCGTTGACGAGCCGCTCGTAGGCCGCGTGCAGCAGCGCCATGCCCGGCGCCTCGTAGATGCCGCGGCTCTTCGCCTCGATGATCCGGTTCTCGATCTGGTCGGACATGCCCAGGCCGTGGCGGCCGCCGATGGCGTTGGCCTCCAGCACCAGGTCGACGGCGGAGGCGAACTCCTTGCCGTTGATCGTCACCGGCCGGCCCTGCTCGAAGCCGACGGTGACGTCCTCGGTGGCGATCTCCACCTCGGGGTCCCAGAACGCCACGCCCATGATGGGCTTGACGATCTCGATGCCGGTGTCCAGGTGCTCCAGGGACTTCGCCTCGTGCGTGGCGCCCCAGATGTTGGCGTCGGTCGAGTAGGCCTTCTCGGTGCTGTCGCGGTAAGGCAGGTCGTGGGCCAGCAGCCACTCCGACATCTCCTTGCGACCGCCGAGCTCGGTGACGAAATCCGCGTCGAGCCACGGCTTGTAGACGCGCAGGGAGGGGTTGGCCAGCAGGCCGTAGCGGTAGAACCGCTCGATGTCGTTGCCCTTGTAGGTGGAGCCGTCGCCCCAGATCTGGACGTCGTCCTCGAGCATGGCGCGCACCAGCAGGGTGCCGGTGACCGCGCGGCCGAGCGGCGTGGTGTTGAAGTAGCTGCGGCCGCCGGTGCGGATGTGGAACGCCCCGCACGTCAGCGCCGCGAGCCCCTCTTCGACGAGGGCTTCCCGGCAGTCGACGAGCCGCGCGATCTCGGCCCCGTACTGCCCGGCGCGGCCGGGCACCGACTCGATGTCGGGTTCGTCGTACTGGCCGATGTCGGCGGTGTAGGTGCAGGGGACCGCGCCTTTGTCGCGCATCCACGCGACCGCTACGGAAGTGTCGAGGCCACCGGAGAAGGCGATACCGACACGCTCGCCGACGGGCAGGGAAGTGAGCACCTTGGACATGCGAATGATTATGCACGCCCATGCATCGTCGTGCAATCCGGGGTGCCCCGGCTCACCAAATCGCGTTGACGTGCGTGTTCGGTGATCCCATGCCCGCCATCGACACCGCCCTCGTCCGCGGCTGCTGCGCGGCCAGTTCCCGGAGCGGCGGACCGGCCGATCACTCCCCTGGCTTCCGGCGGCACAGTCAACGCCGTGTACCGCCTCGGGGACGACCTGACGGTCCGGCTCCCGCTGACCGCGGGCGGCGCCGGTGACATCGCGAAGGAAGCCCGGACCCTCGCCGCGCGATCGAGGAACTGGGCCGCACCGGCGAGCCGTTCGACGTGGACGCGGCCCTCGACGTCTGGGCCGAAGCGCTCGACGCTCCACAGTGGACGGGCCCGTCATCTCGGCCAACGCCCGTTACGTGCTCACGGAGCTGGAATGCGTCCCAGCTCCGTGAGCACGCCGGATCAGCTCGACAGGAGCGCCGGGGCCGCGAGGCGGGTGGCGTTCGCCGCCGCGTCGTCCGGGGCTTCCTGTGCCGAGCGCTCCGCTTCCACCCGCGCGAGGTAGTTGGCCACCTCGCGGTCGACGCGGTGGGCGTCCCACCCCAGCACCGGGGCCATCAGCCCGGCGACCACCGGGGCCGCCGCCACGCCGCGGTCGCGTTCCTCGATCGAGATCCGCGTCCGCCGGGTCAGGACGTCCTCCAGGTGCAGCGCGCCCTCGTGCGAAACCGCGTACACCGCTTCCACGCGGAGGTACTCCGACGTGTCCGTGATCGGCTCACCGAGCGACGGTTCCTCCTTGATGAGCTCGGCGAGGTTCCAGATCCGCGTGCCGTACCGCTGCAGCAGGTGCTCGACGCGCGGCAGCGGCAGTCCGGTTTTCGAAGCGACCGAAGCGCGGTCGGCCCACAGCTCGTGGTACCCCTCGGCGCCGGCGATCGGCAGCCGGTCGGTCCACGACGGCGGAGCCGGGCGGCCCAGCTCGTCGACCACGACGTCGACCGCGTCCGCGGCCATCACCCGGTAGGTCGTGTACTTGCCGCCGGCCACGATCACCAGGCCCGGCACCGGGTGCGCCACCGCGTGCTCCCGCGACAGCTTCGTCGTCGCGGCCGCCTTCGCGGCGAGCAGCGGACGCAGTCCCGCGTACACGCCCTCGATGTCGTCGTGCGTCACCGGCGTCCGGAGCACCGCGTTGAGGTGCTCCAGCACGTAGTCGACGTCCGCGCGGCTCGCCGCCGGGTGCTCGCGGTCGAGGTCCCACTCGGTGTCGGTCGTGCCGACGAGCCAGTGCTTGCCCCACGGGATGACGAACAGCACGCTCTTCTCGGTACGCAGGATCAGCCCGGTGTCGAGGTCGATCTTCTCCCGCGGCACCACGAGGTGGACACCCTTCGACGCGCGCACGGTGAACGGCGCGGGGATCCCCGCCGCCTCCGCCATGTCGTCGCTCCACACGCCGGTCGCCGCGACGACGGTCTTGGCCCGCACCTCGATCTCGGCGCCGCTCTCGCGGTCGACGACCTTCGCGCCGACCACGCGCTCGCCGTCGCGAAGCAGCGACGTCACCCGAGCCCGCGTCAGCACCGAAGCGCCCTGTTCGGCGGCCGTCCGCGCGATCGTCATCGTGTGCCGGGCGTCGTCGACCTGGGCGTCGTAGTACTGGATCGCGCCGATCAGCGCGTCGTCGGCCAGGCCCGGCGCCGCCTTGAACGCGCCGCGCTTGGACAGGTGCCGGTGCCGCGGCAGCGCCCGGGCCCCGCCGAGCGTGTCGTACAGCGTGACGCCGGCGCCGATGTAGCCGCGCTCCCACACCCGGTGCTTCAGCGGCACCAGGAACTTGACCGGCCGGACCAGGTGCGGGGCGAGGGTCTGCAGCAGCAGCCCGCGTTCCTTGAGCGCTTCGCGCACCAGCTTGAAGTCCAGCTGTTCCAGGTAGCGCAGGCCGCCGTGGATCAGCTTGGACGAGCGGCTGGACGTCCCGGCGGCGAAGTCCCGCGCTTCGACGAGCGCGACGGACAACCCGCGCGAAGCCGCGTCGAGCGCGACGCCGGCGCCGGTCACTCCCCCGCCGACGACCAGGACGTCGACCTCTTCACGCGCCAGCTTCCGCAGGGCGTCCGCGCGGTACTTCGGGGAAAGGGCGGTCACGGTGTTCCTCCTCGTGGTCATTCGACGTCGACCCAGTCGAGCGTGCGGCCGACGGCCTTCTGCCAGCCCGCGTAGCCTTCGGCCCGCTGCTCTTCCGTCCACGACGGCTGCCAGCGCTTGTCCTCGTTCCAGTTCTGCTCCAGCTCGTCGGTCGACTTCCAGAAGCCGACGGCGAGCCCGGCCGCGTAGGCGGCGCCGAGCGCGGTCGTCTCCGCGACGACCGGCTTCGACACCGGGACACCGAGGATGTCCGCCTGCAGCTGCATGCACAGCTCGTTGGCGGTGACGCCACCGTCCACCCGCAACACGTCCAGGGTGACGCCGGAGTCGTTCTGCATGGCCTCGACGACGTCGCGGGTCTGGTAGCAGATCGCCTCCAGGGTCGCCCGCGCGAGATGAGCGTTGGTCGTGGCGCGGGTGAGCCCGACGATCGCGCCGCGGGCGTCCGAGCGCCAGTACGGCGCGAACAGGCCGGAGAACGCCGGGACGAAGTAGATGCCGCCGTTGTCCTCGACCTGGCGGGCCAGGCTTTCGCTCTGCGACGCGCCGCTGATGATGCCCAGCTGGTCGCGCAGCCACTGCACGGCCGACCCCGTGACGGCGATGGAGCCCTCCAGCGCGTAGACCGGCTTCTCGTCGCCGAACTGGTAGCACAGGGTCGTCAGCAGGCCGTGCTTCGAGCGGACCAGCTCGTGACCGGTGTTGAGCAGCAGGAAGTTGCCGGTGCCGTAGGTGTTCTTCGCCTCGCCGGGCCGGAAGCAGACCTGCCCGACGGTCGCGGCCTGCTGGTCGCCGAGGACGCCGGTGATCACGACCTCGCCGCCGAGCGGGCCGCCGGCGCGGGTGGTGCCGAAGCCGGCGTTCGACGACGGCTTGATCGCCGGCAGCATCTGCCTCGGGACGGTGAAGAACGACAGCAGCTCGTCGTCCCAGTCCAGGGTCTCGAGGTCCATCAGCATGGTGCGCGAGGCGTTCGTCGGGTCGGTGACGTGGACGCCGCCGTCCGGGCCGCCGGTGAGGTTCCAGATGAGCCACGAGTCGGTGGTGCCGAAGAGGGCGTCGCCCTTCTCGGCGTCTTCGCGCACGCCCTCGACGTTCTCAAGGATCCACTGCAGCTTGCCGCCGGAGAAGTACGTCGCGGGCGGGAGGCCGGCCTTGCGGCGGATGACCTCGCCCTTGCCCTCGCGCTCCAGGGCGGAGGCGATCCGGTCGGTGCGGGTGTCCTGCCAGACGATGGCGTTGTAGTACGGGCGGCCGGTGCGGCGGTTCCACACCACGGTCGTCTCGCGCTGGTTGGTGATGCCGAGCGCGGCGAGGTCACCGACGGTCAGGTTGGCCTTGGTCAGCGCGGTGGCGATGACCGAGCGGGTGCGTTCCCAGATCTCGGTGGCGTCGTGCTCGACCCAGCCCGGCTTGGGCAGGATCTGCTCGTGCTCGAGCTGGTGGCGGGCGATCTCGTTGCCGCCGTGGTCGAAGATCATGAAGCGGGTGCTGGTGGTGCCCTGGTCGACGGCACCGACGAAGTCCGGCATGGTCGTGCTCCTTCTCAGGCGGCGGTCTCGAAGTCCTTGGCGGGCATGGCGTCCAGCGGTTCCCCGGCGGGCAGGTGGCGCTCGATGAGGAACTTGTAGATCGCGCCGCCGATGACGGCGCCGATCACGGGCGCCACGATCGGGATCCACCAGTAGGGGAAGCCGTACTGGTCGGACCACGCCGTGTCGTAGCCGGTCAGCCAGGACGCCAGGCGCGGGCCGAAGTCGCGGGCGGGGTTGATCGCGTAGCCGGCGTTGGTGCCCCAGGCCATGCCGATCGCGACGACGAGGAAGCCGACGACGACCGGGGCCAGGTTCGCGCCCGGCGAGGTGTTGCGGAGGTCGGTGATCGCGAAGATCACCAGGACGAGGATCGCGGTGCCGATGATCTGGTCGCGGAAGGCGCCCCAGTCACCCACCGGGAGCGTGCCGTTACCCGGAAGGGTGGAGAACACGCCCTGGGTCTTGACCGTGAGGCCGGGATCCTTGGCGTTGAGCACCTCGGTGTAGTTCCAGCGCACGAGCAGGGCGGCGAGGAACGCGCCGGCCGTCTGGGCCAGGGCGTAGGGGGCGACCTTGCGCCACTCGAAGCCCTTGAACACCGCGAGGGCGACGGTCACGGCCGGGTTGAGGTGCGCGCCGCTGATCCGCGAAGCGACGTAGACACCGAGCGTGACGCCGAGTCCCCAGGCCCAGGCGATGCTGTCGTGGTCCCCGATGCCCGCGGCGACGACCTGCGCCACCACCCCGCACCCGAACAGGATGAGGATCATCGTCCCCACGAACTCGGCGGCCATCTCGCCGGCGAGTCCGTGGGCCTTGAGGTTTCGCACCATTGCTTCCTCCACAAAGGACCATTCGTTCCCCCTGGTGGATGAAAGTTAAGTTCGCGAAAACACCGGGTCAACGGAGGCGGGTCGGCATTGTCGAACGCGCGAAGACGATGTTCGACATTGTCGAATCGGGCCCGGTCGGGCTAGGGTGCGGACGTGCCGGGTCCGATCCAGTCCATCGAGCGCGCCGCCGCGATCCTCAAGCTGCTGGCGCGCGGCTCGGGACGGCTCGGCGTCGGCGAGATCGCCGAATCCCTCGAACTGGCCAAGGGGACGGCGCACGGCATCCTGCGCACGCTGCAGGGCGTCGGGTTCGTCGAGCAGGACCGCGACACCGGCAAGTACCAGCTCGGGGCGACGCTGCTGCACCTGGGCACGAGCTACCTGGACGTCAACGAGCTGCGGTCGCGGGCGATCAACTGGGCCGACGCGCTGGCCTCGCGCAGCGGCGAAGCGGTCCGGATCGGCGCGCCGCTGGAGGGCCGGGTGCTGGTGGTGCACCACGTGTTCCGGCCGGACGACACCCTGCAGACCCTCGACGTCGGCACGCTGCTGCCGCTGCACGCGACCGCGTTGGGCAAGGTGCTGCTGGCCTACGACACGACGCTCGCGGCGTCACCGGAGGCTTACACACGGCGAACCCTGGTCACGCAGACCGCGATCAAGCGCGCGTGTGCGAAGGTACGCGAAGCGGGCTGGGCGGTGGAGAACGGCGAGATGATCTCCGGCGAGGCGGGGATCGCGGCCCCGATCCGCGGCCACGGCGGCATCGTGGTGGGTGCGATCGGGGTGTCGGGAGCGGTGGAGCGCGTCTGCGAGCCGGACGGAACCCCGAGCGCGCGGCTACTGGGCCACGTCCGGGACGCGGCGCGGGCGGTTTCGCGAGACTTGGGTGCGTCGCGATGGTGAAGGGAGGGGCATGGTCCAGCGGTACGTGATGTCCATCGACCAGGGCACCACCTCCACCCGGTGCATCCTGTTCGACGCGCGCGGCCGGCTCGTCTCGGTCGTCCAACGCGAACACCAGCAGCACTTCCCGCGCCCCGGGTGGGTCGAGCACGACGCCGTCGAGATCTGGCGGAACCTCTCGCGGATCGTCCCCCAGGCACTGGCCGACGCCGGTGCCACCGCGGACCAGGTCGTCGGCCTCGGGATCGCCAACCAGCGCGAGACCACCGTCCTGTGGGACCGGCACACCGGGAACCCGATCGGGCGCGCGATCGTCTGGCAGGACACCCGCACCGACGCCATGCTCGAACAGCTGGCCCGCGAACCCGGGGCCGACCGCGTCCGGCAGCTGTGCGGCCTGCCCCTCGCGACGTACTTCTCCGCGCCGCGCGTCCGCTGGCTGCTCGAACGCACACCCGGCCTGCGCGAACGCGCCGAACGCGGCGACGTCCTCTTCGGCACCATCGAGAGCTGGCTGATCTGGAACCTCACCGGCGGCGCCGAGGGCGGCGTGCACATCACCGACGTCACCAACGCCTCGCGCACCATGCTGATGAACCTGCGCACCCTCAACTGGGACGACGAGCTGCTCGACTTCTTCGACGTCCCGCGCGCGATGCTGCCCGAGATCCGGTCGTCGACCGAGGTCTACGGCACCACGACCCGCGTGGTCCCCGGGATCCGGATCGCGGCGGCGCTCGGCGACCAGCAGGCGGCGCTGTTCGGCCAGACGTGCTTCGCGCCCGGCGAGGCGAAGTGCACCTACGGCACCGGCAGCTTCCTGCTGCTCAACACCGGCTCGACGCCGGTGCTGTCCACCCACGGCATGCTCACCACGGTCGGGTTCAAGATCGGCGACGAGCCGGCGGTGTACGCGCTCGAAGGGTCGATCGCCGTCACCGGGTCGCTGGTGCAGTGGTTCCGCGACGGGCTCGAGCTGATCGGCAGCGCCCCCGAGATCGAGACCCTCGCCCGGACCGTCGAGGACAACGGTGGCTGCTACATCGTCCCCGCGTTCTCCGGGCTGTTCGCCCCGCACTGGCACAGCGAGGCGCGTGGGGTGATCGCCGGGCTGACGTCGTACATCACGAAGGGCCACCTGGCGCGGGCGGTGCTCGAGGCGACCGGCTGGCAGACCCGCGAGGTCGTCGACGCGATGAACGCCGACTCCGGGCTGGCGCTCACGTCCTTGAAGGTGGACGGCGGGATGACCGCCGACAACCTGCTGATGCAGTGCGTCGCGGACGTCCTCGACGTCCCGGTCGTCCGCCCGATGGTGGCGGAGACGGTGTCGCTCGGCGCGGCGTACGCGGCGGGGCTGTCCGTCGGGTACTGGCCGGACCTGGAAGGACTGCGGCGCAACTGGCACCGCGCCGGCCAGTGGCTCCCGGCGATGGACCCGGCCCGCCGCGACTCCGAGTACGCGCACTGGCGCCAAGCGGTGGAGCTGACGTTCGGCTGGATGCGTCCGGGCCCGGCCGCCGTCGCGCCCGGGTCCGACCTGGTCGAGGTGCTGCTCGCCGACCACCGCCGGTTCGAGCAGCTGTTGCGGGACCTGCGCAACACCGAAGCCGACCGTCCGGCGCTGGTCGCGGAGCTGGCGGCGCTCCTGGTCGCCCACGCGACGGCGACCGAGCGGATCGTCCGCCCGGACTCGCCGGGTTCTTCCTTCGCCGACGAACTTCTCGCCGTTCTCGAAGCCGATGATTTCGAAAAGGCGTTGCTGCGCTTGGAGAACGTGGTCGACGCGCACGTACGCGGGGAGGAACGCGGGCTGCTGAACGACCTGCGCCGCACGATGTCCACTTCGGACCGCACGGGGCTGGGGCGGGCGTTCGTGGCGGAACGCCGCCGCCAGCTGGACCTCGACTGCGGGAGCCCCGCCCACCTCCGCGAACTCGGCGACCGCCTCACGCTCTGACGCGGCGGCCGGAGCCCGGCCTGCCATCCGGGTGAAGCGGGTCCGGACCCCTGCCCCGGCGCGGGAACCGGGAGAAGACTGCGGGAACCGGTTCGCCACTGGAGGGAGCACCATGTCCGCAGCCGCCGACGAAGCCCTGCTGTCCCTGTCCGCCCCGGGCGGGCTCGCCGATCCGTACCCGATCTACGCGAAGCTCCGCGAAGAGACGCCGATCTTCCGCAGCGAAGTTTTCGGCGGCTGGGTGCTCAGCCGGTTCGCCGACTGCCAGGCGGTGCTCGCCGACGGCGAAACCTTCCTCGTGCTCGACGCCCAGTGGCGCGACCGGCACACGCCGGGCTGGCGCGACAACCCGGCCATGGTGCTGCTGGCCGCGCTCCTGCCGTGGAAGAACCCGCCGGAGCACACGCGCGAGCGCCGGTTGCTCATGCGGGACTTCACCGTCCGGCGCGTGCAGGAACTGGAGCCCACGGTCCGCCGGGCCGTCGACCGGGTGCTGGACCGGTTCGCCGACGCCACGGCGGACGGCGGCGCCGCGGAGTTCGTCGGCACCGTGCTCTACCCGCTCGGGATGGCGGTGATCGGCGGACTGGTCGGCGTGCCCGAAGCCGACCACGACCGGCTCCGCGGCGTCACCGACCTGATCGGCAAGCAGGTCGACCCGGCGATGCCGGCGGACCTGCGCGCCGAGGTCGACGCGGCCGCCGTCGAGTTCCGCGCCTACTTCACGGAGCTCATCGCGCTGCGGCGGGCGGATCCCGGTGACGACCTGACGTCCGCGCTGCTGACCCGCCCCGCCGCCGACGCGGAACCGATGCCGGTCGAGGACGTGCTCAATTCGCTCGTCGTGTTGTTCGGCGGCGGTTACGAGACCACCGCCGGCGCGCTGGGCAACGGGATCCACGCCCTGCTGACCCATCCGGATCAGTTCGCCCTGCTCGCGGGCGATCCCGGGCTGGCGGCCGGGGCGGCCGAGGAGATCCTGCGGTGGGACGGCGCGGCCCAGATGAGCCAGCGCGCGGCCGCCCGCCCGGCCGCGCTCGACGGCGCGCGAGTCGCGACCGGGGAGCTGGTCATCGTGCTCAACGGCGCGGCGAACCGGGACCCCGCGCGGTTCGCGGACCCGGACCGCTTCGACATCACGCGCGACGCCGGCCGGGGGCTGTTCTTCGGCCACGGCCTGCACCTGTGTCTCGGCGCGGCCGTGGCCCGGCTCGAGATGACCGTCCTGCTCGAACAACTCGGGAAGCGCTTCCCGAGCTTGCGGCTCGGGGGCCCGGCAGAGCGGCGCCGGAACCCGGCGCTGCGCGGGATGGCGGCGCTGCCGCTCACCCGGTGACGCGCGCCGCTGCCTCCGTTCGGCTCAGCCCGCGCGCAGGCAGCGGCTGCTCTCCCGCACCACCAGCTCGGCCTCGACCGCCTCCCGCACCGGCGTCGCGACCCCGTCGATCCGGGCCGCGAGCGCCGCGACCGTCTGACGCCCGGCCGCCACGAAGTCCTGGCGGACCGTCGTCAACGGCGGTTCGAAGTAGGCCGCTTCCGGGACATCGTCGAAACCGACCACGTGAGCGTCGCGCGGGACTCGCATGCCCGCCTCCGTGAACGCCGACAGCAGACCCAGCGCCATGTGGTCGTTGGCCGAGAACACCGCGCCCACCCCCGGTTCGGCCGCCAGGGACTGGCCGGCGCGGTAGCCGGACCGGGCGGACCAGTCGCCGCGGACCACCGGGGGAACCTCCGCGCCGTGGTTTTCCAGGGTTTCGCGCCAGCCGCGCTCGCGGGCGCGGGCGATCGGGCCGTCTTCGGGGCCGCCGAGGTGCCAGACCGTCGGGTGGCCGAGCTCCAGCAGGTGCTCGGTGGCCCGTCGGGCACCCGCGGACTGGTCGGCCGACGCGGCCGGAACCAGCGGGACGCCGTCGACCAGGGGCAGTTCGGCGGCCAGGTGCGGGTCGAGCACCACGATGCCCGACACCCCCTGCAGGAGCAGACCGGCGACGGCGGCGGGCAGCGCGGCCCGGCCGCGGCCCGGCACGCCGAAGACGACGAGGACGTACCCGTGCTCACGCGCGGCGGCGCGCAGACCGTTCAGGGCCGGCCCGGACGCCGCGGCACCGGTGGCGATCACGCCGAGCGTGCCCCGGCTACGAGTGCCGAAAGGACCTCTGGGACCCGCGTCGTCCTCGGTCATGGCACCGATGTTAACGATCACAGCACTAGACGTGAACTTCCTTCACTTTCCATAAATAACGAAACGATAACGCGCTGAACCGGCCCTCTCTCGCGGCCGTTCCTGCCAGTGCCGGAACCAGTGACACCGGACGCGGGTCCCCGATCTCCGCGGCGCGGTGCCACACCCCCGGGTTTCGCGCGCTTCCCCGTCGGGCACGCGGCTTTCCCCGTCGTGCCCGGAAAAACCGAAGAAGGTGACCATGCCCCGGAAAACATCCCCCGCCACGGGCAGACATCGCATTTCCCGCCGAACCAAGATCGCGACCGGCGGTATCGCCCTCGCGCTCGCGGTCGGCGGCATCGTCGTCGCCACGACCGCCGGGCGCACCGGCGAGGCCAGCGCCGATCCCGCCGACGCGTCGTTCTTCATCGACATCGCGAAGGTGCCGTCCGGTGTTAACGTGAACAAGGCGCTGCAGAAGAAAGGCGCGCGCGGCACGTTCACGGTCGACTGCGGCCGCAACGAGAACCAGCACTTCAACCCCGACAACTTCATCGCCCAGCCCGGCATCAAGAACGGCGCCCAGCACCTGCACGACTACGTCGGCAACCTCTCGACGAACGCCGACTCGAACAACAAGAGCCTCGTCAAGGCCGGAACGACGTGCAAGAACGGCGACAAGTCCGCCTACTTCTGGCCCGTCGTCCGCATCGACACCGGTGACGAGGACAAGAACCCGCCCGCCACGCAGCCCGACCGCGCCGGCAGCGCGGCCGACAAGGCGAGCAGCCAGGTCGACTGCCCGGACGTCGCGAGCAAGCTCCCCGACGTCCCCGACCAGGCCATGGACGAGGTGAACCGCAACCTCGACCTGCTCGACAAGCAGATCGACGAGGCGAACGCGCGGATCGCGAACGGCGACCTGAAGACCCCGCAGGACATCCAGAACGCCGTCGTCGGGCCGCTGAAGGACAAGCGCGCGGCGACGATCGACCGGATCGCCATCGCGATCGGCCGCCGGGCGGCGAAGCCGACGAACCTCGGCGGCCTCGCGGCGTGCGTGCTCAAGCAGAACGGCCAGGGCGGCCTCGACAACGGCGGCCAGAACAGCACCGGCCAGCCGGCGGAACTGCCGGGCGTCAACGACAAGAACGAGGTCGGCGACAACGACGGCGAGATCCAGCGCGTCCAGTCGGCGACGATCACGTTCACCAGCGGCGGCGCGAGCAAGGTCGTCGCCATGCCGCAGTTCCTCCGCATCCTCTACGGCGACGCCAAGCAGAGCACCAACGGCCCGGCCAACGCCCGGCCCAGCTGGACCTGCACCGGCTTCGAGGACCGGCTCACCGACCACTACCCGATCTGCCCGCAGAACAGCAAGGTGGAGCGCATCCACGCCTTCCCGAACTGCTGGGACGGCAAGAACATCGACAGCACCAACCACCGCACGCACATCGTCTTCGCCGACCAGCAGGGCAAGTGCCCGCAGGGCTTCAAGAACGTGCCGCAGCTGGTGATCAAGCTGGTCTACGACATCCCGCACGACATCCAGGTCAAGGGACAGTACAAAGTGGACGCCTTCGCCCAGGAGAAGCACAACCCGCGCTCGGACCACGACGACTTCGCGAACGTCATGGGCCAGCGGCTGATGAACCAGGCGGTGAACTGCATCAACACCGGCAAGAACTGCCGCCAGTGACCACGAAGGGCCGCGCCGGGTCCCCGGCGCGGCCCTTCGTGTCGTCCCCTCAATCACGTGTGATGCCCCTCCAGTCACGCTTGATGCCCCTCTGATCACGCGTGATGCCCGCTCGATCACCCGCGATGCCCTTTCGCGCACCGGCGAAGCCGCTGCCGGGGTGATCGACCGCGGATCTCGCGTGATTGGGGAGGCATCGCGTGTGATTGGGGAGGCATCACGGTGAACGAAGCCAAGCGAAAGGGGCCTTCCCCGTACTCGGGAAAGGCCCCCTTCGAAACACCCCGGGTCAGGAAGCCGCGCGGCGCTTCGTCCAGATGTCGTACGCCACCGCTGCCAGCAGCACCACGCCCTTCACCAGCATCACCCGCTCGCTCGGTGCGCCGATCAGGGACATCCCGTTGTTGATCACCGCCATGATCAACCCGCCGGTGATCGCGCCGACCACCTTGCCGACGCCGCCCTGGACCGCCGCGCCGCCGATGAACGCCGCCGCGATCGCGTCCAGCTCGAAGTTCACGCCGGCCGTCGGGCCCGCCTGGTTCAGCCGGCCCGCGAAGATGATCCCGGCCAGCGCCGCCAGGACGCCCATGTTGACGAAGATCCAGAACGTCACCGACTTGACCTTGACACCCGAAAGCGTCGCGGCCTGCAGGTTGCCGCCCACGGCGTAGATGTGCCTGCCGAACACCGACTTGCCCGCCACCAGCGAGTAGCCGAGCACCAGCACCGCCAGCAGGATCAGCACCCACGGCAGGTTCTTGAACCGCGCCAGCTGCACCACCAGCGCGAGCACCAGCACCGCGATCCCGACGATCTTGAGCACGAACACCGGGAACGGGTCGACGTCCTGGCCGTAGCCCAGCCGCGCCGAGCGCTTGCGCCACTGGGTGAACGCGATCCCGGCCACCGCGACGACGCCCGCCAGCAGGGACACCAGGTCCGCGCCGCCGAGCGGCCCGAGGCCGATGTTGCCCAGGTAGCCGTCGGTGAAGCCGTTCGACAGCGTGCGGATCGCGTCCGGGAACGGCCCGATGCCCTGGTTGCCCAGCACCGTCAGGGTCAGCGCGCGGAACGCGAGCATCCCGGCCAGCGTCACGATGAACGCCGGGATCCCGAAGTAGGCGACCCAGTACCCCTGCCAGGCCCCGATCGCCGCGCCGACGACGAGGGTGATCAGCACCGCCAGGAACCACGGCAGGTGCCAGTTCACCATCAGCACCGCCGACACCGCGCCGGTCATCGCGACGACCGAGCCGGCGGACAGGTCGATGTGCCCGGAGATGATCACCAGGATCATCCCGATCGCGAGGATCAGCACGTAGCTGTTCTGCACGATGATGTTGGAGATGTTCTGCGGTTCGAGCAGCGCGCCGCCGGTGAGCACCTCGAACAGCACCACGATCAGCGCGAACGCGACGTAGATGCCGCTCTGGCGCGGGTTGATCGAGATCCTCCGCTTGGAGCGCTCGGCCGCGGGCGCGGCGGGCCGCGCTTCGGTCGTGGTCATTCCCGTTCCTTCGTCATGTACTGCATCAGCAGTTCCTGGGTGGCTTGTTCGCGGGTCGCCTCGCCGGTGATCCGCCCCGCCGACAGCGCGTAGATCCGGTCGCAGAGCCCGAGCAGCTCCGGCAGCTCGGAGGAGATGACCAGCACGGCCTTCCCCTGCGCGGCCAGCTCGTTGATGATCGTGTAGATCTCGAACTTCGCGCCGACGTCGATGCCGCGGGTCGGCTCGTCGAGGATCAGCACGTCCGGGTCGGTGAAGATCCACTTGGCCAGCACGACCTTCTGCTGGTTGCCGCCGGAGAGCTTCCCGGTCACGCTGCGCACGGACGGCGCCTTGATCGACAGGTTCCGGCGGAACCCGACGGCCGTGTCGTGCTCGGCGTGCTCGTTGACCCAGCCGCGCTTCGCCAGCTTGCCCAGCCCGGCCGCGGACACGTTGCGCTGGATGTCCTCGATCAGGTTGAGCCCGTAGCGCTTCCGGTCCTCGGTGGCGTAGGCGATGCCGTGGCGGACGGCGTCGCGCACCGACCGGACGTCGATCTCCTCGCCGTGCTTGAGGATCTTCCCGGAGATGTCCTTGCCGTAGGACCGGCCGAACACGCTCATCGCCAGCTCGGTGCGGCCCGCGCCCATCAGCCCGGCCAGTCCGACGATCTCCCCGCGCCGCAGCGAAAGCGACGCGTTGTCGACGACGACCCGCCCGGCCTGGGTGGGGCTGTGCACGGTCCAGTCCTCGATCCGCAGCACCTCTTCGCCGATGTCCGGCTCCCGGGGCGGGAACCGGTGCTCGAGGTCGCGGCCGACCATCCCGGTGATGATCCGCTCTTCCGTCAGCCCGGCCGCTTCCAGCGTCTCGATGGTGCGGCCGTCCCGCAGGATGGTGACGGTGTCGGCGATCGCCGTCACCTCGCCGAGCTTGTGCGAGATGATCACGCAGGTCACGCCGTCCTGGCGCAGCCCGCGCAGCAGCTCCAGCAGGTGGGCCGAATCCTCGTCGTTGAGCGCCGCGGTGGGCTCGTCGAGGATCAGCAGCCGGACCTCCTTGGACAGCGCCTTGGCGATCTCGACCAGCTGCTGCTTGCCGACGCCGAGCTCCTGCACCGGCGTCACCGGGTTTTCGGCGAGGCCGACGCGCTTGAGCAGCGCGCCGGCCTCGTGGTTCGTGCGGTTCCAGTCGACCCAGCCCCGCTTGCCGCGTTCGTTGCCGAGGAAGATGTTCTCGGCTATCGAGAGCTGCCCGCACAGCGCGAGCTCCTGGTGGATGATGACGATCCCGTGCCGCTCGCTGTCGCGCACCGAACCGAACTCACACCGCTGCCCGTCGAAGTGGATCTCGCCGTCGTACGTCCCGTGCGGGTAGACGCCGGAAAGCACCTTCATCAAGGTGGACTTCCCGGCGCCGTTCTCCCCGCAGATCGCGTGGATCTCGCCGCTGTTCACGGAAAGCGTGACGTCCGACAGCGCCTTGACCCCGGGGAAGGTCTTGGTGATCCCGCGCATGCCGAGCAGTTCGGTCATTTCAGCTGACCTGCCGTGTAGTAGCCGGAGTCGACGAGCTCCTTCTGGTAGTTGGCCTTGTCCACGGTGACCGGCTGCAGCAGGAAGGACGGGACGACCTTCTTGCCGTTGTCGTAGTCGGTGGTGTTGTTGACCTCGGGCTTGGCGCCCTTGAGCACCGCGTCGGCCATCTTCACCGTGGTGTCGGCGAGGATGCGGGTGTCCTTGAAGATCGTCGAGTACTGCTCACCGGCGATGATGGACTTGACCGACGCGACCTCGGCGTCCTGCCCGGTGACGATGGCGTACGGCTGGCCGGCGGTGCCGTAGCCGTTGCTCTTCAGCGCCGACAGGATGCCGATCGACAGGCCGTCGTACGGCGAAAGCACGCCCGCGACCTTCGCACCACCGGTGTAGGTCTTGGTGAGCAGGTCCTCCATGCGCCGCTGCGCGGTGGCCGGGTCCCAGCGCAGGATGGCCGCGCGGGCGAAGTCGGTCTGCCCGCTCTTGACGACCAGCTTGCCGCTGTCCATCAGCGGCTTGAGGACGGACATCGCGCCGTTGAAGAAGAACGTGGCGTTGTTGTCGTCCGGCGAGCCGGCGAACAGCTCGATGTTGAACGGTCCCGGCCCGTTGCCCAGGCCCTTGACCAGCGAGTTCGCCTGCTCGACGCCGACCTTGAAGTTGTCGAAGGTGGCGTAGTAGTCGACGTTCGGCGAGTTGCGGATCAGCCGGTCGTAGGCGATGACCGGGATCTTCTTGTCCGCCGCTTCCTGCAGCTGGGTGGTGATGGCGGTGCCGTCGATCGAGGCGATGACCAGGAGCTTGGCGCCCTTGGTGATCTGGTTCTCGATCTGGTTCACCTGGGTCGGGATGTCGTTCTCGGCGTACTGCAGGTCGACCTTGTAGCCGAGCTTCTCCAGCGCCGACTTGATGTTGTCGCCGTCGTGGATCCAGCGTTCCGACGACTTCGTCGGCATGGTGACGCCGACCAGCGCGCCGGCCGCGCTCGCGGCGCCGGGTGCCGCCGTCTGGTCGGCGGTTTTCTGGCTCGAGCCGCACGCGGACAGCGTCAGCACGAGTCCCGCGGCGGCGATCCCCGCGAGTGTTCTGGTGAACTTCATTGTTCCTTCTTCCTTTCTCAGAAGCCCTGGGCGAGGCGGTGGTACGCCTGGTTCCAGCGGATGCGGTCGGCGAAGCCGTGCGGCGTGGTGTCCTTGTCGATCACCAGCAGCTCGACGCCGAGCAGGTTCGCGAAGTCGCGAAGGGTTTCGGTGCCCACGGCCTGGGTGAGCACGGTGTGGTGCGGGCCGCCCGCGGTGATCCACGACTCGGCCGACGTCGACAGCGACGGCGCCGGCTCCCACACCGCCCGCGCGACCGGCAGGTTGGGCAGCGGCTCGTCGGGTACGACGACCTCGATCTCGTTGGCGACGAGCCGGAACCGGTCGCCGAGGTCGACCAGGCCGAGGGTGACACCGGGGCCCGGCTGGGCGTCGAACACGAGCCGGACCGGGTCTTCGCGGCCGCCGATGCCCAGCGGGTGGATCTCGCAGGACGGCTTCGCGGCGGCGATGCTCGGGCAGACCTCCAGCATGTGCGCGCCGAGGATCTTCGGCGTGCCCGGCCCGAAGTGGTAGGTGTAGTCCTCCATGAACGAGGTGCCCCAGCCGACACCGACGCCCATCGCCTTGACCGCGGCGAGGAGCGCGGAGGTCTTCCAGTCGCCCTCGCCGCCGAAGCCGTAGCCGTCGGCCATCAGCCGCTGGACGGCGAGCCCGGGCAGCTGGCGCAGGCCGCCGAGGTCCTCGAAGTTCGTGGTGAACGCGCCGAACCCGCCGTCGGTCAGGAACTTCCGCATCCCGGCTTCGATCCGGGCCGCGTACCGCAGCGAGTCGTGCCGCGCTCCCCCGGCCGCCAGGTCCGCGACAACGTTGTAATCCTCGGCGTACCGCGCCACGAGCGGGTCCACCGTGTCCTTTTCGGACACCGAGTCGACCAGCTCGACGAGGTCGTTGACGCCGTAGGTGTTGACCGAGACGCCGAACCGCAGCTCGGCTTCGACCTTGTCCCCCTCGGTGACGGCGACGTCGCGCATGTTGTCGCCGAACCGGGCCAGCCGGAGGTTGCGCAGGTGGTCGGCACCGATGGCGGCGCGCGCCCACGCGTCGATCCGCGCGACGACGACCGGGTCGGAGACGTGCCCGGCGACCGTCTTGCGCGGCACGCCCAGTCGGGTCTGGATGAACCCGAACTCGCGGTCGCCGTGCGCGGCCTGGTTGAGGTTCATGAAGTCCATGTCGATGGTGGACCACGGCAGGGCTTCGTTGAGCTGGGTGTGCAGGTGCAGCAGCGGCTTGCGCAGCGCGTCCAGCCCGGTGATCCACATCTTCGCGGGCGAGAAGGTGTGCATCCACGCGATGACGCCGACGCAGGCGGCGTCGGCGTTCGCTTCCTGCAGGACCCGCCGGATCGACGAGGCTTCGGTCAGCACCGGCTTGCCGACGATCTCGGCCGGGAGCCCGCCGGCGGCGGCCAGGAGCTGCTGGATGCGCAGGGACTGGCCGGCGACCTGCTCGAGGGTCTCCTCGCCGTAGAGGGCCTGGCTCCCGGTGAGGAACCAGAGCTGGGGTTTCGACGCGCGGGTCATCGTTTCTCCTGGAAGCGGTTCAGTGCTGGCCGTAGACGTTCTGGTACCGGGCGTAGAGCCGGTCGACGTCCTCGGGTGGGAGGGGTTCGGGCGTGCCGAGCTCGAAGGCCTTGTGCACGGTGCGGGCGACGTCCTCGACCATCACCGCGGCCTTGACCGCGTCCCGCGCCGTGCGGCCGACGGTGAACGGGCCGTGGTTGCGCATCAGCACGGCCTTGGAGCGGCTCGTGCGCAGCGTCTCGACGATGCCGCGGCCGATGGAGTCGTCGCCGATCAGGGCGAACGGCCCGACCGGGATGTCTCCGCCGAACTCGTCGGCGATCATCGTGAGCACGCACGGGATGGGCTCGCCGCGGGCGGCCCACGCCGTGGCGTACGTCGAGTGGGTGTGCACGACGCCGCCGATCTCGGGCATGTGCCGGTAGACGTAGGCGTGCGCGGCGGTGTCCGAAGACGGCGCCAGCTCGCCGTGGACCAGCTCACCGTGGAGGTCGGTGACGACCATGGTGTCGGCGGACAGGTCGTCGTAGGACACCCCGGACGGCTTGATCACCATCAGCTCGCGCCCGGGGACCCGGGCCGAGACGTTGCCCGCGGTCCAGATGACCAGCGCGTTGCGGGTCAGCTCGCCGTGCAGGTTCGCCACGGTCTCCCGCAGTTCCCCGACGGTGCCGAGGATTTCGTCGGTCAACGACATCAGGACCGTCCTTTCGCGACTTCGCGGCGGCGCGCGGCGAGGCGGTGCATGACATCGTTGCCGCCGCGGCCGAAGTAGTCGTGCAGCGTCGTGTACTCGGCGTACAGCTCGTCGTAGGCGGCGACGTGGGCCGGCACCGGCTGGAACACCGCGCGCCGGACCGAGCCCATCGCCGCGGCGGCGGCGCGGACGTCCGGGTGGGCCCCGGCGGCGACGGCCGCGTGGATGGCCGACCCGAGCGCGGGTCCCTGCTCGGAGCCGATGACCGACAGCGGGAGGTTCGTGACGTCGGCGTAGATCTGCATCAGCAGCGCGTTCTTCACGAGCCCGCCCGCGATGATCAGCTCGGTGACCGGCACGCCGGCCTCGCCGAACGTCTCGACGATCTTGCGGGTGCCGAACGCCGTGGCCTCCAGCAGTGCGCGGTAGACGTCCTCGGGGCGGGTCGCCAGGGTCTGCCCGACGATGACGCCGGACAGCTCGTGGTCGACGAGCACCGAGCGGTTGCCGCTGTGCCAGTCCAGCGCGACGAGCCCGTGCTCGCCGATCTCCTGCCGGGCGGCCAACCGGGTCAGCTGCTCGTGCCCGTCCCGGGCGAAGTGGTCGGCGAACCAGCCGAAGATGTCGCCGACGCCGCTCTGCCCGGCTTCGTAGCCCCACAGCCCGGTCACGATGCCGCCGTCGACGACCCCGCACATGCCGGGGACCTCGCGCAGCTCGGCGCCGTTCATCACGTGGCACGTCGAGGTGCCCATGATCGCGACCATCTGCCCGGGCTCCACGGCGTTCGCGGCGGGCGCGGTCACGTGCGCGTCGACGTTGCCGACGGCGACCGCGATGCCTTCCGGCAGCCCGGTCCACCCGGCCGCCTCCGCGGTCAGGCCGCCCGCGCGCGAACCCAGCTGCCCCAAGGGGTGTTCCAGCTTGTCGGCCACGAAGGACTCGAAGCCCGGCGAAAGCTCGCGGAGGAAGTCGCGGCTCGGGTACTGGCCGTCCTGCAGGATGCCCTTGTACCCGGCCGTGCACGCGTTGCGGACGTACGTCCCGGTCAGCTGCCAGACGATCCAGTCGGCCGCCTCGACCCAGTGCCGCATCGCCGCGTAGACGGCCGGGGCCTCTTCGAACAGCTCGAGTCCCTTGGCGAACTCCCACTCCGAGGAGATCAGCCCGCCGTAGCGCGGCAGCCACTTCTCGCCGCGGGCGCGGGCCAGGTCGTTGATGCGGACGGCCTGTGGCTGGGCCGAGTGGTGCTTCCAGAGCTTGACGTAGGCGTGCGGCTCGGCTTCGAACTCGGGCAGCTCGCACAGCGGCGTGCCGTCGGCGGTCGTCGGGACCATGGTGCACGCCGTGAAGTCGGTGGCGATGCCGACGACGTCGGCCGGGTCGGCGCCCGCGTCCCGCAGCGCCGCCGGTACGGCGTTGCGGAGGACCCCGACGTAGTCCGCGGGCACCTGCAGCGCCCAGTCCGGCGGCAGTGCGCGGCCGGTCGCGGGCAGCGTCTCGTCGAGCACCCCGTGCGGGTACTCGAAAACCGCGGAGCAGAGCTCGGCCCCGTCACGGACCCGCACGACCACCGCGCGGCCCGACAGCGTGCCGAAGTCGACGCCGACGGTGAGTGGTTCTGCCACGGTGTCCTCTCCCTCCTGTTTGGTGACCGGGGCGCGGCGCGGGCGGCGGTCTGCGCGCCGCGCCCCGGAGTTCTAGCGGCCGGTCAGGACCAGGGTCGTCACGGAGTTCGCGGGCAACGTCAGCTTCGACGTCGCCGCCAGCCCGGTGATCTCCCTGGTCTGCGGCACGATGGCGGCCGGCGCGGCGAGGCTGTTGCGCCCCGCCGGGTCGCCGGTGAGCGTGGTGAGCGTCCCGGTGCCGTCGACGGCGGTGACACCGGTGAGCGCGAGCCGCGCGGTCTGCACCTGGCCGGTCGGGTTGACGAGCTTGACCGTGAACGTCTTCCTTCCTGCCTTGGTGGTCACGTTCACCACCTGACGCAGCGGGCTGCCCTGGTTCAGGCGGCTGGTCACGATCTGCTTGCCGAGCGTGCTGGAGAACATCTGCTGCACCCAGTACGACGGTGAGCCGTAGCTGCTCCCGGCGTCGAAGCCGATCAGGTTGACCGGCCAGCTGGACTGGTTCTCCTGGACCAGCACCGGCGCGTACATCGAGCCGATGACGACGTCGCTGTTGCGTTCGAGCCCGGTGAGGAACGCGGCCTCGCCGATGGCGGCGGCCAGGGTGCCGGTGGGCCGGCCGTCCTGGGCGCCGTACTCGCCGACGAGGATGTCCGGGCCGCTGCGGTCCGCCGTGTCGTACCGGGTCGAGTTGTCGGTGAACCACTGCGGCGACTGGTAGTAGTGGTCGTCCGCGGCGTCCGGGCGCACCCCGGTCGACGTGTTCGACGCGGCCCCGCCCTGCAGGCCGCCGGTGGTGGCGATGACGGTCAGCTGGGGGTACTTCGCCTTGATGGCGTTGAACATGTCGGTGAAGCGCCAGGCGTAGCTGCCCGAGCCGTCGAACCAGTCCTCGTTGCCGACCTCGACGTAGTGCAGGTCGAACGCCGCCGGATGCCCGTCGGCGACCCGCTTCGCGCCCCACGTCGTGGAGGCGTCGCCGATGGCGTACTCGATCTCGTCGAGCGCTTCCTGGACGTACTGCGGGTAGTCGGCCTGGCTGACGTGCTGGCCGTTCAAGGTGTAACCGGCGAACAGGGCCAAGAGCGGCTGGGCGCCGATGTCCTCGGACAGCTCGAGGTAGTCGAGGATGCCGAAGCCGTCGGTGGACCAGTAGCCCCACGCGGTGTTCTGGTGGCCGGGCCGTTCTTCCGGCTTGCCGATGGTGTTCTTCCACGCGAACCGCGTGTCGAGCGTGTTGCCCTCGAGGAAGTTGCCGCCCGGGACGCGGAACAGGCCGAGCTTCATCGCGGCGAGCTTCTGCCCGAGGTCGAGGCGGACGCCGTGGTTCTTGAACGTCGGCGGGAACAGCGACACCTGCTGGAACCAGGCGTCCCCGGCGAGTGTCTTCTTCCCCTTGTTGACCAGCGAGACGACGACCCGGTTGTCGGTGGACGTCGTGATCGTCGACGGCGTGGTGAAGCTGAACGTCTGCTGCGCCCAGCTCGCGCCGACCGGCTGGACGTCCTTGCTCGCCAGCACGGTGCCGTCCGGCTTCTCCAGGCTGACACGGACGGCGCCGGTCCAGGTTCCGCGGGCGAAGAAGCTGCCGGTGTACTTCGTGGCCGGTTTCGCCGCGACGCCGTAGTAGCCGACGTTGGCGGCCGCCACGCGCCCACCGGCCGGGACCGCGTCGGCGTGCAGCTTCAGCGACCGGTCGAGCGCGGTGTTCAGCGGGGTCGCGGTGTCGATCGCGTAGGTGCCGGACGCGCCGGCCGAGGTGAGCGGCGACCAGTACGGGACGGGCGTGTCGCCCGCGCCGCTGCCGCGCTGGTAGGCCTCCTTGAAGGTGCGGTTGCGGACCAGTTCGGCGTAGAGCCCGCCTTCGACGGAGTGGCTGATGTCCTCGAGGATCGAGCCGTAGGTCGTCGGGCGGGTGTTGGCGCGGACGACGTTGGCGTCCACGGCCAGCTGGTTGGCCCCGGCGAGAGTGCCGATCTGGGCCGCGGACAGCGGGAAGCGGCGCAGCTCGACCTCGTCGATCGCGCCCGTGAACCCGGCACCGACGGTGAAGGCCGCGGTGCTGGTCCCGGACGCCGGGCAGGCGGAGACGTCGAGGGTGGTGCCGGTGGGGGTGCCGCAGGTGCTGGTGACCGCGGCCGCGTCGCCGTCGGCGTAGACGGTGAGCCGCTGTGACGCGCGGTCGAGGACGACGGCGGCGTGGTGCCAGCTGCCGTCGGCGAGTCCACCCCCGGTGGTCGTCACCTGGACGGTGCCGATCCGCGCGGTGAGCTTGCCGCCGGTCACGCCGAGCGCGTAGCCGTCGCCGTGGTCGACAAGGGTGCCGTCCGCACTCGTGCGGAACCACGCGGCCAGGGAGAGCGAGCCGGTGCCGGTGTCGAACGCGGGCGAGGCGCCCATGTCCACAGTGGACTTGCCGTCGAGCTGGACGGCCTTGCCCGCCGCGCCCGCGGTCCAGGTGGCGCCGCGCAGGGTGCCGTCGGCCGCGTTGGCCGAAGAGTCACGCGCGACCGTGCCCGCGCCTTCGTCGAAGTGCCACGACCCGCTCGCCGCCAGCGCGGCGACGGCGGACGCGGTCAGCGGCGTCGGGTAGGCGCGGACGTCGTCCACTCCTCCGGCGAACCAGTCGGCCGGGCTGCCGGCCCACTTGCCGCGCCCGATGACCAGGTGCCCGCCCGCGGTCCACGGCGTCGTGAACGGAACGCTCTGCTGCAGGGTTCCGTTGACGTACAGGGAAAGCGTGCCGGCGGCGCGGTTGTAGACGCCGGCGACGTGCTGCCACTGGTCGGCCTGCGCGGGCAGCGTCGAGACGGCCGCGGACAACGCCGTGTCGCCGTCGGCCGCCCGGCGCGTGAACGCGAACCGGCCGTCGGCCGCGCGCTGGAGGTAGAAGCCGCTGATCGTCGAGCCGTCGACGCTCACGGCGGTCCGGAAGCCGGTGGCCGCCGTCGGCTTGACCCACGCGGACACCGAGAAGCTCTGCGCGGTGTCGACGACCGGGGCCGGGGCGTCGATCGCCGCGTCGGTGCCGTTCAGCGTGACGCCGTGCGGGCCGACGACGCCGTCGCCCCAGGTCGCGCCGCCGGTCAGGGTGGCGGTGCGCGCGTCGAGGGAGTCGTCGGCCGCGGTGGTGCCGGTGCCTTCGTCGAGGGCCCAGTGCCCGGCGATGGCCAGCCGGGCGGCGTCGGCCGGGGTCAGCACGCCGCGGTAGGCGCGGACGTCGTCGATCGTGCCGTCCACGTAGTCCACCGGGTTGCCGCCGTACTTGCCGCGGCCGATCACCAGGTGGCCGGTGCCGGCCCAGCCGGCGGGCGCGGCCACCGTGGCCTGCCGGGTGCCGTCCACGTACAACGACAGCGTTGACATCGCCGCGTCGAACACCCCGGTGAGCTGGTACCACTGGCCCGCGACCGGGTCGAAGTTCGCGCCCGCGACAACGCCGTCGGCCGGGGCGTCCCCGGCGAGGCGGGTGAAGGCGAACCGGCGCGAGTCGTCGCGGAACTGCAGGAAGAAGGTGCTGACCTGGGTGCCGTCGATGCTGACGAACGTCTGGAAGCCCGACGTCTTGTCGAGCTTGACCCAGCTGCTGACGGAGAAGCTCTTCGTCGTGTCCAGCACGGGCGCGCCGGCATCGGCGAACCCGCTCGTACCGTCGGTCGTCACGGCGCCGCCGCGGATGCCTGGGCCCCAGCCCGCCCCTGAGTTCAGGGTGGCGGGGTGGTCGCCCGCGGTGTCGGCGGCGGTCGTGCCGCTGCCTTCGTCGAACGTCCAGTGCCCGGCGAGCGCCGGGTCCGGGTCGGCCGCGGCGGCCGTGACGGGCAAGGCGGCGAACAGGGTCAGGGCCGCGAGCACGGCCAGGACGCGCCGGAAAGCGGGGTTCATCGGTGGCTCCCCCGGGTCACGAGGCGCTGCAGGACGATGAAGACGAAGAGCAGCGCCCCGGTGATGATCGAGGTCCACCAGGAGTTGAGGGTGCCGTCGAAGGTGATCAGCGTCTGGATGATGCCCAGCACCATGATCCCGAGCACCGTGCCCAGCACGTAGCCGGAGCCACCGGTGAGGATGGTGCCGCCGATGACCACCGCGGCGATCGCGGTCAGCTCGAGGCCGACGCCGTTGAGCGGGTCGCCCGAAGACTTGTACAGCACCAGAAGCAGCCCGCCGAGGGCCGAGCAGAACCCGCTGATCGTGTACACCGCGATCTTCGTGCGGCCGGTCTTGAGGCCCATCAGCATCGCCGACTGCGCGTTGCCGCCGATCGAGTAGACCGTGCGCCCGAACCGCGTGAAGGCCAGCACGTACACCGCGATCGCGACGACGACCAGGGCGGCCACCACGCTGATCGAGATGTGCAGCTCGCCGCCGAGCGGGATCTGCGTCTGGGCCAGGGTGGCGATCGTCGCGTTGTCGATCGAGTACGCCTCGGTGCTGATCGTGTAGCAGAGCCCGCGCGCGAAGAACATCCCGATCAGCGTCGCGATGAACGGCTGGATCTCGAAGAAGTGGATGAGCGCGCCCATCCCGGCGCCGAGCAGCGCGCCGACCACCAGCACCACCGCGATCGCGGCGTAGGCGGACCAGCCGTGCTTCTGCATCAGGTCGCCGGAGATCACCGTGGACAGTGCGACGACCGACCCGACGGACAGGTCGATGCCGCCGGTGAGGATCACGAAAGTCATCCCGACGGCGACCACGAGCAGGAAGGCGTTGTTGATGAACAGGTCGAGCACAACCTGCCCGGACCCGAACGCGTCGTAGCTCGACGCGCCGAAGATGTACGCCCCGATGAGCAACGCCATCGTCGCGAGGATCGGCAGGTGCCGTTGCCGCGGCCGGTACCCGCGGATGCGGTCCAGGGTGGTCATGCCGTGACCTCGACCTTCTCGGGAGCGGACGTGGGGGCCGGCTGCCCGGCCGGGGGTGTCCGGCGGCGCCGGAGCTTGCGGCGGAACGCGGGCGACTGCAGCAGGCACACCGCCAGCACGACCACGGCCTTGAACAGCATGATCGCCTCGGGCGGGATGCCGAGGGCGTAGACGGTGGTGGTCAGCGTCTGGATGAGCAGCGCGCCGATCACCGCGCCGCCCACCGAGAACCGGCCGCCGGTCAGCTGCGTGCCGCCGACGACGACCGCGAGGATCGCGTCCAGCTCGATGAACAGCCCGGCGTGGTTGGCGTCCGCGCTGTGCACGTTCGCGCTGATCATCAGCCCGGCGATACCCGCGCACAGCGCGCAGAAGACGTAGACGAGCCAGGTCAGCCGCGCCGACCGGAGCCCGGCCAGCCGGCTGGCCTCGGGGTTGCCGCCGACGGCCTCGACCAGCAGCCCGAGGGCCGAGCGGCGGACCAGCAGCGACGCGAGCACGAACACGGCCAGGGCGATGAGGATCGCGCTCGGCAGGGTCAGCACGAACCCGCTGCCGATCCATTCGTACGGAGCGGAATTGATCGTGATGATCTGGCCGCCGGAGATCAGCTGCGCGATCCCCCGCCCGGCGACCATGAGGATGAGCGTCGCGATGATCGGCTGGATGCCCAGCTGAGCGACGAGCCAGCCGTTCCACACCCCGAGCACCAGCGACAGGCCCAGCGCCAGCCCGACCGCGACGAGCGTCGCGCCGATGCCGTCGGGGTGGTCGGCGATCCACAGGCAGGCGAGCGAGCCGCTGATCGCGACGACCGCGCCGACCGAGAGGTCGATGCCGCGGGTGGCGATCACCAGCGTCATGCCGATCGCGATGAGGATCAGCGGGGCGCCGTTCTTCAGGATGTCGACGAGGTTCCCGTAGAGGTGACCGTCGCGCAGTTCGATCGAGAAGAACGATGGGCTCGCGATGAGGTCGCCCAGCAGCAGCGCCAGCAACGCCACCACGGGCCAGAAGAGCCGCTTCTTCGTCAAGCCGGTCATGCCTGCACCCCCTCGGCCATCGTGGCCATGACGTCGTCCGCGGTGAGCCCCTGGTTTTCCCGTTGCGCCACCACTTTCCGGTCGCGCAGCACCACGACGCGGTGGCTCAGCCGGAGCACCTCCTCCAGCTCGGCGGAGATGTACACGACGGCCATCCCGTCGGCCGAAAGCTGGGTGACCAGCCGCTGGATCTCGGTCTTGGCGCCGATGTCGATGCCGCGGGTCGGCTCGTCGAGGATGAGCAGCCGCGGCTCGGTGATGAGCCAGCGGGCCAGCAGGACCTTCTGCTGGTTGCCGCCGGAGAGGTTGCCGACCAGCGCTTCCGGATCGGCCGGGCGGATGTCGAGCGTCTTGATGTACTTCTGCGCGATCTCGTCCTGGCGCCGGCGCGACAGCGGCCGCGCCCAGCCCCGCGACGCCTGCAGCGCGAGGACGATGTTCTCCCGGACGGTCAGCTCCTCGACGAGCCCCTCGGACTTGCGGTTCTCCGAGAGGAACGCGATCCGGTGGTCGAGCCCGGCGCGCGGGGTCCGCAGGGAAGCGGCGCTGCCGTCGATCTTCACGGACCCGCTGTCGGCGTGGTCGGCGCCGAAGAGCAGCCGGGCCAGTTCGGTGCGCCCCGAACCCAGGAGCCCGGCCAGCCCGACGACCTCGCCGGCGTGGATGTCGAGGCTGAACGGCTCGACGCCGCCCTTGCGGCCGAGGTCCTCGGCGGACAGGAGCACCGGCGCGCCGGCGACCTCGGCCCGGGTGGGGCCGGACTCCTCGAGCGTTTCGAGGACCCGCAGCTCCTTGCCGATCATCTTGGTGACCAGGTCGACGGGCGTGATGTCCGCCGTGCGGTACTCGCCGATCAGCTTTCCGTTGCGCAGCACGGTCATCCGGTCGGCGACGGCGAAGACCTGGTCGATGAAGTGGGAGACGAACAGGATCGCCAGGCCCTGCTCGCGCAGGGACCGCACGACCTTCAGCAGCTGCTCGACCTCACCCGTGTCCAAACTGGACGTCGGCTCGTCGAGCACCAGCACCCGCGCGTCGACGTCGAGGGCGCGGGCGATCGCGACCAGCTGCTGGACGGCGATCGAGCAGGTGCTCAGCTCGGCCGAGACGTCCACGTGGACGTCCAGCCGGGCGAGGAGCTCCTCGGCCCGCCGCCGCATCGGGCCCCACTGGATGCGGCCGAAGCGACGGGGTTCGCGCCCGAGGCAGACGTTCTCCGCCACGGACAGGTTCGGGCAGAGGTTGACCTCCTGGTAGACCGTGCTGACGCCGGCCCGCTGGGCCTCGCCGGGCCCGCTGAAGGCGACCTGCTCGCCGTTCAGCTCGATCGTGCCCGCGTCCACCCCGTACACGCCGGTCAGCACCTTGATGAGGGTGGACTTCCCGGCGCCGTTCTCGCCCATCAGGGCGTGGACCTCGCCGGGGAACATCCGGAAGGCGACGTCGTCCAACGCGAGGACGCCGGGGAACTCCTTGCGGATACCGCTCATCCGCACCATGGGCTGCGGTTCAGGCATTTGCGTGCTCCGGGGTGGACGCGGGGGTCGGGTCAGTACTGGCGCTGCGGCAGGGCGGCCTTCGCCGACGCCTGGTCGAACTCGGTCTCCTGCGTCTCGATGCGCTCGGGCACCGACTCGCCGGCGGCGACCTTCTTCACCAGGTCCATCAGCTGCGGGCCGAGCAGCGGGTTGCACTCGACGACGTGGTTGATCTTGCCGTCGGCCAGCGCGGTCAGCGCGTCCTTCACGCCGTCGACCGAGACGATCTTGATGTCCTTGCCCGGGACCTTGCCCGCGGCTTCGATCGCCTCGATGGCGCCGAGCGCCATGTCGTCGTTGTGCGCGTAGAGGACGTCGATCTTGGGCTGGGACTTCAGGAAGGCCTCCATGACCTCCTTGCCCTTGGCGCGGGTGAACTCACCGGTCTGCGAGGCGACGATCTTGTACTTCGGGTCCGCCGCGATGACGTCCGCGAAGCCCTTCTTGCGGTCGTTCGCCGGCGCCGAGCCGGTGGTGCCCTGCAGCTCGACGATGTTGACCTGGCCGGTGGCGCTGCCGTACTCCTTGGTCAGCCACTCCCCCGCCTTCTTGCCCTCGGCGATGAAGTCCGAGCCGAGGAAGGTCTTGTAGAGCGTCTTGTCCGGCGAGTCGATCGCCCGGTCGGTGAGGATGACCGGGATGTTGGCCGTCTTCGCCTCCTTGAGGACAGTGTCCCAGCCGGACTCCACCACCGGCGAGAAGGCGATGACCTTGACCTTCTGCTGGATGTAGGAGCGGATCGCGGAGATCTGGTTCTCCTGCTTCTGCTGCGCGTCGGAGAACTTCAGCTCGATGCCGGCGGTCTTCGCCGAGTCCTGGATCGACTTGGTGTTGGCCGTCCGCCACCCGCTCTCGGCGCCCACCTGGGCGAACCCGAGTGTGATCGCCCCGCCGGAGCTGCCGGAGGAACCACCACTCCCGCAGGCGGTGAGCAGCACGAGTCCCGCTGCCGCGGCCGCCGCGGCGGCCCATCGCTTCTTCAGCACGTTCACTCCTCGATCGACGGTGATCATTTTTGTTAGCGTTAACACACGGAGCTGGTCTTATCTGGGCGGGCGCGCGTACGGCGCTAACGCGGCCCGGTGCTTTCGCGGACGATCAACTCGGGCACGACCAGGGCGCGCGCGTGCCTGTCGCCCCCGTCCATCCGCTGGGTGAGCAGGCCGAACGTGCGCCGGCCGACTTCGATGAAGTCCTGGCGCACCGTGGTCAGCGGCGGCGTGAAGTACGCCGCCTCGGGCACGTCGTCGAAGCCCGCGACGCGCACGTCCCGCGGTACCGAGACGCCGGCCTCGGCGAACGCGCGGAGCAGGCCGAGCGCCATCTGGTCGTTGCCGGCGAAGACGGCGTCGAGGGCACCTTCCTTGGCGAGGGATCGCCCCGCCTCGTAGCCGGAGCGCGAGCTCCAGTCACCCCGGATCACCTGCGGCACGTCCACGCCGTGGCGTTCCAGCGTCTCCCGCCAGCCGAGCTCGCGGTCACGCGCCTCGAGCCAGTCCTCGGGGCCGGCGACGTGCCAGACGGTGCGGTGCCCGAGGGCGAGCAGGTGCTCGGTGGCCCGGCGGGCGCCGTCGCGCTGGTCGACGGAGATCACCGGGACCGGCGCGGTCTCCCCGCCCCCGACGGCGACGACCGGGAAGTCCGCGGGCGCGGCTTCCAGGGCGCGGCCCGCGGTGACGTGCGGGGCGATGACGATGATGCCTTCGACCGCCTGGCGGCGGAGGTTCTCCACCGCGTCGGCGATCGACGACCGGCCCGGCCGGCTGACACTGGAGATCGTGATCGCGTACCCGGCTTCGCGGGCGGCGTTCTCGATGCCGTAGAGCGTGCTGGCCGGACCGTAGAGATTGGACTCGAGCGCGACGACGCCGAGCGTGCCGGTGCGTCCGGTGACGAGCGCGCGGGCCGCGGAGTTCGGGCGGTAGCCCAGTTCTTCGATGGCGGCGAGCACCCGGGCGCGGGTTTCGGGGCGCACCGGACCGGTCCCGTTGATGACCCGGGAGACAGTCATGTGGGACACGCCCGCCACGCCCGCGACGTCGGTCAGGCTGGGCTGCCGCGTACCGGCGGCAGTCACCCTGACGGGGCCGCCGGAGCGGGGTCGTTCAGCCACCGGCGTCCCCTTTCGTCCGCTTCGACGTGGTGCCCGTCACCCGTTCGGGTGGCGGCGAGGAGTCAGTGTTAGCGATAACACCGACGCGGTCAAGACCGGGGTGCGTAACGGTCTCGTCACGTGCGTCGGAAGGGCTGTCGTTCGTGGCTTCACCGCTGGACCTGCGGGAAAGGTTGTTTGTTAATCACCGGGTGCCGGCGCCCGCGGTGTTCAGGGCGCATGTTCGCGGGTCCGGAAGCGGCGTCACAGGGCCAGCGACGCCGCGACCGGGAGGTGGTCGCTGCCGGTCGCGGGCAACGTCCACGACGCCACCGGCCGAACGCCCGTCACGAAGACCTGGTCGATCCGCGCCATCGGCAGCCCGGCCGGCCAGCTGAACCCGAAGCCGTCCCCGGCTTCGTCCTGCGCGGACTGCATCCGCGCGGTGATGGGCGCCAGCGCCCGGTCGTCGGCCGTGCCGTTGAAGTCGCCGACCAGGACCGTGCGCGGCGACGGCTCCCCCGCCACCGCGTCGGCGAGCAGGCCGATCGCCTCGTCGCGCCCGTTCGCCGTGAAGCCCGAGTCGAGCCGGACCCGCACCGACGGCAGGTGCGCGACGAAGACCGCCACCGGACCCTTCGGAGTGTCCACAGTGGTCCGCAGCGCGCGCGTCCACGGCATGATCGCCACCGGCCGGGTGTCGCGGAGGGGGAACGTGCTCCAGACGCCGACCGTCCCCTGCACCGAGTGGTGCGGATAGCGGCCCGCGAGCGCGTCCTCGTACTTCGGGATCTCGGACTTCTTCAGCTCCTCCAACGCGATCACCTGCGCCCCCGAGGCCGCCAGTGCGCGCGCGGTGCCGGCCGGGTCCGGGTTCTCGTCGTTGACGTTGTGCGAGACGATCGTCAGGTCCCCGCCGGCTTCCGTCCGGTCGAACAGCCTGCCGCCGAACGAGCCGCCCCAGACCAGCGCCGGCAGCAGCAGCGACACGAGTGCCAGCGCCGACCGCCGGAGCAGCGCGGCCACGAGCAGCGGCAGCACGAGCAGTCCCGTCCAGGGCAGGAAGGTCTCCAGCAGGCTGCCGGCGTTGCCCACCCAGTTGGGCACCAGCGAGTGCGCGAGCAGCAGCAGCGCCGTCAGCGCGGAGAACACCGCGATCACCCGGCCGCGACGCCAGGTCCCGCGGTCCGGCACGGTCTTCTCCGGTTCGAGGGTCGCGGTCATCGCGTGGCCGCCGGCAGTTCGGGCTGGATGGCAGCGATCAGCGTCCGGCTGTTCTCGAGCGCGGCGCTCAGTCCCTGCGCCGGGCTCCCGCCCGGGTTCTGGTGCAGGACGACGCCGAGGATGAGCTTGCCGCCCGGTCCCTTCGCCGCCCACATCAGCGCCCCGCCGGCGGCGGTCGACGAACCGGTCTTCAGCCCGATCACGCCGTCCCGGCCGAGGAGGGTGTTCGTGTTGACGACACCGGGCACGCCGTCGACGCGCAGGCTCGTCGTGGCGACGATCTCGCGGATCACGGCGTTGCGCATCACTTCGCGGGCCAGGCGCAGCTGGTCGGTGGCGGTGCTCGTGGTCGAGTCCTCGACCCCGCTGGCGCCGGTGTAGGTCGTGTCGGCCATGCCGAGCGCCGCGGCCTCGCGGTTCATCTTCGCGACGAAGTCCTCTTGGCTGCCGGCGTCCCAGCGGGCGAGCAGCCGGGCGGCGTTGTTGCCGGACGGGACGAGCATCAGCGCCAGCAGGTCGCGCTCACTGACCTGCCGCCCGGCCCGCAAGGTCACGGTCGACTCTTCGCGGGAGGTCGACTCGGCGTCCGCCTGCTCGTCGACGGTGATCATCGGGCCCGCTTCCCCCGGGGCGAGCGGGTGACCCTTGAGCACGACGTACGCGGTCATGACCTTGGTGACGCTGGCGATCGGCACCGGCCGCTGGTCCCCGCGGCTGCCCAGCGAGCCCAGCCCCTGGACCTCGGCACTGGCCTGCCCACCGTCCGGCCACGGCAGTGCGAGGTCGACGACGGGCCGGGCGGCGCTCGCGCGGCCGTCGACCGAGGGCGGGAAGAGGACCCAGCAGGCCGCGGCGAGCGCCACCGCCGCAGCGGCGGCCAAGCCGCCGACGACGGGTGGGATGCGGGTTCTGGCCATGGGTCTCCTCCGGGTGCCGGGGCGCTTCGTGAGCGCTCTGACGTCACTGTGTCCGGGGAAGATCGCCGGGCCGTCGGGGTTCTTCGACAGGTCTGAACCAGAAATGTCCCGGTTCTGTGACAGAGCCGGGACGTGGCGCGGGACCGGCCCCCCTCGCACCGCGCGTGAAGGGAAGCCGGTCCCGCTGGTCTGATCCCCTCAGCTCACGTGGACGTAGTCGACCACGAGCTGCTGCGGGAACTGGGTGCTGCCGTCGGGGTCACCGGGCCAGTAGCCGCCGACCGCGAGGTTCAAGATCACGAAGAAGTCGTGGTTGAACACCCACTGGTTGCCGCCGACGTCGGCCGGCGTGCGGGTCTGGTAGGCGTTGCCGTCGACCGACCATACGATCTTGTCCTGCGACCAGTCGACCGCGTAGGTGTGGAAGTCGTCGGAGAAGTTCGGCCCGCTGTAGGGCGCGCCGATGCCGGCGGAGCCCGAGTAGCCCGGGCCGTGAATGGTGCCGTGCACGGTGTTCGGCTCGAACCCGACGTTCTCCATGACGTCGATCTCGCCGCACTGCGGCCAGCCGACGCTGCCGATGTCCGAACCGAGCATCCAGAACGCGGGCCACATGCCCTGCCCGCGGGGCAGCTTCATCCGAGCCTCGACGTGCCCGGACGACGCGGTGAACTTGCCGGAGGTGTTGAGCCGCGCCGAGGTGTACTCGCACGCGCCGTACCAGCAGTTGTTCCCGCTGTTCTCCTTCTTCGCGGTGATCACGAGGTGACCTTGGCCGTCGAGCGCCGCGTTGGCGGTGCCGTCGGTGTACCACTGCCGCTCGTGGTTGTTCACGTTGTCACCGGTCTCGTGACCCCACTTCGAGCCGTCGACGCCGCTGCCCGCCGGGCCGTCGAAGTCGTCGGTGAAGCTCGCGAAGGTCTGAGCCGGCGCGGCCTGGCTCTGCGGTGCGGTCACCACGGTCCCGGCGACGAGCAGGGTCGCGGGCACCGCCAGCAGGCGGGCGGTCCGCCGCCATCGGGCGGAGTTCCTGGTCGACATCGTCGTCGCCCCTTCCGTTCCGCGGGCGACGGCTGGCGGCTCACCGGCGCCCTATTTGTTGTCGAACACAACAAAGTATGAACGGGTGCCTGGCGAAGAACAAGGATAACCGGTCGGGGATTTTCCGACGGTACCCGATGGTCCGGACCACCGGGTACTTTCGGGCAACGTCAGCGCTGGATGCAGTCCAGGCCCAGCCCCACGCCGGTCGCGACGTACTGGCAGATGTGCGACGCGTGCGCCGCGTCGGTCTCGGTGCACCCCAGCGGAACGCCCAGCAGGTCGACCGCGCAGTAGGCGTAGAACTGGTTGGCGTTGCCGGGGACCGGGTCGGCCGACGCGGGGGCCGCCGTGGCGACGGCCGAAGCGAGGGCGAGCGCGGCCGCGAGGGCGGCGATACGGGTCTTCATGGTGCTCTCCTCCCGGAATCCCCTGTGGGCCAGGGGCTTGTGCCCGGAGAGATTCCCCGTCCGGCACGGGTTCACCTCCGGGTCACCGGAAAGTGTCACGCGGCCTGCCCGCCGATCGAACAGATCGTGAACTTCTTTCTGCATGATTCCGTCCGAACGTCGGTGTTTACGAACAGCTTCGATCACCTACGCTGGCGCAGCCCTGCCGTGGTCACCCTGGAGGCTCCCGTGATGGCCGACCCGCACGAGCTCACCCGCCGCAGCTTCCTCGGCGGGGTCGCCGCCGCCGGCGCCCTCGGCGCCCTGCCGCCCGGCATGGCCGAGGCGCTCGCCGAGCCCCGCGTCTCCGGCAGCCTGTCCGACGTCGAGCACGTCGTCGTCCTCATGCAGGAAAACCGCTCGTTCGACCACTACTACGGCACGATGAAGGGCGTCCGCGGGTACGGCGACCGGTCGGCGATCGTGCTGCCGAACGGCCAGGACGTCTTCCACCAGCCCGATTCCGGCCGCGGTGATGGCAAGTACCTGCTGCCGTTCCGGGTGGACACGACCAAAGTGGACGGTCAGGACCTCGGCGACCTCGGGCACGGCTGGGCCGACCAGCACCAGGCGATCGCCGGCGGCGCCAACAACGCGTGGGTCGCCGCCAAGGGCGAGATGACCATGGGGTACTTCACCGACGGCGACATCCCGTTCCACCGGGCGCTCGCGGACGCGTTCACGGTGTGCGACCACTACTTCTGCTCGGTGCAGGGCCCGACCACGCCCAACCGGCTCTACCTGTTCACCGGCACCATCGACGCCGACGCCCACGGCGGCGGCCCGGCGAACTACAACCCCGCCGACTACAAGCCGGTCTTCAGCTGGACGACCTACCCGGAACGCCTGCAACGGAACGGGGTTTCGTGGAAGGTGTACGCCAACAAGGAGGTCGGCGACGCGGGCGGCTCCTTCGTCGGCGACTACGGCGACAACCCGCTGTGGCTCTTCAAGGCCTACCACCAGGACTACAACTCCGACTTGTCCAAACGGGCCAGTGTGTTCAAGACCTGGGGCCCGGATTCGGGACAGGGCAAGGACGTCGACCACGTCCTCGCGGAGTTCAAAGCCGACTGCGCGAGCGGCTCGCTCCCCCGCGTGTCGTGGGTCGTGGCACCCTACGGCTACTGCGAGCACCCCGAAGCCCGCCCGGTCGACGGCGCCGCGTACACCCAGACCGTGCTGAACGCCTTGTGGGCCAACCCGAAACTCTGGGAGTCCACGGTCGTCCTCATCAACTACGACGAGAACGACGGCTTCTTCGACCACGTCGCCCCGCCGATCGCGCCGCCGGGAACCGCGGGCGAGTACGTCGGCGGCAAGCCGATCGGACTCGGCGCGAGGGTGCCGATGACGGTGATCTCGCCGTGGAGCCGCGGCGGGTGGGTCAGCTCCGAGGTCACCGACCACACCTCGGTGATCCGGTTCCTCGAACGCTGGACCGGCGTCGCCGAGCCGAACATCAGCGCCTGGCGCCGCGCGCTGTGCGGCGACCTGATGACGTGCTTCGACTTCGGTACGCCGGACACCCGGATCCCGCTGCTGCCCGACACCGCGGCGCTGCGCAAGCAGGCCGACGACACCCAGAAGAAGCTGCCCAAGCCGGCCCCGCCCGCGACCGGGAAGCAGCAGGTCCCGGTGCAGGAGGCGGGGACCCGCCCGGCCCGCGCGCTCCCCTACCGGCCGCTGGTGACGACGTCGCTGAGCGCGGACCACCAGATCCTCACCACGACGTTCGCCAACCAGGGCACCGCGGTCGTGCAGCTGATGGCGTACCGCAACGACGGCCAGACCGACGGCCCGTGGCCCTACGACGTCGCGCCGGGGGCGCAGGTCAGCGACACCTGGCGGATCCAGCTCTACGGCGGCGGCAAGTACGGCGTCGCGGTCCACGGGCCCAACCGGTTCCGCTGGGTCCTGGCCGGAGACGCGAACAGCGCGGGCGCGGGTGTCGACGTCCTCGGCGGCTACACGACCGAGAACAAGCTGCGGCTGACCATGCGCAACAGCGGAACGTCGGCGGTCAAGCTCACCATCACGGCCAACCACTACCGCACGGACGGCCCGTGGACGTACTCGCTGGCGGGCGGGCAGACCCTGACGGACGACTGGAACCCGGTCGCCTACGGGTCCGGCTGGTACGACCTGTCAGCGACGCTCGACGCCGACCCGAAGTTCCTCCGCCGGTTCAGCGGGCACCTCGAGACCGGCGCGCCGAGCATCACCGGCTGACCGTTCACATCCATGACGGTTGTTCAGCTCATTGACGTGCGTCACATCCTTGACCTATAAAGGGAAAGTCCGGGTGTCCGCCGCAACACCTCCGCTGTCCCTTTTCCGGAGGCCATCGGTGTCCCCACGAAGTCGTGCCGTTTTCCTCGGCGCCGCCACCGTTTCCGCCGCACTCGCGCTGACCGGTGCGGTGACCACCGCGCAAGCCGCCGCGGCGAACCTGTCCGCCGGTTTCGCCCGGACGTCGGTCTGGACCGGCGGCTACGGCGGCGAGTACACGATCGCCAACCGCGGCGACGCCCCCTCCACCGGCTGGACCGTCGAGTTCGACCTGCCCACCGGCACGGCGGTGAGCAGCTCGTGGAGTTCGGTCAAGACGCAGACCGGGCAGCACTACAAGTTCGCCAACGCCGGCTTCAACGGCACGGTCAAGCCCGGCGCCACCGCGAAGTTCGGCTTCAACGTCACGGGTTCCGGACTGCCCTCCGGCTGCACGGTGGACGGCCTCCCCTGTGCGGGCGGCGGCCCGGTCACCACGAGACCTACGACGACCACCACGACTCCGCCACCGACGACCACCACCACGCCACCGCCCGCCGGGGACACCGTGAACGTCTCGACGGCCGCCCAGCTGCAGGCCGCACTGGCGAACGCGACACCCGGTCAGGCGATCAAGCTCGCGGCCGGCACCTACCGCGGCTCGTTCGTCACGACCGAGGCCGGCACCGCCGCGAAGCCGATCACGCTGTCGGGCCCGGCGAACGCCGTCCTGATCAACGACGGCCCGTCGGGTGACGCCCCCGATTGTCCGGCGCCGACGGCGGGCTGGGACTCCGGCTACGGTCTGTGGCTCTCCGGCGCGCCGTACTGGAACCTGACAGGCTTCACCGTGCAGGAGTCCAAGAAGGGCATCGTCGTGGACAACTCGCCGCACACGACGATCGACGGCGTGAACGTCAACCACGTCGACGAGGAAGCGATCCACTTCCGCCGCTCGTCGGCCGACAGCGTGCTGAAGAACTCGACGATCACCTACACCGGGCTGGTGCAGCCCGGCTACGGCGAAGGCGTCTACCTCGGCTCGGCCAACTCGAACTGGGCCTGCCACGGCAACTCCGGCGGCGTCGACCGCGGTGACCGGATCCAGGTGCTGGACAACCACATCGGCCCGTTCATCGCGGCCGAGCCCATCGACGTCAAGGAAGGCACGTTCAACGGGCTGATCCGCGGCAACACCTTCGACGGCCGCGGCATCTCCGGCGAGAACTCGGCGGACTCCTGGATCGACGTCAAGGGCATCGGCTACACGATCGAGAACAACACGGGCACGTTCTCCTCGCCGGGGGTGTTCGCCAACGGGTACGAGAACCACAACACGAGCACGTCCCCGTCGTTCGACAACGGCTGCGGCAACGTGTGGCGCGGCAACAAGTCCGACCTCGGCGGCGTCGGCGCCTACGCCATCAAGATCAGCTCGGTGTCGAAGTGCGCGGCCAACCCGAACGTGGTGTACGCGTCCAACACGGTCACGAACGCGACGTCGGGACTGACGAACATCCCGGTCACGCCCTAGCGCCTCTCACCGCTGGAGTGCCGGCTCAGGCCAGGTCATCCCAGGTCCACGGTTCGGCGGGAGCACCGTCCGGCTCCCGCCCGAACCGGAACCGGGCGGCGTTGTCCCCTGTTTCGAGGAAACGGTCGAACTTCCCCGCCGCCGGCAACCGGTCCACCGAGGTGACCCCGACCACGGCAGCCTCGGTCGCCATCAGCACCGGCGGCGTCCAGTCCTCGTCGGAAAGGTAGGCCGCCCGGCACCTTTCTTCCAGCAACGTCGCCTGGGCGTCGGCACCGACCGAGCGCAGAGCTTCCAGAACTCCCGTGACCGCGTCCGGGTAGCCGAGCCACGTTTCGGCCGCGATCCGGTCGGCGAGCACCTGCACCTGGTCGTCGGACTCCAATTCGTGCAGTTTCTTCAGGAGGAAAGCCGCGTTCTCGTGCCTCCCGATCTCCACATGCCGCGCGGGCTCACGGGCCAGCAGCCTCGCTTCGTCGCCTGTCGCTCCCACTCTTCTCATGTGCGCAAGCAGTAGGCCCACCCCGGACGCATCTCGCAACGGAGATTCCGCTGCAGCCCGGGCCGCAAGTTTCGCGGCTTGGCCGTCGGCACCGACCGAGCTCAGCGTCGTACAGAGGTTCACAACGGCTCGTGGCCGCTCCACATCTGCATGGGCCGCCGGCTCGCGGGAGAGGAGGAGTCGAAGCTGATCTTCGGCGCCGACGACCTGAAGCTCCGACAATAGATCCTTCACGGCCGTCGGATCGGTGATATCCACATGCGCTCCGGGCTCGTTTGCCAGCAGCTCGGTCATCTTGTCGATGGCTCCCGCTTCGAACAATATCTCCACCAATTTGGCCTGCACCGAGCCGGCTTGCTCGCCGCCACGTTCGTTGACCAGCCGGTCGATCAGCTCGGCGGCCTGATCGGCTCGCCCGACCCGACGCAACGTCCGCAGAAGGCTCCTGACGTGACTGAGGTTTCCCTTCACTGACGCCGAAGACGCCGGCAGCCGATCGAGGAACACCTCGAGCTGCACTGTCAGGCCAAGGTCGGCGAACCGGTCGGCTAACGCACTGATCCGAAATGGATTGTCGAGCGGCGCTCCCGAAGCCGCCCGACCAGCCAGCAGCTCGACCTGTGTCCGCGTGCCGAGTTGCTGCAGCTTCTCCAGCAATTTGGCCAAACCGAGCGGATTCCCCAGGGACACGAGGCCTTCTGGACCGCGCCTCAGTAAAGCGCCGACCTGGTCGACGGCGCCAACCGCTTCGAGGCAGTCCAAGTTGTACGCTACGTTATCGGCATCATCGAGCTTCGCTTCCTCCGCGATCCGGGTGGCCAGTGCGACGACCCGGTCACGGACTCCGAGATCGTGTAACCGCTTCAGCAACCCTCCTGCGCCCCACCAGCTCGTCACGTCGTCGACGGACACGAAGTCACGTTCCAGCAGCACCCGCAACTCGTCGTGCGCACGAATCCGGCGCAAGATATCCAGCAGGTGATTGACCTGGACCCAGTCAGACAGCGGCGCGCCCCCGGCTGCCCGTCTGGCCAGAATGGCGGCTTGCTCCCGGGCACCGAGCTCGACAAGCTGCGATATCAGCGAACCCAGTGACATCGGGCTGTTCAACGAAACCGCCGAGCCGGGGTCGCGGGACAGCACTACAGCCAGGCACTCATTCTCACCCACCGTCCGCAACGCCTCCAGCAGTGCAGTGACCTCCCTTGGTTCGTCGACGCGCGAACCCGCCGCGGCGCGCTCAGCGAGCGTCGCGACCTGCTCGGCCGCCCCCAAATCGGCCAGCCGCAGCAGGAGCCTGGCCGTCGGCACGCCCCGGTCCACTGCGACCTGAGCAGCCGGATTCCGGGACAGCAGGGTGCAGACCTGATCGGCGCAACCCGCTCCGGACAGGTTCTCCAGCATCCCAGCCACGTCGAAGGCACGGTTCAGCGGTGACTCTGTCGCGACGCGCTCAGCCAGCTTGTGCATTTGCTCTTCCGCGCCGATGGCCCGGAACAATACGATCAATTCCCCGGCGCCGCTGGAGGGCTGGTCCAATGCCACGTGGGAAGCGGGGTCCCGCCCCAGTAGACTGGTGATCTGCTCGCCAGCACCCGCAGCCTGCAGGGCTTGTAGGAAAAGCGTGATCTCACGCGCGCTTTCCAGGGCAACCACGGAGGCGGGATCACGCGCCAGAAATACGCCGACCGAGGCCGCGTCCCCCGCCTCCTGCAGTCTGTGTAGAACTGCACCGAAGCCCGCGCCCGCGACCAAGGAAACACCCGCGGCCACCCGCGCTGCGGCCGCATGACATAGGTCCTCGGTCCCGATCGCGCGGATCCGTTCCAGGATCCTCGCCACGCCGTACGGGGAGTCGAGTGGAACGTTCTCCACGACCCACTCGGCACCGCGGAGGTCGCCGGGATGCACTGTGTTCATCCGGTCGATGATCGAGACTCCGGCGAAGGTGCTGCCGCGACGCACCGCTTCCTTGTTGAGCGCCACGGAATCTCGGTACAGCCCACGGTTCCACGCCGAAATGGCGAGGGCGGCCAGGCTCTGCGATCCCGCCGACGCCACCGCGGCTGTCCAGAACCCGATGGGCGGTATCCGATCGGCGCGGTGCTTCCGGGAGTATTGATCAAGGTAGTCGGCCAGCCGGAACAGGAGTTCGCCCGACTTCGGCGTCCTGGGCCGCCGCCGGTCGCGACCGTTCACGCGCTGGGGGATCGGGGTGACCGGCCCCGGTGCGCCCTTGCACGGCTCGGCGATCCTGGCGAGGGCTCTCTTTTCCCACCCCTTTTTGAGCGAGCTGCGCTGCGTGTCGGTCAGGTAAGCCTCGACCGCTTGCACGAGCAGCGCGTGCGGAAGGGCATTCCGGTGTCCCAGCCGAACTGCGTCCATCGCAACCTGGATGAACGCCTTCTCCACCGGGCCCACCGTGGCGAACCGCTCGATCAAGGCGGGCCCACCGGCCAGCCACTGCGTGATCTGACCGTCCGCCGCGTGCGCGGCTGCCCACGCGAGGCGGTCGTCGTCCGGGGTGGACTTCTTCAGGACTTCCAGCTCGGCGGTGCCGAAGGCCTCCGGCACCTCGATGACGGCGCCGTCCAGCACCTGCTGGATCTGGGCACCGGGGTTCTGCGTGAGGTCGGCGTGGTGCTCGGGCCACAGGGTCCCCAGCACCAGCACGGGTGCCCGGCTCGGATCGGCCAGCATGCTCCGGATCTTGGCTGCCACTCCCTCGGCGTGCTCGCCCTTGCAGTACTCCTGGGTCTCGTTGAGCCACACCACGGTCCGCGGGCCGACCTGGTCCAGCCCTTTCAGAGCGGCTTCGGACCGCCCCGGGTCGAACGGGTGCCACAACCGCCATCCCCCGGCCGTCCGCAACGGCTCCAGCGCTTCCCAGCAGGTTCTCGTCTTGCCCGCCGAAGAGCCGGCGACGAGTACGGCGATCGCGCTCTCGCCGCCCATCGCCCGTGCTATGACCTCCGCCAGCCGGTCGTCATGAGGGCGCCGGATGTAGGGCGGCAGGCCCGGCAAGCCGTGGGCATCGTCAAAGGTGATCGGGCGGTGCACTTCGAGCGCGAACGGATCGGTGATCTCGGCGAGCGGCTTGCCGATCGACGGAGCCAGCGACGCCGCATGCCAGAGTTCTCGTGCCTGACCGGCCGCGCGCACCGCATCGACGCCGGCTGCCCGAGCCAGAACGATGACGACGGCCACCACGTCCAGGTGTGATGCCGGCAGTCTCGGACCGCTGATGATCCGGCCGGCCGTCGTGCGGTCCGGGGCCGCGGCCAGATCGTCGTCCGCCGCGATCCACCCGGCTATCGTGTCCAGCGTCGGGAGGTCCGCGAGCAGGTAGAGCTCGTAAACGAAGTTCTTCAGCTCGCGCAGCGGGCCCGGCGGCAGCTGTGGCCGGCCGGCCGGCCTGCGCCGCCGTCTCGGATCGTTCTCCCCGCCACTCATCGTGGACCATTGTCGCCCGGGCGGCCCCTGCCGCGCGAGAGCCGGTCACCAAGGGCCCAGGCCGTGCAGCTTCACCACCAGCTGCAGCAGGCCTCCCCCACCTCCGGCTCCGGCGATGATCCCGGTGAGGAGCTTGAGGACCCGGTAGGCGTCGGCACGCTGGGCGGCGTCCCGCACGAAGACCGCGACGTAGCCGGAGCTACCCAGCAGAGCGGTGAACAAGACGGTGCACCACGTGACGATCCAGGAAAGCATGGGGACCCCTCGGCCTGGTGGGTGGGTGCGCCCGGTCGGCGCGGAACCCACCTTCGGGCCGCACGGAAGATCAACACCCAGTTGCCACGAGAGAGTGCGCGGGCCGCATGTTCCCCCAGGTCGGCGGACCCGGATCGAAGCGCGATGCGACGAGTCGCGACGAGACTCGCCGGCTACAGGTGCATGGCCAGCCAGAGCGCCACCCAAGCCGTAGCGGCGAGCAACGCGCCCGCCGCCACGGCCAGGAGTACCCGGCGCAGGGCCAGGACGGGTTTCGCCGGTGTCTCGATGTGGTCCATGAAGTCGATCATGAACCACGCGGGCCGATCGGGACAGTCCGCACGCACGTCCGGGCGACCCCTGCGCGGGGTACCCCGGATGGCCGCGACGCACGTCACCCCCGGCCGCGGAACACCAGACCCGGCGAAGCGTTGTAGAGGGTGTCGGTACGGCGGTGCCCCCGGGCCTCACCCCTTGCCTTCACGGAATACCGGTAACGCAGGAGCCGTGTCGTGCCTTCCGCCGCGAGGCGGCCCCCGTACCGGCCCCAAAACTCCCGTTCCCTCCCGGGCCTCCCCCGTGCGCCCGGGCGGGAACGGGTCCCGCGTCAGGGAACGATCGAGTCGACGTACCCGCCGTCGACGCGCACGGCCGCGCCCGTCGTCGCCGAGGCGAACGTCGAACTCAGGTAGACCACCAGGTTCGCGATCTCCTCGGGCTCGATCAGGCGCTGCAGCAACGACTGCGGCCGGTGCTTCTGCATGAACTCGCGCTGGGCCTCGTCCCACGGCAGGTCCTTGTCGACCAGCTCGTAGACGAAGTCTTCGACGCCGGCGGTGTGCGTCGGGCCCGCGATCACGGCGTTGACCGTGACGCCGGTGCCCGCCGCGTGCTTGGCGAAGCCGCGCGAGACCCCGAGCAGCGCCGTCTTCGACACCCCGTAGTGGATCATCTCGGCCGGGATCACGATCGCGGAGTCGCTGGCGATGTACTGGATCCGGCCCCAGCCGCGCCCGGTCATGCCGGGCAGGTAGGCGCGGGTGAGCCGCACCGCCGCCAGGACGTTGACCTCGAAGTAGCGCCGCCAGTCGGCGTCGGTGATGTCGAGGGGCTCCTGGGCGCCGAAGATGCCGAGGTTGTTGACGAGGATGTCGGCGTCGGGCACCGCCTCGACGACCTGCGCCGCGCCGGCCTCCTCCGAGACGTCGCCCGGGGCCGCCACCAGGTCGGCGTCCGGCACGTCCTCCCTCAAGCGCGCGATCGCCTTGGCGACGCCGGTGTCGCTGCGGCCGTTGATCGCGACCCGCGCGCCGGCCGCGGCGAGTCCCGCCGCGATCGCCGAGCCGATGCCCCCGGTGGACCCCGTGACCAGGGCCGTCTTCCCGCTCAGGTCGACCCGCATTCGTGAAAACCCTTTCTCGCGCCGGCCCCTCGCCCGGGCCGATTCAAGCACAGCTGCCCGCGGCGCACCGGCTGGAAAATCCGGTTGCCGCACCGGGGCCGCCGAGGACACCATCGGCCCATGATCTCCTACCGCACTCCGCTCCTGCCGACCGTCGCCGCGACCACCGCGCCGGTCCAGCAGCAGCCGTGCCGTCCGCGGAGGTCGATCACCCCAGCGCCGTGACCGGCGCGCTGCTCGCCGGCCTGTTGGCCGGCTACGGCATCGCGATCCCGGTCGGTGCCGTCGCGACCTACCTCGTCGCGCTCACCGCCCGCACATCGCTGCGGACCGGCCTGGCCGCCGCTCTCGGCGTCGCCACGGCCGACGGCGGGTACGCGCTGGTGGCGGTGCTCGGCGGGGCCGCGATCGCGGGCCTCGTCACGCCGGTCGCCGGGCCGTTGCGGCTGGTCTCGGCCGGGATCCTGGTCGTACTGGCCGTCCGGGGCGCCGTCCTGGCCCTGCGGACCCACCGCGACGCCGCCGCCCGGCCCGTGACGCCGCTCACGCCCGGCCGCGCCTACGTCAGCCTGCTCGGCATCACGCTGGTGAACCCGACGACGGTCGTCTACTTCACCGCCCTGGTCGTCGGCGACCGCGCCGGCACCGCGGTGTCCGTGCCCGAGCAGGTCGTGTTCGTGCTCGCCGCGTTCGCCGCCTCGGCGAGCTGGCAAGCGCTGCTGGCCGGCGGCGGAGCCCTGCTCGGGCGGGTGCTCACCGGACCGCGCGGCCGCCTGGTGACGGCACTGGTGTCGAGCGCGGTGATCACCGCCCTGGCCGTCCGACTTGTCCTCGCCTAGCCCGGAAACCCTTGCCATGCAACGGTTTGTCCGGTTCCGGCCGCACGGTGGAAGACGTTCGGCGGCCGGTTCCGCGGCTAGCCTGGGCGGGACGTGGACGGGAGGCGGCCATGACGATGCCGATGGGGGCGATGTCCGGCTGGGACGTCGCGGGCGCGACACTGCTGGTGCTCTGGGCGCTGGCCATGTGGGCGGCGGTCGGGGTGCTGGCGTACGCGAACCGGGGGCCGGTGCGGCCGTGGGTGTACCGCGGCTCGGTCGCGGTGATCGGCGTCGGCGTGCTCGGGCAGCTCGGGCACGTCCAGGAGCACATCGCGCAGGTCGGCTACTGGCTCGGGCACCCGAACTCTCCCGCGTGGATGACGCCGTGGGGCACCGGCCTCGCGAACGGCCTGCAGGTGCTCCTGCCCAGCCGCAAGACGTTCGGGATGGAGTTGCTGCACCTCACCGGCAACTTCATCTTCCTCGCCGGGCTCGCCGGGGTCATGGTGATCACGCGGCGTGCACTCGGCACGCGCGCCCGCCGCTGGGCGAAGATGGGCGTCTGGATGCAGGGGCTGCACGGGCTCGAACACCTGGTCCTGACGCTGTCGATCGCGTTCGGCGCGCCCCGGGCGATCGGGCTGTCGACGTTCTTCGGGCTCGTCGACCCGGGCATCGGGCTGACGACCTACCGCGTGTGGTGGCACTTCGTCGCGAACGTGATCGGCTCGATCATCTTCGGCCTGGCGCTGTACCACCTGTGGCGCGAACGCCGGGAGGTCCGGGCGACGTTCTTCGTCCGGCCCGTCCCGGAGCTCACCCGGCAGGCGGCGTAGCACAGGTCAGCGTCGGCAGCGCCCAGTCCGCGTGGTCGTTGCCGTTGCCGTCGCCGCCGTCGGACACCAGCAGGTCCAGGACCTGGGCCCCGGTGACGTCGACGTCGATCGGCACGGCCGCCTGGCCGCCCCTGACCACCGGCGTCGTCACCCGGGTCGCGCCGTCCACCGAGACGCTGAAGCTCACGCTCCCCCCGGTGCCGGTCTCGCCGTCGACCCCGACCGAGGCCGTCAGCCGGCTGCACGAACCCGCCAGGTAGAGCTGGACGTCGCTCGCCGCGTGGGCGCCCAGGCCCTTCGCGTACGCCACCCCGCCGATGGTCATCGGCTTGCCGTCGCCCGCGCTCGCTTCGCCGTTGCTCGTGTCGCGCTCGACCGGGCCCCAGCCGTTCGTCGCCGTCAGGAACGGCAGCGAGCTGACGGCCACCTGCCCGGCCGGTGGGGCGGGCGGCACCGCGCCGACGATCCGCTCGTCCGCCGCCGATCCCGGCCGTCCGGCCTGCCGGTAAGCCACCGTCACCTTCAGCGCGGAAGTATCCACTGTGGAGGGCGCGGTGACGGGCCAGGTGAAGCTCGCCGACTTCCCGCCGTCGATCTTGGCCACCGAAGGCGGGGAGGCCGCCCCGACCGTCCACCCGGCCGGCGCGGTCAGCACCGGCTTCACGTCGAACGCCGGCGGCGCGCCCGCGGGCACCCGCACGGTCGCCGACGCGGTGAACCGCTGCCCGCCCGTCACGGTGTCCGGCGCGGTCAGCGACACGGCCGCCGTCGGTGCCGCCGGCATCGCGTACCGCCCGGGGTCGTAGCCCGGCGAGGCGTTCTGCCTGGCGGTGAGCGGCGAGCGGTAGCTGCCGTAGTTCGTCCACGCGATCTTGCCGAGGCCGCCCGTGCTGCCGTCGAGGTTCCACACCGCGACGGCGATGGTGTTGTGGCCGTTCGGGTTCAGGATCCCGTTCGGGATCGGGAAGCTGTGCTGCGGCCCGAGGTAGTTGACGTACTGGCCGAGCTGCCAGCCGTTGACGAAGAGCAGCGCCCGGTACTGGCGAGCCGGATCGTCGGTGATCGTCAGGCCGAGCGAGGTGTCCTGACCGCGCGGCAGGTCGAGATCCGCGGTGGTGCGATACCAGGACACGCCCGGCGTGGTGTCCTTCGCCGGCAGCGTCGTCGAGGTCCAGCGCCCGTCGGGGAAGCCGGGCAGCGACCAGCCCGCCCGCTCGCCGTACAGCCCGCCGGTGTTGAGCGGGCCACGGACCGGGTCGAGGCCGGTCTCGCCGCCGCGGACGCCCTGCAGCCGCCAGGTCACCGACGTCAGCGGCGACCCGGTCAGCCGCGCGGAGGTGAGCCCGCGTGCGGCCTTGTTCCCGTTGTTCGCGCCGTAGTCCTCTTCGTGGCCCATGTTCACGGTCAGCACGGAAATCTCGTTGTCGCCCGGACGCACCGAACCGGCCGGGAAGCCGAATGTGTGCTGCGGATCGGTCGAGCTGCCGAGGAAGACGCCGTTGAGCCACGCCGAGAACGCGCCGGCCGGGCCGCCGCTCTGGCTCGACAGCGTGATCCCGGTCTGCTTGCCGTCGCTCGCGAACCGGCCGCGGTACCACGTGTTGCCGGTGTGGAAGCCGTAGTCGTCGGCGAAGAGCACCGGTTTCGTGCCGAGCGCCGTCGAGCTGTTCGACGTGTCCTTGTCGGCCACCGGCCACGCCGAGTCGTCGAAGCCGGGCTGGCTCTCCGGGGACTCCTGCTGGTGCTTCCACCCGCTCAGCGCGGGCAGCGTCACGGCCTTGGCCGTCGGTGCGGTGGCGGTGAGGCTGCCACTCGACGTCGGCTGGGTCGCGACCCGGGATCCTTTCCACGACAACGACTTCGCGGCGCTGAAGACCTCGAAGGCACCGTCGGTGCCGATATCACCGGTCAAGGCCAGGGTCCCGTGGTCGTCGGCCGCGGTCCGCACCAGGTGCGTTCCGCGGACCAGCACCGGGCCCGCCGCGGTGTCCTGGCGCCAGAAGGTCGCCGCCGTCGCCTTATCCGCGAGCAAGAGGAGCAGCGGCCGCTGTCCGGGTGCGGTGACGAGCACGCGCGCCAGGCCGTCGTGGGTGTAGTTCAGCCGTAGGTCGCCACGAGCGGCGTCCCAAGTGGACGTCGCGCTGCCGCCGAGCACCTGCACGGACGGTTGCTTCGCGAACCGCAAGACGGTTTCGCCCGGCCCGCCCTTGTCTCCGTAGAGGACGGCGACGTCACGGCCGCCGATGGCCGCGTTCGTCATGACCTCCGACGTCGAATACTGCATCCGGGTCTGCCCGAGGTCGTACCCGGCGACGACGATCTTCGACTGACGGCCGTTCAGCGTGATCCCGGTGCCGGGCTGCTGCGGGACGACCGGGTAGTAGTCGCTGCTGCCCGACAGCAGGTCGACGGCGTCCACGACGACGAACGGCCCGGTCGCGTTCGTGTTCTTCTGCCCGGTGACGACGATCTTGAGCGTGTGCGCGCCGGCGGGCAGGCCGCGGACCTCGTAGCCGGTGACCTGGTTCTGCTTGCTCGTCGCGTAGAGGTCGACGGTACTGACCTTCGCGTCGTCGAGGTAGACGTCGGCGATGCCGTGGCTCGGGTCCTTCGAGGTCACCCAGCGGATTCCGGTCCCGGTGAAGGGGATGCTGACGTCGTCGCCAGTGACCTCCGAGAACGACTCGGTGTGCTGGTAGTCGCCGCCGGTGTAGTTCACCTCCGGCCCCACGTGGCTCCAGGTGCCGGTGTAGCCGACCTCGGCGGCGCGGTCGTCGTAGGTGTAGCCGGCGTGCGCGGCGAGGTCGAGCGCGAGGCTCGTGGTGTTCGTGGCGGTGGACGTCGAATCGGTGTGGCGCAGGGTGTGGAACTGCGTGCGGGTGTCCGGGTTGATCCGGGCGGTGTCGGTCAGCGCCGGGTCGGTCAGGGGCGCCGAGGCAAGCCCGTCGGTCTTGGTCAGCGGGGCGACCGACTGCGTGAAGTAGCCGATCAGCTTGTCCTCGTTGTACTTCGGGTCGAACTGGCGGCCTTCGGTGATCGCCGCGCCGTAGTCGTAGGACGTGTAGTTCTGCGGGATCGCGCTCCAGCCCCACGACGTGCCGCCGTGCAGCATGTAGAAGCTCTGGCCGGTCGCGCCGACCGCGATGTTCTGCTTGTAGAAGACGTTCGCGAACTGGTCGTTGATCAGCTGCGCGCACTTCTCGTAGCCCGGGCCGCCCCACGGGTCGAAGGCGCCGCCTTGGAATTCGGCGGTGATCAGCGGCTTGCCGGGCACGTGGTCGTAGCTGATGTCGGGGACGCCGTTCCAGCGCGTGGGGTTGGAGCAGTCGAAGCCCTGCGGGTAGGAGTCGGCGGCATCGACGTCGAGCGCGGCCTCACCGGCGTTGAAGGTGCCGTTGTTGTTGCCCACCAAGGGAACCGTGATGCCGTCGGCGCGGGCCTTGTCCTCGAGGTGCTTCATGTACGCGCGGCCGTCGGCGTTGCCGTTGTAGTACTCGTTCTCGACCTGGTAGGCGAGCACGCTGCCGGTGCCGTTCGTCAGCTGGTGACGCGCGATGATCCGGTCGATCTGCGTCTGCCACTCGTCGGAGTACTTCAGGTAGACGGGGTCGGCGCTGCGGGTGTGGCCGGGGGTGGTGGACAGCCAGGTCGGGAAGCCGCCGCCGTCGACCTCGGCGTTGATGTACGGCCCGGGCCGCGCGATGACGTAGAGCCCGGCCTGCTGGGCCACGTCGAGGAGCTTGTCGAGGTCGCGGACGCCGGTGAAGTCGTAGACGCCCGGACGCGGCGAGTGGTAGCCCCAGTCGAAGTAGAGCGACGTCGAGTTGAACCCGGCGGCCTTCATCTTCTGGAAGATGTCGAGCCAGAGGTCGGGGCTCGGGAGGCGGTAGGAGTGGAACTCCCCCGACCACAGATAGGTCCGGTTGCCGTCGACCAGGAATGAGTAGCCGTCGTAGGTGACGGTGTGTCCCGCCCGCACCGGCGCCGCGGTGGCCTGCGGGACGACCACGCCGACCAGGGCGAGCAGGGCGACGAGCAAGGCCCGGAACGAAGCACGCATGCGGGGACCTCCTGGAACGGCACTGAACCGAACACGATCCTTTGGCAACCACACAGAAGCGGTCAAGATGCAACACCGAGATGGATCAGTGCCGAGGTAGTGTTAGCGCTAACTGTCCAGGTCCGCTGTCTCGAACGGGTCATCCACCGGACATCAGCGCGGGCCGGTGCTCTCCCGCACGATCAGCTCGGCCGGCACGAGGTGCCGCGTCCGCACGTCGCCGCCCGCCATTCGGTCCTCGAGGAGACCGAAGGTCTTCCGGCCGACCTCGATGAAGTCCTGGCGGACCGTCGTCAGCGGCGGGTTGAAGTACGCCGCCTCCGGGACGTCGTCGAAGCCGGCGACGTGGACGTCCTCCGGCACCCGGATCCCCGCCTCGGTGAACGCGCGCAGCACGCCCAGCGCCATCTGGTCGTTGGCCGAGAACACCGCCTTCAGCCCGCGCTTGCCGACCAGTGACCGGCCCGCCTCGTAGCCCGACCGCGGGCTCCAGTCGCCGCGCACGACCGCCGGCACCCGCAAGCCACGCCGCTCCAGGGTCTCGCGCCAGCCGCGTTCACGGTCGCGGGCCTCCAGCCAGTCCTCCGGCCCGGCGACGTGCCAGACCGTCCGGTGCCCCAGCGCCAAGAGGTGCTCGGTGGCGCGGCGGGCGCCGTCGTACTGGTCGACCGAGATCACCGGCACCGGCGCCGACTCGCCACCGCCGACGGCCACCACCGGGATGTCGCCGGGCACCGCGGCCAGCGCGCGGCCGGCCGTGACGTGCGGCGCGATGACGACGATCCCCTCGACCGCCTGGCGCCGCAGGCTCTCCACCGCGTCGCCGATCGAGGTCCGGCCGGGCCGCGTGACGCTGCAGATCGCGACGCCGTAGCCGGCTTCGCGCGCCGCGTTCTCGATGCCGTACAGCGTGCTCGCCGGCCCGTAGAGGTTCGACTCCAGCGCCACCACGCCGAGGGTGCCCGACCGGCCGGTCACCAGCGTCCGCGCGGCGGTGTTGGGCCGGTACCCGAGCTTGTGCACGGCGGCGAGGACCCGCTCCCGGGTCTCCGGGCGCACCGGCCCGCTCTCGTTCACCACGCGCGAAACGGTCATGTGCGACACCCCGGCCATGCCGGCGACGTCGGCGAGGCTGGGCTGCCGCGGTCCCGGTGCCGCCGTCCTGGCCTGCTCCCCCGGCTTCGCCCGGTCCACCACCCTGGCCCCCTCCACCTCGTGCTGCGTCACCACCGACGAGACCGTACCGCCGAACGGGCCGTTCCCGGCGGACGCCGGGCGCGTCAGGGCCGGCCCAGCGGGCCGGAGAGCGCTTTCACGACCGCGGTGACGTTCTGCGACGCCTTCGCCCAGGACGTGGCGGCGGGCTGGGCGGTCAGCACGACGACGATGTAGCGGCGCCCGCCGACGAGCCCGCTGGTGTGCAGGTTGCGGCCCGGGTCGCAGCAGGACCAGCCCTGCTTCACCGCCCAGTCGGCGCCCTCGACCGCGTCCGGGATGCCGAAGTACTGGTCGAAGCCGTCCGCGCCGTGTTCGGTGGCGCCGTCGAGGGCGCGCAGGACGATCTGCCGGGTGCCCGCGCCGGCCTCGTCCATCAGGTACCGGTAGGTGCGGACGAGGTCGGCGGCGGTCACGAGGGTGCTGCCCCAGTGCGCGGCGTCGGCGGGCGGGCTCGTCGACCGCAAGCCGATCCGCTTCGCCCACGACGTCACGATCGCCGGGCCGCCGAGCTTCATCCACAGCCGGCTCGCGACGTCGTCGTCGCTGCGCGAAAGCATCTCCGCGACTTCGTCGGCGGGCTCGCCCCGCCGCAGCGCTTCCAGCGCGATGAACAGCTTGACCAGCGACGCGGACGTGTAGGTCGCGTCCGGGCGGTAGGACACGATGTCCTGGTCGTTCTCGCGGTCGTGGACCAGCACGCTGAGCTTGCCGGGCACCAGCTTCGCCAGCGAGGCGCCGTCGGGCACCGGCTGCCGCTTCGCCGAGGTCTCCGGCGGCGCCGAAGTCGCCGTCGTGGCCACGCTCGTGGTGTACGACGGTGCGGTCGCGAGTGCCGGTCCGGCCGCCGCCGCGGGGCCCGGCGGCCGGACCGCCGAGGCCACGACGAGCATCGCCACCACCGCCCCGGCGCAGGTCCCGGCCAGCAGCATCGCGTTTCCCCTGTGCATACCCGGCTCTTGTCCGCAGCCCCCGGTCCTGTTCGGCCGGAAGGGCCCGGATGTGGCCTGCGTCTCATCCGGCCGGGCGATCGGGGACGCGAGCGGCGGGTCGCGACAACCAGTACCGTGACCAGAATCGTGGAACGGCTCGACCGGCCCGACCTCGCCGCGCGGGATCCGAAAGAGGTCTTCTCGCGGCTCTTCGACGAGTACGCCCATCCCCTGCGCGGATACCTCGCGGGCCGGGTGGGCGCGCACACCGCCGACGACCTCGTGGCGGAGACGTTCGTCGTCGCGCTGCGCAGACGCGCCAGCTACGACCCCGAGAAGGCCCCGATCCGCGGCTGGCTCTACGGGATCGCGACCAACCTGCTGCGCAACCACGTGCGGCACGAGGTGCGCGGGTTCCAGCTGACGGCGCGGGCCGGCGCCGAAGAGCGCCCGGAAGAGAACCACGACACCGCGGTGGCCGGCCGGGTCGACGCAGCCGCACGCCTGCGCCTCCTCGCCGGCGCGCTCGCCGCGCTGTCCGAAGAGGATCGGGACGTCCTGCTGCTCACGTCCTGGGCCGGGCTCGAACCCGCCGAAGTCGCCGAAGCGCTCGGCGTGCCCGCCAGCACGGTCCGCTCGCGCCTGCACCGCGTCCGCCACCGCCTCCAGGCCCAGCTCGTCCCCACCGAGGAGAACCCCCATGCCTGAGCTCGACGAAACCCTCGAGCTGCTCCACCGCGACGCCCGCACGGCACCCGCCGACCTGTCCGCGGCCCGCGCGAGGCTGATGGCCGAACTGGACGCCGGATCGACCGTCGTCCCGCTGCGGCCGAGGCGGACCCGCCGGTTCGCCCTGCCGGTCGCCGCCGCCGTGGCCGGGGTGGTCGCGGTGACGGTCGTCGTCGTCCAGACCGGTTCGTCCGGGCCCACCGCCGGGCCCGCCGGCCCGTCCCCCCTCGCGAGCGCGACCCCGGGCCCGAGCCGGAACCCGACCGCGAACTGGCCCGACATCAAGCTGATGTCGGCGGTGCAGGTGCTGAACCGGGCGGCCGACCTCAGCGTCGGCGCGGTCGACCAGCCCGTCGGTCCCGGGCAGTTCCGGTACGTCGGCGAGCACACGTGGGTCGGGCGCGGCGTCCAGACCGGGGACGCGACCGGCTACACGTACCTGTGGGAGCAGCAGATCGACCTCTGGATCCCCGCCGACGCGCACGACGTCTGGCAGGAGAACCGCAAGATCCTGAACACCGGGAAGTTCCTCGGCGGTTCGCAGCCGCGGTCCCAGTCGCCGGAGCCGGACATCACGGACACCGACCAGGGGCAGTGGCAGGGCCGCTGCGGCGACTTCTTCCCGAAGTCGAAGCCGGCGAAGAAGTGCGACGACCCGGCGGACTGGGACAGCCCGGCGTTCTACGCGACGCTGCCGCACGACCCGGCCGCGCTGTACGCGAAGCTGCGGGCGCTGACGGCGGGCCGCGGCTCGACGCCCAGCGCGATGTTCCACTTCGGCATCGAGATCCTGCGCGCCGGGCAGATGCCGGCCGGCCTGCGGGCGCAGTGGTACCGGGCGCTGGCGAAGATCCCGGGCATGACGATCCTGGCCGCGGAGACGAACCTCGACGGCCGCACGGGCGTCGCCCTCGGCCTCGACGACCGCCACGAGATCCGCCAGCTGATCATCGACCCGGTGACGGGCCAGTTCGTCGGCGAGCGCTCGATCGCGGGCGCGGAGCCGGACGAGCAGTGGATCAAGCCGGGCACGGAGCTCGGCGCGAGCGCGATCACGACCGCGGTCACCGGTCGTATCGGCGAGGTTCCGGCCAAGTAGCGAACCGGCCGGCGCCCGGAGCGGGGTGCCGGCCGGCCACCGGCTACGGTCGAGTCCGTGGTGGCCGTCCTGCTCCTCGCGGTACCGGTCGGTGTCTTCATCGGCATGATCGGCATCGGCGGCGTCCTCCTGCCGCCCGCGCTCACCTGGCTCGCCGGGCTCGACATCCACACCGCGGCGGGCACCAGCAGCTGGTGCTTCCTCTTCACCGGGATCGTCGGCACCACCGCCTACGCGCGCCACCAGGCCATGCCGTGGCGCTTCGGCGGCCGGCTCACCCTCGGCGCGGCACCGGCCGCGGCGGCCGGCGCGCTCGTCAACGGCGTCGTCCCGGCGACCGTCCTCTGGCTGTTCCTCGCCACCGTGACCGCCGGCTCCGGCGCCTTCAACCTCTGGGCACGGCCCCGCGAAGCACGCGAACTGCCCGCGCCCGCCGCGGTCGCGGTCGGGGCGGTCGTCGGGTTCGGCTCGGCGCTGACCGGCACGGGCGGGCCGGTGCTGCTCGTCCCGGTGCTGCTCGCGCTCGGCGTGCCCGCGCTGACGACGATCGCGGCCGGGCAGCTGATCCAGCTCCCGCTCGTGGGCTTCGCGACGCTCGGCTACGCGGCACAGGGCTCCGTCCACTTCGGACTCGGCAGCGTCCTCGGCGTCCTGGCCGGCGCCGGCACGCTGCTCGGCACCCGCCTCGCGCGAAAACTGCGCGGGCGCCACCTCCACCGCGTCGCCTCGGCGGCCCTCGTCGGCTTCGGCGCCTTCCTCTTCGTCCTCCCGTTCCTCCCCCGGTAGAAGCGAAAGCCGCCGGCTCGAGCAGTTCCCCCGCGAACACCTCGCTCAGGCGGGCGCGAGGCGCACGCAGCAGGAGCCGGGCCGCGGATCGAGGCCGGCGCGCAGCCGGTGCTCACCCGCGCCGGCGAGCATGCCTTCGACCAGCCCCAGGCTCATCTCGCAGACCAGCCGCGGGTGCGACCGGGCCAGCCGCTGGAACGGGCAGTTGCCGAGCAGCACCCCGTCGCCTTCGACGCGCGGCTCGAACCCGTGCTCCTCGAGCGTGGCGACGACGTCCGCGGCACCGGCGGCCACCTCGGCCCCGTGCTCGCGGGCGCGCCGCGCCAGGATTTCGCGCGCCGGGCCGCCGGTCGCGTCGGCCTCCTCGACGGCGGACGCCAGGAGCTCGCCGGCCAGCTCGTAGTGCCGCTCGGGCACCGAGACGCTGACCTGCCGGTCGGAGCGGCGGTAGAGCTTCGCCGGGCGGCCCGCGCCCGGCCCGGTGCGGCCGGAGCGGCGCTCGTACTCGACGACCAGGAGCCGCTCCTCCACCAGCCGGTCCAGGTGGAAGGCGACGGTCGCCCGCGGCACGGCGAGAGCCGAAGCGACGTCGTCGCGGCTCACCGGTTCCGGGCGCCGGACGACGTACTCGTACAGCCGCCGGCGCGTCGGCTCGTCGAGCGCCGCGACCGCGGCGAGCGCGCCGGCCTGGGACTTGTGCATCCGAGCACTCTAAAACACACAACCGTTGACGAAAACCTCGGAGGGCTTCTAACGTCGGCTCGTCTTGGTTTTAGAAGGAGGCTTCCGTGACCGTCGATCCCGTCCGTGAACCGGTGCCGCTGCGGCACCTGGGTGTCGTCCACGACCGCGACGCCATGGACCTGCCGGCGGCGGAACGCGCGGTCGCCGACCTGCTGCGGGCGCTGGGGAAGGACCCGTCGTCCGAGCACCTGGGCGACACGCCGCGGCGGGTCGCCCACGCCTACGCGGAGATGCTGCAGCCGCGCGACTTCCAGCTGACGACGTTCCCGAACGACGAGGGCTACGACGAGCTCGTGCTGGCCAAGAGCATCCCGGTGCAGTCGTTGTGCGAGCACCACCTGCTGCCCTTCCGCGGCGTCGCGCACGTGGGCTACCTCCCCGGCGAGCGGATCCTCGGCCTGTCGAAGCTCGCCCGCGTCGTCGAGATGTTCGCGCGCGACCTGCAGGTGCAGGAGCGGCTGACCAAGCAGGTCGCGGACTGGCTGCAGGAGCACCTGGCGCCGAAGGGCGTCGGCGTCGTGATCGAAGCCGAGCACCTGTGCATGTCGCTGCGCGGGGTGCGGGCGATCGGCGCGCTCACCGTCACGTCGTCCCTGCACGGGCTGCTGCGCGAGGAACCCAAGACGCGACAGGAGTTCTTCGCGCTGACCGGGGTGAGTGCCTGACGGACGCCGCCGGCGCGGAGGCGCCGGCCGATCCCGCGCGTCCCCTCACGAGCCGGCCGCGCCGGCTGTCCGGTCGTGGGCGGTGAGCCCGGTTCACCGCCCACGACACCCGAACCGCTAGTTGTCCCGCCGGTGCCGCCCGCCGCGTGATCCGGCGATCGCGCGCACCCGCAGCTCCAGGTCGCCCCGGCGGGAGCGGCGCGCGTATTCCAGCAACGCCTCCACCTGCTCCTGCGGCAGCCACCCTTGATCCGCCCCGGCCTCCAGCCGCAGCAGGTGCGTGACCAGCTCGCGTGAATCCTCGTCGTGCTCGCCGGCCAGCTCCGCGAACCGGCAGGCCGCGTCCGCCTCGCCGTCGCACCACGCCGTCATCGCCAGGAGCGTCGCCGTCGCCGTCAGGATGTCGCCGCGGTGGATGCCCCCTTCCGCCGCCAGGTGCTCCGCCAGCTGGAAGCTGCGCGTGCCGACGCCGCCGGCGCCTTCCCGGCGCACGGCTCTGGCCAGCGCCTTGATCTGCTGCGTGACATAGTCCCCGCTCGACAACCCCGACATGCTGTCCCCTCTGCCGCGCACGACAACTCGTGCGTCACCCGACAGGTGTATCGCATTTGCGGCCAGATACGTCGGATGCCCGACCGGTTTCCGCCGAGTGGGCGTGCGATCAGGACGAACGGCCGCCGTCGGCGCGTCGCTGCGACACGTACACCGCCGCCGAGGTGCGCCGCTCGACCCCGAGCTTGTGCAGCACCGAAGACACGTAGTTCTTCACCGTCTTCTCCGCCAGGAACAGCCGCTCCGCGATCTGCCGGTTGGTCAGGCCTTCGGCGACCAGGTCCAGCACCCGCCGCTCCTGCGGGCTGAGCTGCTCGTACCGCGGGTCCGGGGCCGCCACGTCCTCGCCGCGCAGCTTGTTCATCACCGACGCGGTCAGCGTGGCGTCCAGCAGCGAGCCGCCGACGGCGACCGTCCGGACGGCGTCGACCAGCGACCGGCCGGAGACCTGCTTGAGCATGTACCCGGCCGCGCCCGCCATGATCGCGCCGAAGAGCGCGTCGTCGTCCGAATAGGACGTCAGCATCAGGCAGGCCGGCGCCGGCTCGACCGTCGAGCGGATCTCGCGGCACACCTCGACACCCTGGCCGTCGGGCAACCGGACGTCGAGGATCGCCACGTCGGGGCGGGCCTGCGGGATCCGGACCAGCGCCTCGGCCGCCGTCCCCGCCTCGCCGACCACCTCGATGTCCTCTTCGGACTCGAAGACGGTCTTCAGGCCGGTGCGGACCAGCTCGTGGTCGTCCAGCAGGAACACCGAGATCGTCATCGTCCACTCCCCTGCTCGCCGGTCCGTGCCGGCAGCTCCGCGGTCCATTCCAGCCGGGAGCCGCCACCGCCGGCGGCCACCAGGTCGCAGCTCCCGCCCCACCGTGCCGCGCGCGCGGCCAGGTTGGCGAGCCCGCTGACGCGCTCGCGCTCCAGGGGCGGGCCGGTGCCGTCGTCTCGCACCACCAGGCTGAGGTGCCGGCCGGCGCCGTCCACGGTGACGTCGACCGACGACGACGACGCCCCGGCGTGGCGGGCCACGTTCGTCAGCGCCTCGCGCAGCGACGCGAGCAGGTCGGACCGGACGGCGTCGGGCACCGCGGCGTCGAGCGGCCCGTCGAAGCCGACGCGCGGCTCGAAGCCGAGCGTGTCGCGCGCGTCGACGGCGACGCGCAGCAGCTCGGCGCGCAGGCTTCCCTGCGCCTGGGCGGGCGCCTGCAGCGAGAAGATGCTGTTGCGGATCTCGCGGATCGTGCCGTCGAGGTCCTGGGCGAACCCGGCGACGCGCGCCCCGACGGCCGGATCGGCGATCAGCCTGCTGACGCCCTCGAGCCCGAGCCCGGTCGCGAACAACCGCTGGATGACCAGGTCGTGCAGGTCGCGGGCGATCCGGTCGCGGTCGGAGAACACCGCCAGCTGCTGGCGCACCTCCTGCGCCCGGGAGAACTCGACGGCGAGCGCGGCGTGCCCGGCGAAGGTCTCGGCCAGCTGGACCTCGGTCGGGGTGAACGGCGTCTTGTCCCGGAACTTCGCGACGACCAGCACGCCCAGCGTCTCGTCCCCGACCAGCAGCGGCACCGAGATCGCCGAGTCCAGGTCCTTGATCATCGCCGGCATCGCCCCGGCGAGGTCGCGCTGCTGCTCCTGCACGCGGTCGCCGTAGTCGCGCACGACGACCGGGCGGCGGGTGGTGAACGCGACCCCGGTCGCCGTCCCTTCGGTCGGCACGGTCACGCCGGTGAGCCGGTCGGCGTCCTCCCCCGGCGGCTCGACGACGTCGAACACCAGCCGCCCCGGCCCGTCGGGCAGCGCGATCGCGCCGGCGGTGCCGCCGCCGACCACGCGCGCGCGTTCGGCGACGAGCCTCAGCGTGGCTCGCAGGTCTTGCGCGGCGAGCAGTGCGCTCGTGACGTCGTAGGACGCTTCGAGCCAGCGTTCGCGGCGGCGCATCTGGTCGACGAGCATCGCCTTGTCGACGGCCATCGCGGTCGCGGCGACGAGCGCGCCCACCACCTCGCGCTCGCGGAGGCTGAGCTCGCGGCCGGGGGCGGGCTCGATCTGGAACCGGCCGAACGTCTTCGGCCCGGCCCGCACCGGCAGCTCGACCACCCCGTTGCCGCCGGCCCGCCCGTATTCGGCGACGGCACCTTCCGGGCCCGTCACCTCGACGCGGCCGTGCCGCGCGCCGACGAGGTCGCAGACCGTCGTCACCGCGGTGCGCAGTACCGCCGGAACTTCCAGCTCCCGCGCGATCCCGGCCACCGCGGCCAGGATCGCCGGCATGCCGATTTCGTCCGCCACTTCCCGCCGACCCCACATGAGCCCGATCCCGGGGGTGTCCCCGGGCCGTCAAGGGTCCCACAGGCGACTGCCCGTGTCGGCCCAATCCGGTTCGTCCATCCGGTGGGTCGATCGGCAGAGTCCGTTTGTTACTCCGCGTGGCAGGCGATGCGGTGGCCGGTGATGGTCTCGGCCGGAATCCGCAGGAACCGGTGGCCGGCGAGGCCCGGACACGGGCACAGGCAGGCGATCCCGGCGTCGTCGGCCGTCGACTCGGTGGCGCGTCCCAGCAGGCTCACGTACCAGCCGGCGCCGAAGTCGTCGGCGAAGTCGTCGGCTTCGAACGCCACGACGGCGTCGCGGGCGCCCGCGTAGAGGGGGCTGCCGGTCGGGACGGCGAACACGACGGCGTCGTCCACGACGACGTAGCGCACCGGCCGGACGGCCGGCATGGCCCGGTGGGTGAAGATCACCCGGCCGAGGCTCGACTTCCGGAGCAGCGCGAGGCACTCCTGCCGGTCGAGCAGCAGCCCGAAGCCCACGTCGTCCACCATCGCGTCCCTGCGTTTCTCCCTGTGAAAAATCCCCGATCGCCAGCGTGATCGAGGGGCCGAGGCCGCCGGTAGGGCCGTTCGGCCCGGCCCCTCCCGGACGCCCCGGGACGCACACCGGAGGGACCCGCGCCAGGGCCGGAAGACCCGGGCCGCGGCGGCCGCCCGGCCGGTGTGGCGGCCACGCGGGGTGACCTAACGTCGTGACCGTCCGTTGCCGAGGAGAGGTGAGACCCGATGCCTCCGCAGTCCGCCGCGGGCGAACCCGCGACGTTCAGCCTCGATCCGGAGCAGGTCCGGTCCGCGATGACCGGCAACCGAGCCGCGATCGCGGGTGTGCTGCGCGCGCTGCGGCCGATGGTGTTCCGCTACTGCCTCGGCCGGCTCGGCACGTGGCAGGACGGGTCGTCGGACGCCGAGGACTGCGCGCAGGACGTGCTCATGGCGGTCGTCGGCGCGCTGCCGGGGTATCGCTACGAGGCCGACGGGTTCCTGGCGTTCGTGTTCGGCATCGCGGCGCACAAGGTGTCCGACGTCCACCGCAAGCGCGCCCGCGACCGCACCAGCCCGGTGGCCGAGCCCCCGGCCGAGCGCTGGACGGGCGGCGACCCGACGGGCGAAGAGGTCGAGCGCGCGGCGGGCCTGGACTGGTCGGCGGGCCTGCTCGACACGCTCCCGCCGCGCCAGCGGGAGATTTTGGTGCTGCGCATCATCTTGGGCCTCTCGGCCGAGGAGACGGCGGCCGCGGTCGGCCTGGCCAGCGCGGGCGCGGTCCGGGTGGCCCAGCACCGGGCGTTGACGACGTTGCGGCGCGGATTGCTGGCGCAGAAACGCGCGGCGTCCTGACGGCCGCGGTGGACCCGGGAATGCCGCATCGAGGGACTTGGCCTCCTTCGATACGGCATTCCCGACCCCGCTCGGCGCCGGGTCGCCGGCGCGCGCGCCCCCCGTTCACCTATCGAGAAGACCTGCAGTGCCACCGGCCACGCCCCGCCGCACGGCCCTCCCGCCCGGCACCGGCCTCTCCCCAGCCCGCGGGCGTGCGATCATCCTCCCGTGCCTCCGCTGCTGATCGTCCTGGGCGGGCTGCCCGCCACCGGGAAGACCACCGTCGCCGCGGAACTGGCGCGGCGTAGCGGTTTCTCCTTCCTGCGGGTGGACACCATCGAACACGCCATCGTCCGCAGCACTCCCCTGGCGCACCCGCTCGGGCCGGCCGGCTACGTCGTCGCGCAGGGGGTTGCCGGCGATCTGCTGCGCACCGGTGTCAGCGTCGTCGCCGAATGCGTCAACCCGCTCGCCCTCACCCGCGATGCCTGGCGGGACACCGGTTTCGCCGCCGGCGCGCGCGTGCTCGAGGCCGAGATCGTCTGTTCCGATCCCGCCGAACACCGGCGGCGCGCGGAGAGCCGGGACACCGGCATCCCGGGGCACGTCCCGCCCACCTGGGCGGCGATCACGGCCCGCGAGTACGAGCCGTGGACCCGCGACCGCCTCGTCGTCGACACCGCCCGGCTGCCCGTCGACGAGGCGGTGGCCGTCATCGAAGCGGCGGCGCGATCTCGTCGTTGACGCTCTCCAACCGTCGGCCGGTCGTGCGCGGGCCGAGCACCGCGATGTCCACCGCGACCACCACCAGCGCCGCGGCCACGACCAGGAACAGCGTCGTCGGTCCGTGCGAGTTCAGCAGCGGCACCAGCACGAACGGCATCGCGCCGCTCGCCAGCCGCGAGAGCGAGTAGGTGCCGCTCGACGCCGTCGAGCGCAGCGCCGTCGGGAAGATCTCGGCCTGGTAGATGTGGTAAGCGTTCGAGAACACGTTGCTGGTCGCGGTGTAGAGGAAGCCGAACACGAGGATCAGCGCCATCGAACCCGAGTAGCCGAACGCGATGCCGAACACCGCCATCGCCAGCACCGAGCCGACCACCAGGTACTTCCGCTCGACGCGTTCCACGAGCGGCAGCGACAGCGCCGAGCCGACCGGGTAGCCGAGGTAGGTCAGCGCGGCGAACAGCAGCGACTGCGAAAGGGCGTATCCCTTGGCCGCCAGTACCAAGGGCACGAGCGTGCCGAAGCCGTAGTAGCCGAGCGTCTGCAGGATCTGGAAGACGACCATCATCCACGTACGGCGGCGCAGTGCCGGCCCGAACAGCTCGCGGACCGGCGCGGCGGTGCGCTTGCGGGTGGTGCCGCGCGCCGGGGCGGCGTTTTCGTCGACGCCGCCGCGTGCTTCGGCCTCGAGCCCGGCCACCAGGTGCTCGGCCTCCTCGGTGCGGCCGACGGACTCCAGCCACCGCGGCGACTCGGGCAGGCCGCGCCGCAGGAGGAACACCGCGCCCGCGCCGAGAGCCCCGATCACGAACAGCCAGCGCCAGCCGGCGATGCCGAAGATCTCGTGCTCGGTCAGGCCGCGGGCGAGGAAGCCGACGACCGGGAAGCCGCAGAAGGCGAGCGTGTACGCCCAGGCGATGAACCGGCCGCGCTTGCGGGCCGGCAGCAGGTCGGTGAGGTAGGTGTCGGCCAGCGGCGGCTCCGCGCCGAGGCCGATGCCCGCGAAGAACCGCGTCACCAGCAGCATCAGCGCGCTGCCGCTGAACGCGCCGAGCAGCGAGAACAGCGAGTAGAGCCCCAGGTTCAGCAGGAACGCGCCGCGGCGGCCGAACCGGTCGGCGAGCCGGCCGAGCAGCAGGGCCCCGAAGAACATGCCGACGAACGTCGACGCCAGCAGCGGCGGCAGCTCCGCCTTCGTGAGCGAGAACTCCTGGACGAGCACCGAGCTGAGCACGCCGGTCAGGAAGACCTCGTAGAAGTCGAAGAACAGGCCGAGCCCGACGGCGACGGTGGCCCGCCGGTGCGTACGGGTGATGGGCAGCCGGTCGAGCCTGCCCGCGATCGTGCCGGTGTCCGGCACGGTGGCGTCGGGGATGTTCGCCATCCGTCGTCTCCTTTGACTTCTCCACCATGTGGTTGGCCGACCCATAATGTGACGACGGCCGCGCCGAGTCAAGAACAGTCGGGCACGGGTCGTGGTGCGTTAACGGGCAACGGGGCGCCATCCGGCACGAACCGGGCGCCCACGGCGCCCGGAGAACTCAGAGAGCGGCGACCTGCTCCACGCCGGGCCGGTGCCCCAGCCGTTCCGAGGCGCGCCGCGCGGCCTCGACGACGACCGGCGCCAGCCGCGGGACGTCGGCCGGCGTCATGCGCTGGGTCGGCGCGCCGATCCCGATCGCCGCGCTGACCTCGCCGTTCAGGCCGAAGACCGGGGCACTGAGCGACGCCGCGCCGAGATCGCGTTCCTCGAAGCTGACCGCGTACCCCGCGTCGCGGATCTGGCCCAGCTGCTCGGAAAGCAGGTCGATGTCCACCGTCGTCCGCGGGGTGAACCGGGCCAGGCCGTGGCCGATCGCGTCTTTGACCGCCAGCTTGTCCCAGGCCAGGAACACCTTCCCGGCCGACCCGGCGTGCAGCGGCATCACCATGCCGACGACGAACAGGCGCACCACCGGGTGCCGGGACTCGGCCAGCGAGATCACCGTGCGGTACGCGCCGTCGCGGACGTACAGGCACGCCGTCTCGCCCGTTTCGTCGCGCAGCTGCTGCAGCACCGGGCGGGTCAACCGGACGAGGTCGAGGCCGAACGTGCCCGGCGCCGCCCAGCGGACCAGCCCGAGCCCGACGCGGTAGGTGTCGTCGTAGCGGTCGAGGAAGCCTTCGCGCACCAGGTTGTGGACCAGCCGCTGGCAGGTGCTCGCCGGCAGCCCGGTCGAGCGGGTGATCTGCTGCAGCGTCAGCTCGGGGTCGTCGATCGTGAACGACTCGAGGATCTGCTTGAACTTGCGCAGGACCAGCACCGGCGTCGTGCCGCTGCGTTCTTCCTCTGCCATCGCCCCGCCCCGTGCCCGTGGTGTGCCGCACAGTCTATCCACGCTCCGCGCTGTTGACTCCGCGACACCCGCCCGTATTCTGGGTTTACAACTCACATCGTGGTTTGGAGTCGGGCATGAGTCAGCAAACCGGACCCCTGGCGGGCATCCGGGTGGTCGAACTGGGCAACTTCATCGCCGCGCCGACCGCCGGCCGGCTCCTGGCCGACTTCGGTGCCGACGTCGTCAAGGTCGAACGCCCGGGCACCGGGGACGAGCTCCGGCGGTGGAGGCTGCACGCCGGCGACACGTCCCTGCTGTTCCGCGCCCTCGGCCGCAACAAGCGCTCGGTGACCGTCGACCTGCGCCGCCCGGAAGGCCAGGAGCTCGTCCGCACGCTCGCCGCCCGCAGCGACGTCCTGCTGGAGAACTTCCGCCCCGGCACCCTCGAACGCTGGGGCCTCGGTCCGGACGAGCTGCGCGCGCTCAACCCGCGGCTGGTCGTCGTCCGCGTCTCGGGGTACGGCCAGACCGGCCCCTACCGCGACCGCCCCGGCTTCGGCGGCGTGGCCGAGGCGATCGGCGGCCTGCGCGCGCTCACCGGTTATCCCGACCGGCCGCCCACGCGCGTCGGGGTCAGCCTCGCCGACTCCGTCGCCGGGCTCTACGCGGTGATCGGCGCGCTGATGGGCCTGCTCCGGCGCGACCGCGAGCCGGGTGCCGCCCCGGGTGAAGTGGTCGACGTCGCGCTGTACGAAGCCGTCTATTCACTGATGGAGTCGCTGCTCCCGGACTACGCGGCGTTCGGCGTCGTGCGCGGACCGGCCGGCTCCGCACTGCCCGGGGTGGCGCCCTCCAACACCTACCGCTGCGCCGACGGCAAGTACATCGTGGTCAGCGGCAACGGCGACGCGATCTTCCGCCGGCTCGTGCACAGCATCGGCCGGGACGACCTCGCCGGCGACCCGCGGCTGGCGGACAACGCCGGCCGGGTCGAGCACGCCGAGCTCCTCGACGACGCGATCGGCGCGTGGACGGCGACACTCTCCCAGGAAGCCGCCGAAGCCGTGCTGCGCGAGGCGTCCGTCCCGTGTGGACCGATCCTGACCGCCGCGGACATCGCCAAGGATCCGCACTTCGAGGCCCGCGGGATGCACGAGCGGCACCACGTCCGCGGCCACGACGGCGAAGTCACCTTCCCCGGCATCGTGCCCACGCTGACCGAGCGCCCCGGTCGCACCCGCGCGCTCGGGCCGGAGCTGGGCGAACACACCGAGGCCGTGCTCGCCGAGCTCGGCGTCACCGGCGAGGCGGTCACCCGCCTCCGCGAGAGTGGAGTGATCTGACCATGACCGAAGTGCTCCTCACCGAGGTCGTGCTGCGCGACGGCCTGCAGGACGAAGCCGTCACCGTGCCGACCCACGAGAAGGTCCGGCTCGCCCGCGGCCTCATCGACGCCGGGGTGCGGTCCCTGGAGGCCGGGTCGTTCGTGTCCGCGCGCCGGGTACCGCAGATGGCCGACACCGGCGAGGTGCTGCGGGCCTTGGCCGGCGCTCCGGCGACCCTGCACACGCTCGTGTTCACCGAGCGCGGGGCGCGGCAGGCTATCGACGCCGGCGCGAAGTCGGTGCGGCTGGTCGTGTCGGCGAGTGACGGCCACAGCGTCGCCAACGCGGCGGTGCCGACGGCCGCGGCCCTCGACCGGCTGGCCGGGTGCGCCGAGCTGCTGGGTTCGGCCGGGGTGGCGGTGGAAGCGTCGGTCGCGACGGCGTTCGTGTGCCCGTTCGACGGCGACACGGACCCGGACCGCACCGCCGACGTGGCCGCGAGGCTGGGCCGAATGGGCGCGCGCGTGGTGCACCTCGCCGACACGATCGGCGCGGCGCGGCCGAGCCAGCTGCGCACGATCGTATCGGCGGTCCGGGACGAGCTGCCGGACGTCCCGCTCGGCCTGCACCTGCACAACACCTACGGCTTGGCGGCCGCGAACGCGTGGGAGGGGCTCGGGCTCGGCATCCGCCGGTTCGACGCGGCCCTGGGCGGCCTCGGCGGCTGCCCGTTCGCCCCGGGCGCGTCCGGGAACGTCGCGACCGACGACCTCGTCGACTTCTTCCACCGCGAAGGCATCGCGACCGGCATCGACGGGGGGAAACTGGCCACACTGCGGGACCAGGTGGGACTCGCGGTGGGCCACCGCTTGAACTCGGCGCTGTCCACGATTCCCGCCGTTCCGGCGGCGCTGCGCTGACTCGATGCTGTGAATGGCAGGTTCCGGTCGCCGAACGGCAGGAATCAGCCATTCACGCCGGGTTCGGCGGTCATTCGCCGAGCAGGCATTCAGCAGGCCTCACCCAGGTATACGGATGCGGGTTCAGGTCGGTTCAAAGTTTTTCGCCACATCTCCGGAAGCTGGACAACGCCCCGGTCAGCGGCCCAGGATGACCGCACCCCCGAGTACGCCGGAGAGGGACACGCGCGGCAGCCCAGCGTGATCCAGGTGCGGTCCGTCGCGCCCGCGTTTTTCGCGTACCCCATTCTTCGTCGATTCCCGGCGCCTTTTCGCGATCACCCGCGACTACGCAAACGGAACCCCGGCCTGACGGTTCGTAATGGGCGTAAATCCCTTCTTGCCCCGTGTCAAACCCCGGTGTAGCTTCCATCACGGAACGATAACCAGCCGGTTGACGGCATGGCCACGGGCAGGTGGCCGCGCACCCATCGATGTCGGGTCGGTGGCCGGTCCGGGAATCGTTCCGTCCCCGCCGACGCACTACCTGGTGAGCACGAGCCTGGGCTCGTCCCGCCAGTGTCGCGCCTTCCCGCCAGCCCGACACCCGGAGGATCCATCCATGTCCCGCACCCAAGGGCGCCATCGCATTTCCCGCAGAACCAAGATCGCGACCGGCGGTATCGCCCTCGCGCTCGCGGTCGGCGGCATCGTCGTCGCGACGACCACCGGCAACACCGGTGAAGCGAGCGCCGACGAGGCGAACCCCGCCTTCTTCGTCGACATCCTCAAGGTGCAGCCGAACCAGTTCGACCCGCGCCCGGTCTACGGCGCGTCGACCGGCACCTTCACCGTCGACTGCGGCCGCAACGAGAACGGCCACTTCAACCCGGACAACTTCATCGCGCAGCCCGGTGTCCGCAACGGCGCCCAGCACCTGCACGACTACGTCGGCAACCTCTCGACGAACGCCGACTCGAACAACAAGAGCCTCGTCAAGGCCGGCACCACCTGCCGCAACGGCGACAAGTCCGCCTACTTCTGGCCGGTCGTGCGCATCGACACCGGCGAGGAGGAGAAGAACGAGCCCGCGAAGAAGCCCGACGGCGACCGCGCGCAGGCCGATCAGGAAGCCAAGACCGTCCAGGTCGCCTGCCCCGACGTCGCGAGCAAGCTCACCGACGTCCCCGACCAGGCCATGGCCGAGGTCGACAGCAACCTCGACCAGATCGACACGCAGACCGACGAGGCCAACCAGCGCATCGCGCAGACGCAGGGCCAGGGCGGCGCGAACTTCGTGCAGAACGCCATCCTGAACCCGCTGAAGGACCGGCGGGCCGCGATCCTCGAGCGGATCGCCACCATCATCGCCCGGTTCGCGCCGAAGCCGAAGGACCTCGGCGGGCTCGCGCCGTGCGCGCCGAAGCCGGGCAAGGACACCGGGACGCCCACTCCGCCGCCGAGCACCACGGCGGGCGGCGCGCTGCCGGGCCAGGACGAGAACAACGAGCTGCCGGGCAACGACGGGAAGATCCTGCGCCCGCAGAAGGTGCAGATCACCTTCCGCGGCAGCCCGGTGGGCAAGGTCGTGGCGATGCCGAAGTTCCTGCGCGTGCTCTACGGCGACGCGAAGGTCTCGACGAACGGGCCGGCCAACGCCCGCGCGAGCTGGACGTGCACCGGGTTCGAGAACCGCGTCACGGACAAGTACCCGATCTGCCCGCAGAACAGCAAGGTCAAGCGAATCCACACGTTCCCGAGCTGCTGGGACGGGAAGAACACGGACAGCACGAACCACCGCACGCACATCGTGTTCCCGGACCAGTTCGGCCAGTGCGCCAAGGGGTTCAAGGCCGTACCGCAGCTGCAGATCTCGCTGACCTACGACATCCCGCACGACATCCAGGTCAAGAAGCAGTACAAAGTGGACGCTTTCCCGCAGGAGAAGCACAACCCGGGTTCCGACCACGACGACTTCGCCAACGTGATGTCGCAGCGGATCATGAACGGCCTGGTCAACTGCGTCAACCGCGGCAAGACCTGCCGGGCCTGACCTTCCCGCTCGCGCAAAGCCGGCGGCGCAGCGTGCACTGCGCCGCCGGCTTGTGCGGTTGAATGACCGGTATGGTCACCGGTGACGAGGTCCGCGCGTTCGCCCTGACGCTCCCCCGCGCCTACGAGGCGTTCGTGCGTGACCGGGCCAAGTTCCGGGTCGGGCAGATCGTGTTCGCCGCGCTCTCCCGGGACGAGACCGAGCTGGGGTTCGGGTATCCCCGCGACCAGCGGGAAGCGCTGGTGACGGGCGAGCCGGACAAGTTCCTGATGCCCGAGCCTTCGGACCTGCGTTACCAGTGGGTCCGCTGCCGCCTGGCGGCGATCGACGCGGAAGAGATGCGCGAGCTGGTGCTGGACGCGTGGCGGATGTGCGTGCCCAAGAAGGTCTGGAACGCCTACGCGGAGACGCACCCGCTCTGATCGAGGGCTTCCTCGGTCACCACGCGGAGCCCGGCCACGACGGCGAACGCCAGCACGGCCATCACCACGAACACCGCCCGCAGCCCGAAGGCCTGGGCGATCACGCCGCCCGCCAGGGCACCGAGCGACTTCGTGCCCCACGCGACGAGCCGGTGGCTGCTGTTGAGCCGCCCGAGCAGGCAGTCGGGCGTGAGCTGCTGGCGCAGCGAGACCATCACGACGTTCGACACCAGGATTCCCACGCCGCCGAGGAAGAAGGCGGCGCCGGCCACGTACGGGTTCGCCGTCACGGCGAGCGCGCCGACGACGATGCCGCCGATCGGCCACGACACCCACAGCGCGCGGACGCGACCCAGCCGGCGTTCGACCGCCTCGGCGATCAGCGATCCGACCAGGCCACCGGCCGCGCTGGTCGCCATCAGCAGCCCGAAGGCGGGTTCGGACAGTCCCATCGCCGATCCCGGGCCCACCGCGTAAAGGACGAGGACCGCGAAGGTCGCTCCGGTGGCGAAGTTGAACGTGCCGGTCATGACGGAAAACGTCCGCAGCACCCGGTGGCGCAGCAGGAAACGCAGGCCCTCGGCGATGTCCGCGCGCAGGGTGGTGGGTTTCTCGCGCGGAACCCGGTACTCGCCGCGCACGAGCAGCAGGACCGCGACGGCCACCGCCCACAGCGCCACCGGCGTGACGAGCGCGGCGACGACCCCCGCCGCGGCCAGCACCCCGGCGAGCGGCGGGCCGGCGAACTCGTTGGCCGTCTGCTCGGCGGCGAACATCCGGCCGTTGGCGCGAGCCAGCTGCGCCCGCCCGACGACCTGCGGGACGATCGACTGCGCCGCGGTGTCGTAGATCGTCTCCGCGCAGCCGACACCGAGGGCGGCCACGTACAGCGCCCAGATCGATCCCCCGCCGAAGACGATCAGCAGCGCGACGCCGCCGAGAAGCCCGCCGCGCACGAAGTTGGCGGCGAGCATCGCGCGGCGGCGGTCGAGCCGGTCGACCAGCGCGCCGGCGGGCAGCGCGAACAGCAGCCACGGCAGGCTGAAGGCGAAGGCGAGCCCGGCGATGAGCGCCGGCTCGCGGGTGTAACCGACCGCGACCAGCGGCAACGCGACCTTGAGGACGCCGTCGGCGAGGCTGGACAGGCCGGCGGCGGACCACAGGCGCCAGAACACGGGGTTCATGAATGGAGGATCGCACATCGATGGGCTTTTCTCCATCGATGTGACCGGATCCCATCGATGGACTACGCTCCGTTCATGACCGAACCCCGCCGGCGGCGCCCGGCGACGCCGGCGGAGGCCAAGGCCCTCGGCCACCCGCTGCGGCTGCGCATCATGCGGATGTGCCTGCTCGAGGAGCTGACGAACAAACAGCTGGCCGACCGCCTCGACCGCGACCCCGGCACGGTCCTGCACCACGTGCGGCAGCTGGTGTCGGCGGGCCTGCTGAAGCCGGCCCCGGTCCGCACCGGCGCCAGTGGCGCGCTGGAGAAGCCGTACAAGGCCGACAACGAGACGTGGTGGCTGGACGGCCCCCTGGCCGGAGCCGACGCCGAGACGCGGTTCGCGCCGATCGAGATCTTCCAGGAGGAGATCCGGGCGGCGGGGCCGGAGTCGGTCGCGGTGCACGAGAAGTTCCTGCTGCACCTGTCCCCCGACGAGATCGAGGAGCTGGACCGCCGGATCCTCGCGGTGCTGGACGAGTACGTGGCGACCGACCACGAGCGCGCCGACCGGCCGGCGGTGGGCGGGATCTTCGTGCTGCACCTGGCCGACCCGAAACGTCGATGAATCTCGACACGGCACCATTTTCCGATTTCATTTGACGGCACCGGAATTGTGCATTGCGGGAATCGATCATCAGACGCTACGGCGGTCAGGTCGCGCGCAGTGTCGAGCTGCTGCGGCAGCACCCGGAGTCGGCGCAGTGCCGCGCGGCCGTCGCCCGGGAACTGCGCGACGCGGGCGCCGACCGCGATCCCCAGCTCGTCGCACTGGCCGAACGGCTGCGCGCGCTCGTCGAAGCGCCCGGCCGGGCCGTGCTCGCCGAAGACCCCGTCGAGCGGGTTGGGGATGATCCGGCAGATGCTGGACGGGCACATCACCCAGGTGCTCGGGGTCCGCGCCCGGCACAGTCCCTGCCGGTCGGCGCGTCCTGCGTGGGCCGGACCCCGAACGGCGACATCGGCGGCGTGGTCGACTGACACCGGGCGGCCCCTGCCCGGGAGAGGTGGGCAGGGGCCGGGCGGCTCGCTCGCCCCCGGCCGGGGATGGTCCCCCGGCCGGGGATGGTGGCCGGGGGTGCGGGGTGCAGCACGCGGATCTCGCCGACGGCAGGGCGACGACCCCGCGCGGTCCGGCGCGGGTCTCGCCACCCCCAGGGCCGGCGAGACCCGCTTCCGGTCACCGCCTCAGTGGTTCACCTTGAACCACGGCTGCGACCAGCCGAGGTAGGTCTGGCCCCACTTGCTCTTGATCTGCGCGATCGTCGTCTCGGTGTAGCTGCCGTAGCCGTTGATGTCGTTCGACAGGAACTTGCCGTCGCCGATCGAGATCATCGTGTGGCCCGCGCCGCTGCTCTTGAAGAACGCGAGCCCGCCGGCCGGGACCTGGTAGTCGCCCGGGTGCTTGTACGAAGCCGGGATCTGGGTCCAGTGGATGTAGGCCGTCTCCGAGCCGGAGGCGGTCCAGCCGTAGTTCTGCGCGTTGATCCGGTCGCACCAGCCCTCGTACGAGTCGAGGTCGTTCGTGTGGACGCGGGTCTTGGCGTAGGCCACGGCCTGCGCGCAGGTCTTCGGGTCGCCGGTGCCCGCGGTGGAGCAGGTCAGCGTCGAGCCCGCGCAGTCGGGCGCGACCCGGCCGTCGGAGCCGGTGTAGACGTAGGCGTCGCTGACGTAGCCGTCGCCGACCTTGTCCCAGATGTCCGACGTGCCGTACTTGCCGTCGACGGTCGACCCGTTGGTCTGGCAGCTGATGGTCACGGCGGTGCCGTCGGCGATGCTGCCGACCGAGCCCGCGGTCGCGCTCGGGCTGGACCGCACGGTCAGCGGCGCGCCCGAGTCGGTGTGCACCGTGCCCGAGGCCGCCAGGGCCGGGGTGGCGCCGGCGAGCACGATCGCCGCGGCGATGCCGGCCACGGCGGCCGCCCGCTTCCCGATCCGAATTCTCATTTGTCCGTCCCTCCGGGATTCGTTGTGGCGACAGCATGGCGAGCGCCGGTACAAGGCCCGTACAAATGCCGGGCCCGCGGTGTACCGGACACCCGGACAGAAGCGGCTATTCGTGCAGTTTCGCCCGCAGGGCGGCCTCGAACTCCGCAAGCTCGGGCACCGCCATGACGGAACCGAGGTCTTCAAGGTCTTCGAGCGCGTCGCGGAAGCGTCCGGCGTCAGGCGCCTTCGCCAATGCGGCCCCGAGCCGGGATCTCGCCTCCGTCACGTCGCCGAGCGCGAGGTGGTAGACCACGAAGTTGAGCAGCATGTTGCCCGTGGTCTCGCCGGCCGCGATCTCGGCAGCTTCGGCGAGCACGGCGGCTGCGAAAAGCTCCTTCGCCGCGTCCGGTCGTCCTTGGGCGTGTGCGAGAAGGCCCAGTTGGTAGTGGTCCCAGGCCCCGGCGCCGAGCTGCACCAACCGCTCGAGATCGGCCTGTGCTTCGACCAGTCGGCCGCATCTGCGGTGAATCTGCCCTCGTCGGTTGAGGGCCAGGGTCAAGGCCGGGGCAATGGCTATCGCCCGCGTGAAGTCGGCCAACGCCTCGTCGTACTGGTTCAAAGACTTCCGGCTCTCGCCCCGGCCGCAGAAGGCGTGAGCGAACGTCGGGTCGATTTCGGCGGCCCGAGTGAAATCGGCCAACGCTTCCTCGTGCCGCCCTGACATGTGCAGGACATTGCCCCGGTCCACCCACCACAGTGCCGCAGCCGGGTCCGTCTCGATTATTCGCGTGAGGTCCGCCAGCGCGTCCTCCGAGCGGTCGAGGTCACACAACACGAAAGCCCGCTGCCGGACCGCCCAGGAATAGTCCGGGGCTATTGCGATCAGCCGGTCGTAGTCGGCGAGCGCGTCGTCGAGCCGCCCGGCCCGATGGTAGGTTTCCGCGCGGTCACGAAGGATCCAGCTCGTTCCCGGGGCGATCTCTAGCGCCCGGGCGTAGTCCGCCAAGGCCTCCTCCCAGCGATGCATGTCCGCGTAGGTGTGCCCCCGCCCCGCGAACACCGCGGGATATTTCGCCTCGATCTCCACCGAGCGCGTGAAGTCCGCCAGCGCGTCCTCGTACCGCTTCATCCGACGATTCGTTTCGCCGCGGTCGGTCAGGGCCCAGGTCGCTTCCGGCTGCAGCTCCAGCACCCGGTTGAAGGCGTCCAGCGCCGCCTCGTAGGACTTCAGCTGGAGGTGAACGCGGCCACACCAAGAGAGAGCAAAGTTGTCGTTCGACCCCAGCTCCAGGACCCGGGTGAAATCGAGGAGGGCTTCCGGGTAGCGAGCCATCTCGTAGAGCGCCTCGCCTCGGGCGCCATGAACCTCCGCCTTGTCCGGCATGAGGTCCAGCGACCGGCTGAGGTCGGCCACGGCCTCTTCGTGTCTTTTCAGCGAGAGCAAAGTCTGTCCGCGGGCACCGATCGGCCAGCCGGCCGCCGGATCCAGCTCGACCGCACGGTCGAGGTCCGCGAGCGACGCCTCGAGCTTTCCCAGCACCTGGTAGAGGATGCCCCGGCTCGTCAGGGCGACGCCGTCTTCAGGCACGTGCTCGAGCGCCTTGGAGAACGCCGTCACGGCATCGGCGAAGTCGGGCTTCCGACGTCGAAGATGGTGGTGGGCGACCTGCAGGTAGGCGCTGTGCCGAGCCTTGACCGACAGGGTGGTCTCAGCGGTGAGGCAGTTCAGCAGAGCGAGCGAGTCCTCTGCCGCACTCAGTCGGGAACCCAGGGCGGCCACCTGTTCCGCGCCGGAGTCCACCCCGGCCTGGGCCACCATGGCGACCCACCGCCCGACCTGGTCGGCTCGCACCGCGATCGTCCTGACGAGCGCGGCCAACGCGTCCGCCGTCGCCGCCGTGGCGCAGATGCGGTGGTAATGCTCCTCCACCGCCAGCGCCTGCCAACCCTCGTCCTGCCAGCCGGACCGGTCGTCGAGGCCGAGTTGCTCCCGCCTGGCCCGGTAGTACTCCGCCAGGACGCCGTGGCGCTCACGCCACTCGACGGACGACCGGCGCCGCACCACGCGGATCATCGTGTCGCGGACCACGTCGTGGTACCGGTAGCCGCTCGCGCGCTCGGCCACGAACGGCAGGCGGCGCAGCCACGCGAAATCCTCGTCCGGCGTGGCCGCGTCGGCGGCCAGCGCGAACACGTCGCGGTCCAGCTGTCTGGGCAGCGCGCCCCGCAACGCCGCTTGTTTCCGCTTCTCGTCCTTCTCCCACTTCAGGAAGCGCTCGACCGCGTTGTCCCCCGGATCGGCCACGCTCGCGGCGCTGTCCGGGCGGGACTCCGCCAGCAGCGCCAGCAGCACCGGCAACCGTCCGGACAGCGCCAGAACGACCTCGACCACCTCGTCCGCCGTGATGCCCCGGGCCGCCAGGAACTCGCGGGCCTCCTCCTCGGTGAACAGCTGGAGCGGGCAGTCGGCGCGGACGCCCAGGTAGTCGCCCCACGCGTGGACGTCCAGTGGGTGCTGGCCCGCGAGCACCAGCACCAGGTTCGGCGGGAGGCTGCCGTAACGGCCGTCGAGCAAGTCCAGCAGCCAACGCTCGAGAAACACCCCGGTGCGTTCGAAGGTGTCGAAGAACAGCACCACCGGTCGTTTCGCCGCCACCTGCCGGAGTTCGGCCACGAAGATCGGGGTCAGCTCTTCGACCGGCGACATCAACAGGCGCACATCATGCTGGTTGCGCAGCTTCACACTGAGGAAAGCACGGAACTTCTCGACCTGGTTCGAGATGGCGTCGCGGTCGAGCTCCTTGGCGAACGACCCGACGACCGGGATGTCTTCCGCGGCGCGCAGGCTGATCCGCACGGCCGACCGGGTCAGCACCGAGGACAACCCTTCCGGAGTGGCCGGGTCCGCGTCGAGCTCGTGCCGCTTTTCGTGGTACAGCTCGGACTTCTTGGCAAACTCCTTGCACGGATCACCCTGCCGGGCGAACGACCGGACGATGCCCGACAGCGCCGACGGGATGTCGAAGACCGACTCGTCGACGTACGCGACGGCGCATCCCGACTCCTGCGCGATCCGCTGGAACTGGTTGATCAGGAACGACTTCCCGACGCCGGCATCGCCGTGCACGCTGAACAGGAACCGGCGGCGCTGGTCCTCCAGCGGGAGCCGGAGGGCTTCTTCGAACCGGCCGATCTCGTGGCGCCGCCCGACGAAGCCGTCGGCCTGCCGCCGCTTGATCAGGTCCTGCAGGGTCAGCCCGCCCGCGTCCAAGGCCCCGCCCTCCCTTCGCCGGCCGGACGTCGACCATAGCAAGACAGGACGACGAAGCCCCGCCGGAAACTCCGGCGGGGCTTCATCGGGGAGAACTCAGGCCAGGTACTCGGCCGCCGCGCGCAGGCTGACGTAGGAGCCGCTGAACGTGTCGATCCGCGGACCGTCGCCGTCCGCGGGGCCCGGCACGCCGGTCTCCACGCGGATGAAGTCCACAGTGGACAATGCGGCCAGCAGCTCGCGCACCCGCGGGTGCCGGTGCGCCTCCCGGGTCACCACGACGACGCTGCGGAAGTCCCGGGCCGCTTCGAGGACCGCCTCGGCGTCGTCCGGCGTCGCGGTGAGCGTCCGCGTGCCCGGCACCAGCTCGGCCAGGTGCGCGCCGAGGCCCCACGGCATCGGGCCGGCCGCGATGGTCGGCTCGGTCTGGACGTCGACGACCAGCGGCGGGCCGTCCAGCCGCACGTCACCCCGGACGCGCAGGGCCTTGCGCGCCGCCTCCAGGCCGAGCCGCCGGTCGACCGGGCCCACCGAAGCCGGGGCCGGGTCGGTGCCCAGCGCCGCCGTCCGCGAAGCCGCCTCCTCGAGCCGTTCGAGGGGCAGCTCCCCCGCCGCGACCGCGGCCACGATCGCCGTGACGCACGCGTCCAGGTGCTCGGCCTCGAACGCCGCGCCACCGAGGCAGAGTGCGTCCGCGCCCGCGGCCAGTGCCCGCACGGCCGAACGGCCGAGGCCGTCGTGCTTGCCGTACGCGCCGGACACCGCCCCCATTTCGAGGGCGTCGGTGATCACGGCACCGGTGAAGCCGAGCTCGCCGCGCAGGACGTCGGTGAGCGCGACGCGGTTGAGCGTCGCGGGCTCCTCGCCCCAGGCTTTCACGACCAGGTGGCCCGACATCACCGAGCGGACGCCGGCGCGGATCGCCGCGGCGAACGGGACCAGCTCGATCTCCCGCAGCTCTTCGACCGTCCGCGGCAGCACCGGCAGCGCGACGTGCGAGTCCTCGGTCGCCGCGCCGTGGCCCGGGAAGTGCTTCGCGCACGCCGCGACGCCGTACTTCTGCAGGCCGGTCACGTAGGCCGCGACGTGCGGCGACGCCTTCGCCGGGTCGGACCCGAACGCCCGGACGCCGATGATCGGGTCCTCGGCCGCCAGGGTCAGGTCCGCGCACGGCGCCAGGTTCAGGGTGACGCCGCAGGCCGCCAGCCGTTCGCCGAGCGCGGCGGCGACCGCCGTGGTCAGCTCCGGGTCGTCGGCCGCGCCCAGGGCCAGCGGCCCCGGCACGAACGACCCGGTGTTCACGTCGAGGCGGGTGACGTCGCCACCCTCCTCGTCGATGCCGACGACGACACCGTCCCGCTCACCGCGCAGCTGGGCGGTGAGCGCGGCGACCTGCTCGTCGTCGACGACGTTGCGGCCGAACAGCACCACCCCGCCCAGTCCCCCGGCGATCCGGCGGCGCAGCCAGCCGGGCGCGGTGGTCCCGGCGAACCCGGGCAGGAGGACGGCCTCGGCGAGCTTCTCGGGAGAAGACAACGGCTACCCCTTCACGGCGCCGGCGGTCGCGCCGGACACCAGCTTGCGTTGCACGAGCAGGAAGAACACCAGCGCCGGGATCGCGTAGATGACCGACGCGGCCATGACACCGCCCCAGTCGGTGGCGAACGCCGTGCGGAACGACGCCAGCCACACCGGCAGCGTCTCCTTCTGCTTGTCCCGGATGAACACCAGCGCGAACAGGTACTCGTTCCACGCGGTGATGAAGCTGAACACCGACGTCGTGACCAGCCCCGGGCCGAGCAGCGGCAGCGTCACCCGGCGGAACGCGCCGGTCTGGCTGCAGCCGTCGATCATCGCGGCCTCTTCCAGCTCGTACGGGATCCCGTTGACGAACCCGTAGAGCATCCAGACCGTGAACGGCAGCGTGGTGGCGAAGTAGATCAGCAGCAGCGACGGCAGCGTGTTGAGCAGCCCGGCGTCCCGCATCAGCAGGAACAGCGGGATGAACAGCGCCGACACCGGGGCCAGCTGCGCCACCATGACCAGCACCAGGAAGCCCTTGCGGCCGGTGAAGCGCAGCCGCGAGAGCGGGATCGCCGCCAGCGTCCCGGCGACCAGCGCGCACAGCACCGACCCGACCGTGACGATCAGGCTGTTCATCAGGTAGGTCGGGAAGTTGTCCTTGGTCAGCGCGGTGGCGAAGTTGCCGAACGAGAACGACGTCGGGATCAGGTCGTACTTGGGCGACAGGATCTCACCGGGCGTCCGCAGCGACGTGACGAACATCCAGTACGTCGGGAACACGATCGCCAGCGCGACGAGCACGCCGACCACCGAGAGCACGATCCGCTGCGACAGCGACTTCTTCACGACAGATCACCTTCCCGGGTCCGGGTGAGCAGCTGGATGTACCGGCCCGTGATGAGCGCGAGCACGATCAGCATCAGCGTCGCGATCGCGGCCGCCGCGCCGAAGTGGTTGCCCGCGATGCCCTTGAGGTAGAGCACGACGGCCAGGGTGGTGCTCTCGCCGTCGGGGCCGCCTTCGCGGATCGCCCAGATCTGGGCGAACGCGTTGAAGTCCCACAGCACCGACAGGAACGTGACCATGGTGGTGATCGGCTTGATGGCGGGCCAGGTGACCGCGCGGAACGTCTGCCACCCGCTGGCGCCGTCGATCCCGGCGGCCTCGTACTGCTCGCGCGAGACGCCGATGATGCCCGCGTACAGCGAGAACGTCACGAACGGCACGGCCTGCCACACGATGAGCAGGCCGATCACCGACAGCGTGCTCGCGCCGCTGGAGAACCACGAGAACCCGATGAAGCTGTGGAACCCGAGCCGGTCGAGGGTCTTGTTGAGGATCCCGTACTGCTCGTCGAAGATCCACTGGAACACGGTGGTCGTCGCGATCACCGGCGTCGCCCAGGCCAGCACCAGCGTCACCTGGACGATGATCCGCACGACCGGGCCGAGGTGGCGCATGAGCACCGCGAGGAGCAGGCCGCCGAGGATGGTGGCGGCCACGATGGCGGCGGTGAAGACCAGGGTCCGGAAGGTGACCGTCCAGAACTCCGGGTCCGAAAGCGTGTTCGTGTAGTTGTCGAACCCGATCCAGACCGTCTTGCCGGAGACGAGCTGGCCGATGTCGAGCTTGCGGAAGCTGATCGCGAGCACCTGGACCAGCGGCCAGGCGAGCAGGACCAGGATCGCGGCGAGCGCGGGGAGCAGCAGCAGGTACGGGAGCACCCGGTCGCCGAACCGGCCCCGCCTGCGCTTCTTGACCCGCGTGTCGCGCGGCGATGCCGGCGGGGTCGCCCCCGCCGGCATCGTCACATTGGCGGTCGCTGTCATCCGCCGATGAGCTTGTTCAGCGCTGCGTTGGCGTCGGCGGTCGCCTGGTCGAGCGTCTTCTTGCCGGTCAGGTACGCGGTCAGCATGTCCTTGACCGGGTTCTGGCCGGACTCCACGTCACCCCACTTCGGGCTGGCCGGCACGGCCTTGCCGTTGGTGGAGGCCTTCGCCATCACGCTGCCCAGCGGGTCCTTGTCCAGGCCGGTGAGGTCGGTCGACGTGCCGGGCACGACGCCGGCGGCGGCGAGCTGGCTCTGGTACTTCGGGCTGGAGAGCAGCTTGATGTACTCCTTGGCAGCGGCCACGTTCTTGCTGTTGGCCGGGATCGCGAGGTTGGAGCCGCCCAGGAACACCGGGGCGCTCTGGCCGGCGGTCTTGCTCGGGATCGCGAACGCGCCGGTCTTGGCGGTCAGGCTCGGGTCCGTCTTGGCCGCGGTCGGCAGCTCCCACGGGAGACCGATCATCATGGCCACCTTGCCGGCGCCGTAGACGGTCGCCTGCTGCGGCTTGGCCTCGTCGGCGTCCTTCGGCGCCTTGGTGCCGGAGGTGTCGACGAGCTTCTTGTAGAAGTCCAGGCCCGCCTTCGCGCCGGCGCTGTCCAGCGTCGCCTTGAAGTTCTTGCCGTCGGGCTGGGCGATGTCGCCACCGTTGTCCCAGATGAAGGACAGCAGCGCGTACCAGTTCTGGCCCGGCATGTACAGGGGCTGGAAGTCGGGGTCGGACCCGAACTTCGTCTTCAGCTTGGTGATCGCGTCGATCCACTCGTCGTTCGACGTCGGCGGCTTGGCGATGCCCGCCTGCTCGAACATGTCCTTGCGGTAGATGACCTCACGGTTGGCCGCGTAGAACGGGACGCCGTAGGTCTTGCCCTCGTAGGTGCCCGAGTCGGCGAGACCCTTCAGCCACTGGGCGCCGTTGAAGCTGTCCTTGTCGGCGGTCAGGTCGGTCAGGACGCCGTCGTCCGCGGCGAAGGCCGCGGTCTGCGTGTTGCCGATCTCGATCACGTCCGGCGGAGCGCCACTCGCCAGCGCGGTGGTCAGCTTCTGCTGGATGCCGTCCCACTGCTGGATTTCGTACTTGACCTTGACGCCGGGGTGCGCGGCTTCGAACTCCTTGTTGAGCGCGTCGGTCAGCGTGGTCGGCGCGGAACCCGTCATCAGCCAGACGGTGACGTCGCCGGTGATCTGCGCGGGAGCACCGCTAGACGAAGCGGCGGTGTCCGTGCCGCTGGAACCCGCGCAGCCCGCGGTCGCGAGGGTGAGTGCGGCGGCGCCCGCCGCCAGCTTGAGCCAGCGTTTCACTCGATGCCGTCCTTTCGATGTCCGGCCGAACCGCGACCGGACTCCCCAAATGGTGTAGACCAATGTTGGGGTTAGAGTGGTACGTACCACAGGCCCTGTCAAGGCGGTTGCCGGAACGTTGTAAACGCACCGGGGAGTCTGACACGGTGTAGCCGGACGGTCACCGGCTTCGCCGTGACCTGCGGGGGAAGTCGTCCGAATAGGAGGGTGTCCGGAACGTTTTTCACCGGTGGCCACGCGGGATTCACCGCACGGCCACCCGGTCGGCGCAACGAAAACCGCCCCGGCTGATCGGGTGCGGTCACGTCCTGCTGCCGTGGACGGCCGACGGCCGCGCCTTCCTCCTGCGGGCCAGGACCACACCGAGCACCGAAACCATCAGGCCCACGACCAGCAGGGCGACCCCGAACTCCGGCCCGGCCCCGAAGTGCCGGAGCAGCCGGGCGGCCCCGAGCCCGAACCCGGCGACGAACAGGACCGGGCCGAGCACGAGCGCGACCGTGCCCGCCCGCCGGGCGGGAACCACGGCGAACACCGGCCGATCGTCACCGGTCGCGCCGACGTCGGTGTAAACGGCGGTGATGGGGCCGAAGGACACCCGGTCGCCGTCGTGCAGGAGCCTGGCTTGCCTCGGCGCCAGGGCCTCTCCGTTGACGAGCGTGCCGGCGCGGGAGCCGGCGTCGGACACCCAGGTGCCGCGGGCGTCCCGCCGGAGCCAGGCGTGCCGCGGGCTGACGCGGTCGGAGTACAGCTTCAGGTCCGCCTCGGGGGCGCGACCGACAAGCCATGAGCCCCGCCGCACGTCCAGCCGCGCGACCGCGCCGCCGAGCGTCTCGATGGTCACTGGGTGTTCCATCGCCCCTCCCCCACGTCCCGATTCCGGACAGAGCACCACGGCGGCGTGAAGATGCGTGGCGAACGGGTGAACCGGGCGGTTGCCGGGCGACGATCATCGCCTCGCGGCCGACTGGGGTGCGTAAGTCAGTTCGGCGCCCAGGAACCGGGAGAACGATGAAGTCAGCTTGGCAAGTCCGCGCGGGCAGGCAAGGCGAGCGCGACCAGGAGTCCCTCGCCGAAGGTCTCGCGATCGTCGGCTGGGGCGGCGTTCCCGCCCTCGGCCGGTTCGACACCCGGGAAGCGCTCAAGGCCGGGCTCCGCGAGTGCTACCCGCAACGGTCCACCTACGTGATCGGCAACTGGGCCGGCCAGCTGTGGCGCTTCTACCGGGAGATGAACGAGGGCGACCTCGTCGTCATGCCGCTCAAGAACGTGCGGCGGTTCGCCATCGGCGAGGTCACCGGGCAGTACCACTACCGCCCCGGCTCGGCCCCGGAGTGCCGGCACGCCCGGCCCGTCCGGTGGCTCCGGACGGACATCGAGCCCGGCGAGTTCGGCCCCGACCTGCGCGGCAGTCTCGGGTCACTGCTCACCGTGTGCCGGCTGAGCCGGCACGAGGCGGCCCGGCGGATCGGGGAAATCGCGGCCGGACGGCCGGACCCGGGCTGGCAGCACGCTTCGGCGAACCTCGACCCCGACGCCACCCAGGCCGACCTGTGGGAAGCCGTCGAGACCGGCGCGGCACCCGTGAAGCTCACCGTCCGGGCGCTGCTGTCCCTGTGGGGCTACCGGCGGCGGACCGCGACCTCCCTGGTGACCGTGCAATCCGAGCTGGCCGAGCACGGGGTCACGACCAAGCCGGCGTTCACCACGGCGCGGATGGACGCGGTCGTCGAGCTGGTCCCGGTCGCCGACGAGCCGGGCGCGGCGGACTCCGAAACGGATCCACCCGGGCTCGAAGCGCTGGACGACCTGCCGGCCAAGTGGGTGGTGCGCGCGGTCCTGCCGGAGGAGCCGTCCATCGAAGCGGTCACGGCCGGGAAGCCGCTCGCCACCGCGGTGACGCTCATGCTGGCCAAGAACTACTCCCAGCTGGCGGTCGTCGACGCGGACGGGTTCCACGTCGGCGCGGTCAGCTGGGAGTCCATCGGCCGGGCCCGGCTGACGAACCCCGAGCCGACGCTGCGGGACGCGACCACCCAGGTCCGGGTCATCGACTTCGACGACGAGCTGTTCGGCCAGATCGACGAGATCTACCGCCGCGGGTACGTCTTCGTCCGGGGAGAAGACCGCCGGAAGCTCATCGGGGTCGTGACGGCCCACGACCTCGCCCGCCAGTTCGGCACCCTCGCCCGGCCGTTCTCGCTCCTGGAAGAGGCCGAGCTGCGGCTGCGGCGGCACACCAAGCGCAGCGTGCCCGAGGACCTGCTCGACAAAGCGGTCCCGAAGTGGGCGAACGGCAACCCGACGTTCGGGAACTACGTCCGGATCTTCGCCGACCGGGCCACCTTCGAGCTGCTCGGCTGGCCGCTCGACCACGAGACCTTCCTCGATCTCCTCACGAAGGCGAAGAACATCCGCAACGAGCTGATGCACTTCTCCGGCGACGAGATCCCGGAGCAGGACCTCGCCGCCATCGAAGGGTTCTGCGCGACGGTCAAGGCCGTCGACCAGTCCTAGCCGGTCAGGGTTTCGGCGCCGGGGCCTTCACCCGCTCCAGCAGCAGCTGCGCCACATCACGCACATCGACGTTCTCCGCCTTCTGCTCGCTCTGCCGCTGCACCAGTCCGTCCGTCAGCATCACCCGGCAGAACGGGCAGCCCGTCACGATCGTCTCCGCGTCGGTCGCGATCGCTTCGTCCACGCGCTCGAGGTTGATGCGCTTGCCGATCTGCTCCTCCATCCACATCCGCGCGCCGCCGGCGCCGCAGCACAGCGCCCGGTCCGCGTGGCGGGGCATCTCCTCCAGCGTCGCGCCCGTCGCGCCCACCAGCTCGCGGGGCGGTGTGTAGACCTTGTTGTGGCGGCCGAGGTAGCACGGGTCGTGGTAGGTCACCTTCGGACCGTCTTCGACGGCCTTGACCGGCGTCAGCTGACCGCCTCGCACGAGCCGGTTCAGCAGCTGCGTGTGGTGGACGACCTCGTAGTGCCCGTCGAGGTCCGGGTACTCGCGGCTCAGCGTGTTCAAGCAGTGCGGGCACGTCGTGACGATCTTGCGCAGCCGCGGCTCGCGGCCCTCGAACACCGCGTTGAGCGTCTCCGCCGTCTGCTGGGCCATCATCTGGAACAGGAACTCGTTGCCCGCGCGCCGCGCCGGGTCGCCCGTGCAGGACTCCTCCTTGCCGAGCACCGTGTACTTCACGCCCGCGATGTGCAGCAGCTCCGCGGTGGCGCGGACGGTCTTGCGGGCGTTGTCGTCGAACGCTCCCGCGCAGCCGACCCAGTAGACGTATTCGACGTCGTCGGCGAGCTCGCCGTCGAACACCGGGACGTCGAAGTCGAGGTCCTTCGTCCAGGCCAGGCGCTCGGAGTTGTTCTGGCCCCAGGGGTTGCCCTTGGTCTCGAGGTTCTTGAACAGCCCGCCCAGCTCGGTCGGGAACGCCGACTCGATCATCACCTGGTAGCGGCGCATGTCCACGATGTGGTCGACGTGCTCGATGTCGACCGGGCACTGCTCGACGCACGCGCCGCAGGTGGTGCACGACCAGAGGACGTCCGGGTCGATGACGCCGTTGTCGGCTTCCGAGCCGACGAGCGGGCGCGCCTCCTCGTGCTCGGTGCCCGCGAGGATGTAGGGCGCCTCCTCGAAGAGGTTGTCGCGCAGGCTCATGATCAGCAGCTTGGGCGACAGCGGCTTCCCGGTGTTCCACGCCGGGCACTGCGACTGGCAGCGGCCGCACTCGGTGCACGTGGCGAAGTCGAGCATGCCCTTCCACGTGAAGTCGCCGATCTTGCCGCGGCCGAACGTGTCGTCCTCGCCCGGGTCCTCGAAGTCGATCGGCTTGCCGCCGGACTCCATCGGCAGCAGCGGGCCGAGCGCGTCCGGCAGCCGCTTGGCCGAAACGTTGATCGGCGCCACGAAGATGTGCAGGTGCTTGGAGTAGAGCACGATCGACAGGAACACCAGCATGACGCCGATGTGCAGCATCAGGCCGACGGTCTCGAGCACCTCGGTCGTCGAGTGGCCGAGCGGCTCGAGGAGGTTCCCCACGCCGAGGGAGACGTACGCCCCGCCGTCGTACGGGAAGTTGCCCGACGCCGAAGAGGCGCCGCGGAAGAAGAACATCGTCCAGACGACGTTGAAGATCATGAAGAGGATCAGCCACGCGCCGCCGGTGTGCGAGCCGTAGAACCGGGATGCGCGGTCCTTGCGCTCGGGGGCGTTGCGGATGCGGATCACCGTGAACACGCCCAGCGACACGGCCACCATGACGGCGATGAAGTCCTGCAGGAAGCCGAGCACCGCCCAGTGGCCGATCCACGGGATCGCGAACTTCTCGTCGAAGAGCGCGCCGTACGCCTCGAGGTACACCGAAGCGAGGATCACGAAGCCCCAGAACGTGAAGAAGTGCGCCAGGCCCGGCACGGACCACTTCAGGAGCTTGCGCTGGCCGAACACTTCGCGCACCTGGGCGAAGACGCGGGCGCCGAGGTCGTCCGACCGCTTGGTGTCGGGCTGGCCGGCCTTGATCAGCCGGTACAGGAAGGCCACGCGCTTGCCGGCGACGGCGAGGCCGACGACCGTCATGAGCAGGCCGAGGATGAGACGAACGAGCACGGGTCCTCCGGTCGTACTTCGAGGATCGGCTCAGTGCGAGCCGGTGTAGTAGCGGCACGCCTTGCACGCGTACCGCATCTTCGCGACCCGCCAGTGTTTCCGGTACAGATCGAGGTCGGCCGACCGGCGGACGCCGAGACGCTGGTAGCGCCCCGGACGGCGGCGGCCGGTTTCGTACTGCTCGGTCGCGCGGCCGAGGTGGGCGCGCCGCAGCACGCACCCCCGCGTCCCGCAGCGACCGAGGGCGCCGCGGCAGAACCGGTGCAGCAGCACCAGTTCCCCGGTGACTTCTTCGACCACGCCGTAGCCGGGGTGATCGCCCCGCCCGGTGAGCCGGACGGGCAGGCCGCAGTACCCGCACTTGAGGGTGCAGGAGAGGCAGCCGGCGATGTGCCTGAGCCGCAGTTCGCGCCGGTCTTCGGAGCCGGGTCCTCGGACGCGCGACGCCATGGGGCCTCCTCCGGCGACTGTGATCGGCACCACTGACTACTGGAGGGTAATGAGGACGTCACTTCGCGCGACAGGACCGAACAGCCTAGTTGCGTTGCGCCATTCAGCGTAAATTCTGAAGGAAGGATCACCTTACTGTCCGTATATCGGACGTCGGTGGGTCGAGAATCGCACGTTCGGCCCTGCTGGCGCGGGGGTGTCCCCCGCCACAATCCGGGCATGACGTATCGCCCCGTCCCGTACCGGCCGGCCCGCGTGCCCGCCGCCCAAGCCGTCGCCGAGGCAGCGGCCCTGCGCGAGCGGATGGAAGCGCGGCGCTCGGTCCGGATGTTCTCCCCCGACCCGGTCCCCGAACGCGCGGTGCTCGACGCGATCGCGGTGGCCTCCACGGCCCCCAGCGGCGCGCACCAGCAGCCGTGGACGTTCGTCCTGGTCTCCGATCCCGCGGTCCGCCGGACTATCCGGGAGGCCGCGGAGGCGGAGGAACGGATCTCCTACGACGGCCGCCTCGGCGACGAGTGGCTCGAGGCGCTGCGGCCGCTGGGAACGGACGCGGTGAAGCCCCACCTCACGGACGCGCCGTACCTGATCGTCGTGTTCCAGCAACGCTTCGCGCTCGACGACGACGGCGGCGTCCACAAGCACTACTACGTCGACGAGTCGGTGGGCATCGCGGTGGGCATGCTGCTGACGGCGCTGCAAGTGGCCGGACTGGCGGCGCTGACGCACACGCCGTCGCCGATGCGATTCCTCGGCGAACTGCTCGGACGGCCCCGCAACGAGAGGGCGTTCGCGGTGATCCCCGTCGGCTACCCGGCCGACGACTGCGTGGTCCCGGACCTGCGACGCAAATCCCTCGACGAAGTACTCGTACGAATCTGAGGAGAACTCAGCAGCCCGGCAAGCCGCCCGGAACCTCCGTGAACAGCGGTCCCGACAGCCGGTCCGCGCCCCGGTCCCGCCACCAGTCGCGCTGGTCCGCGTGGTCGATGCCGGTCACCGCGACCTCCGCGCCGGCCAGGTGGGCCGCCTCGACCAGTGCCGTCAGCGTCCGGTCCACCAGCGGGTGCGTCCGGCGCTCCACGAGCCGGGGCGCCATGCGGACCGTGCGCGCCGGGAACTCGGTCAGGCAGGTCACGTCGCCGAAGCCGTGGATCTCCGCCGCCACGCCGATTTCCGCCAGCACCTTCAGGTTGTCGGCGGCGTCGCCGGAGTCCGCCGGCAGCGTAGCCGACGGGAACCCGGGTCTCAGTCGCTCCGGCGCCAGGCCGGTGGACTCGAGCACGGCGCGGATCTCGCCGACCAGCTCCGGGTCGGCGGCCTGGTGCGCCGTCAGCTCGACCGTCAGCGGCACGCCGACGCCGGCCGCCGCGACCCGCTCGACCGCCGTGCGCAGGAGCCACGTGCCCAGCGGCAGTGCCAGCCCCGTCTCCCCCGCCAGCCGCACGCACGACTCGTGCGGCAGCACGCCTTCGGCCGGGTGGTTCCAGCGCAGCCGCGCCTCGACGCCCCGCACCGAGCCGTCCACCGCGGCGACCAGCGGCCGGTAGCCGACCTCGATCTCGCCGTTCTCCCAGGCGCCCGCCATCGCCGCGGCGAGCCCGAAGTCGTGGCGGTCGCGGCGGTCCAGCTCGCGGTCGAACAGGCCCCACTGGGCCCCGGTCCGCTGTACGCGGCGCAGCGTCAGGTCCGACGCGCGCAGCAGCTCGGCCGGGGTGATGTCGCGCGGCGGCCGATGCACGACGCCGATGCTGGCCGACACCGCGACGCCGTGGTCGCCGTCGACGTAGTCCGGCTCCGCCAGCTCGTGGGTGATCCGGCGGACGAGCGTCAGGACGCCCGGCGTGCCCTCGGTGTTCTGGACGAGCACCCCGAACTCGTCGCCGCCGAGCCGCGCCACGAGGGCCTTCTCGTCCTCGAACACCGCCTTCAGCTTTCCGGCGACCCCGCGCAGCACCTTGTCGCCCAGCTCCTGGCCGAGCCCGCCGGTGATCTGCGAGAAGCCGTCGAGGTCGAGGTGGAAGAGCGTGACGCCCCGCGACGCGTCGGCCTCACGAAGCAGGTTTTCCAGGCGGGTGCTGAAGAACTGCCGGTTCGGCAACGCGGTCAGCACGTCGTGCAGGGCCTGGTGGGACAGGCGCCGCTGCAGCAGCGACACCTCGGTGTCGTCGTCGACGAGGGTGATCAGCTGCCGGGGCGCCCCGACCGCGTCGCGGATCACCGACGCGGCGAAGGTGGCCCACATCGGCTCGCCGTCCCGGCCGACCAGCCGGCGGCCGACGCGCAACCGGTGCAGCCGCCCGGCCACCAGCTCCGCGTAGGCCTCCCGCAGCTGCTCGACTTCGTCCGGGTGAACCAGGTCGAAGAGGGTCATCGCGGCGATTTCGGCCGGGGTCCGCTGGAGCGTCTTGGCGAGCGCCGCGTTGGCGCGCAGCACGCGCCCGTCCAGCTCGGTGAGCGCGATGCCGCTGGCCGAGCCGGCGAACACCTCTTCGAACTGCGCGCGCGTGATGACCTGCTTCTGCCGGGTCTCCTGCTCGACCTTCAGCAGGGCCCGGCTCAGGCCTTCCTGGCGCTTCTGGATGTCTTCGCGCAACGTCTCGCCGTAGCCCGAGCTGAGCGCGCCGAGCACCAGCACGACCCGCTCCGCCAGCCCGTCGACCCGGCGCAGCTCCGGCTCGCGCAGCAGGGCCTTGCCGAGCACCTCCAGGCTGCGGCGCAGGCTGTCCGAGCCGACGCACCGCAGCTCGACGAGCCGCGCGCCGGCGGCCGCGGCTTCCCCGAGCTCCGGCGGGTCGCTCGCGACCGCTTCGAACAGCCGGCCGACCAGGACCGCCAGCTCGCGCTCGATCTCCTCGGGCGTGTGCGGCAGGTAGGCCGTGGTGCTGACCAGGTAGCCCCACTTGCGCGCCAGGGTGGCGAGCCGTCTCGCCGCACGTTCGGCGGACGGCTTCTTCCGCGGGTCGTCACCGCGGGGATAAGGAGCAGTCACCTCAGCCTGTCCTGGGGTCCGGTCAACACACCGATCGGGTAGCCGATATATCTTGGCGCGAAATTGTGTCCGGTGCACGAAACGGCATTCATCCGATCGAGTGATAACCCTGCGGAGCGATCGTCAGGTGATCGCGCAACCACGACCGGGTGGCGTCACGGTAAGCCGCCGCGTTTTCGTGCAACGCAACGGAATGACCGGCACCCGGCAGGACGTACATCGACAGGTTCGACGGGTCGGCGTAATACGGCGCTTCCTGCGCGCGCAGCACCCGCGCGTCCGAACAGTCACGCAGGGCGAGCAGGCCGCAAAAGAGAACGTCCTTTTCCCCCACCACTTGGAAAACCGGTACGGTAATTCCCTTCGTCGCCGGCAACACGATCCCGAACAGCGCGACCGTGCCCATGCCGGGCACCGAAACCTGGTCCTTGGTCGCCTCGTCGGCGGCGATCACGCCCGGGTCGGAATCCCCCGCGGCGTAGAAGAGCCCGGCCCGCGCACCGGGCCTCGTCGTGAAGTACAGCGGGTCGCTGCCGAGGCGGCCGAGCTGACCGTCGAGCAGCGCGGGCTGCAGGCCCAGCGCCGCGCCGATCGCCAGCACCGGCAGCGCGGGCAGGTGCGTGATGCCGGTGAGGACCACGCCGTCGACGTCGCGGTAGGTCGACGCCTCCACCGCGACCACGCCGGACCCGACCGAGTGCCCGACGATGACGACCTTCGCGAACCGCACGCCGCCGACGTGCCCGGCGCGCAGGTGCCCGACCACCTCGTGCGTCGATTCGGCCGCCGCCCAGACCGACAGCGGCAGGCTCAGCGGCCGGCTGCTGCGCCCGGCGCCGAGCTGGTCGGCGGCGAAGGTCGCGTAGCCGTGCGTGGCCATGTCGCGCTGGTAGGAGTAGCGCTCCGGCTGGTACGGCAGGTCCCAGTACGCGCTGTTGTACGTCCCGCCGTGCACGAGCAGCTGGACGGTGTCCGGCGCCTCACCCGCGGGCAGGCACAGCCGGCCGTGCACGGTCGCCGGTGCACCCGGCACCAGCGGCGGCAGGCCCGGGCCGCTGACCGGCAGATCCGTGTCGGTGCACGAGATCGCGGCGGCCTCGGCGGGCATCGCGGCGGTCAGTGAAGCGAGCAGGACTCCGCAGGCGAACAAGGCTGACGTCACCTTGACGGGCAGCTTCACGCCGCACTCCCTCTTGGCTCGGACAGGTGAACGAACTCGGAAACACTACACCCGGTAGCTGACCGGGTACCGTCAGGTCCGCGGCACCACGGTCATCGGCAGCCGGTTCGGCTGCATGGTGGCCTTCAGTTGCGCGCGGACCTTCTTGCCCGGCACCGGAACCAGCCGCCAGCGCGCCCCGATCGTGGCGGCGACGACGCCGATCTCCGTCGGCGCGAACACGTGCCCCGGGCACAGCCGCGCACCCGCGCCGAACGGGATGTACGCGCCCTTCGGCAGTTCCGCGGATTCGCCGGGCGTCCAGCGGTCCGGGTCGAAGCGCTCCGGATCGGGGAACCAGCGCGGGTCACGGTGCAGGGTGTGCTGGCTGACCGCGACCTCGCTGCCCGCCCGGATGGTGACGCCGCCGAGCTCGACGTCTTCGCGGGCGCGGCGCATGAGGATCAGCGGCGGGGTGCGGCGCACGATCTCGTTGACGATCTGGTGCGTGTACACCAGGTCCGGCAGGTCCTCGAACCGCGCGGGCCGGCCGCCGAGCACCTGGTCGACCTCCGCGTGGAACCGCCGTTCGACCTCCGGGTGCTGCCCGAGCTCGTGGAAGAACCAGGCCAGCGCGACGGCGGTGGTCTCGGCGCCGGTGGTGAGGATCGTGATGACCTCGTCGTGCACCTGCCGGTCGGACATGCCCTCGCCGGTGTCCTCGTCGCGGGCCAGCAGCAGCATCGACAGCAGGTCGCCGTGGTCGGCTCCCTGTTCCCGGGCGGCCACCACGGTTTCGCCGATGACGGCACGCAGGCGCGCGGCCGCGGCGTCGAACTTCCGGTTCGGCGGGATCGGCAGCTTCTCCACGAATTTCGGAGAAAAAGCCCGGATCAGCACGTATTTCAGCATGATCGGAATCGAATGCTGGAGTTCCGCCAGTGCCTCGTCGCCGAGCGCGGTCGAGAAAAGCGTCTGGCCGGCGATCGTCAGCACGAGGTCTTGCATCCGCCGGTCGAACTGGACGACTTCGCCCGGCTGCCACGAGCTCGCCAGCTCGTCGGCCAGCTTCGTCATGGTGTTCTCGGCGTACCCCTCGATCCGCGTCCGGCCGAAGGCGGGCATCACCAGGCGGCGCTGGCGGCGGTTGAGCTCGCCGTTCGAGGTGGCCAAGCCGTCGCCGAAGAGCGGGCGCATCTTGTCGAAGACCAGGCCCTTGTCGAACTTGTCGGCGTCGGTGGCGAGCACCCGCCAGGACAGTTCCGGGGTCGTGACCACGTGCACCGGCAACGGACCGAGGCGGAGTTCGACGACATCTCCGTGCGCCGGAAGGGAAGTGAAGAGCTTCAACGGGTTGCGCAGCAGCGCCACCGTGTGCCCGAGCACGGGCAGGCGGCCGGGCACGGGACGCGCGTCGGTCATGTCGCGTCACACTAACGGGACGGTGTGCGCGCCGAGCGCGGGTCCACACGAACGGACGATGGCGCTACAATCCGTCGTCTCGAGCGGGCGTCTTGAGCGAGGGTGGGAGGTCCCGTGACCGGGGAACTGAGCTGGGTACCGCCGGAGATCGACACCACGGTGCCGAACCCGGCGCGGGTGTACGACTTCTGGCTCGACGGCGACCACAACTTCGCCGCCGACCGGGCGCTCGGGGAGCAGATCCTCAAGATCATGCCGGGCGTGCGCGACGCCGCCCGCCTCAACCGCGCGTTCCTGCGCCGCGCGGCCAAGTTCATGGTCGACTCCGGCGTCCGGCAGTTCCTGGACATCGGATCCGGTATCCCGACCGTGGGCAACCTGCACGAGATCGTCCAGCAGGCCGACCCGTCGTGCCGCGTGGTGTACGTCGACCGCGAGCCGGTGGCCGTCGCGCACAGCGAACTGCTGCTGCAGGACAACGAAAACTGCCTGGTGCTGCAGGCCGACCTGCGCGACGTCAACGACATCTTCGCCGGTGCGGGCAAGCTGCTGGACCTGGACCGGCCGGTCGGCGTGTTCATGTTGCTGCTGCTGCACTTCGTGCCGGACTCGTGGGACCCGGCGAGCATCCTGTCCCACTACCGCGACCGGCTGGCCCCGGGCAGTTTCCTGGCCGTGACGCACGTCGCGGCGGACTCCGAGGCGGGGCGCCTCGACGAGGCGGTCGAGGTGTACAAGAGCAACCAGGACCAGCAGAACCAGCCGGTCCCCCGCACGCACGACGAGGTGCTCGCCTTCTTCGACGGCTTCGAGATGGTCGAGCCGGGCGTGGTCGGCTGCGCGATGTGGAAGCCGGAAGGCGCCGGCGACATGTCCGACGACCCGGCGATCAACGCGCTCCCGTACGCCGGGGTCGGCCGGAAACCCTAGTCACCGCAGGGAGAACGCCGCCAGGTTCACCGGCCCGTCGAAGGTCAGGTACACGTCGTGGCGGCCGGTCGCCTTCGCCAGCGGGGCCGTCACCATCGTGTACGCGTACCGATCCCCGGTGGACGACACCGTCGCCGTGCCCAAGACCTGGCCGGTCGGGGAGTCCAGGCGGACCGTCACGCGCGCCGAGTCCACTGTGGACACCGAGGCCGCGAACCGCGACGGGCCGGAGAGCGCGACGTCCCGGTAGGCCAGCCAGCTCCCGGCCGTGGCCGCGACCGATGTCCCGGCGGTCTTCGACGTGTCGGTCAGCGTCGTCCCCGAGTAGTCGTCGAAGTTCTGCGCCGGGGTGGTACGGCTCAGGTCGCGCGGCGGGATCCGCTCCCCCGGAACGAACACCGGCTGCGCCGCGGAGAGGTCGGAAGCGTTGCGGCCCACCGCGAAGTCATAAGTACCCTGCTCGACCGCGGACCGGCCGAGCGAGGCGTTCCACGACGCCAGGTCCGCCACCGGCACGGAGAACTTCACCGAGCGTGTTTCGTGCGGCTTGAGCGTCACGCGGGTGAAGTCCCGCAACCGCTGCACGCCGGCCGCCTTCGAATACAGCTGGACGACGTCGGTCCCGGACCGCGCGCCCGTGTTGGTCACGTCCACACTTACCTGGACCGAAGAGCCGGCGCGGACCGCGTGCACCGAGCCGTACCGGAAGTTCGTGTAGCTCAGCCCGTACCCGAAGGGGTACAACGGCTTCCCGCGGTAGTACTGGTACGTCATCCCGGTCTTCGCGATGTCGTAGTCCAGGATGCTCGGCAGCCCCGCGTCGGACGCGTACCAGGTCTGCGTGAGCCGTCCGGTCGGGTCGTGGTCGCCGAACAGGACGTCGGCGACCGCGTGCCCGGTCTCCTGTCCCGCGTGGCTCGTCCACACGATCCCCGGCACGGACAGCGTGTCCCAGCCGGTCGTCGGGTAGCTGTTCTCCACCACGACGACGGTGTGCGGGTTCGCCTTCTGCACGGCTTCGATCAGCGCCCGTTGCGCCGGTGCCGGCGACGTGCTCGTCCGGTCGTTCGCCTCGCGGCCGTTGATGAACGGCATGCTGCCGACCACGACGACGGCCGTGTCCGCACCCCGCGCCGCCGCGACCGCGTCGGAGACGCCGCTGCGAAGCACGTCGCGGCCGAACTTCGTCGCGTGGGCCGCGTCGGGCGCGGAGATCGTGAGGACCCCGTCGGCGCCGACGACGGCGTAGCGGTTCGGGCCGAACCACGGCTCGGTGACCTCGTTGCCCGCGTACTCGAGCACGTAGCTGCCGTCGGGCTGCGGGTCGAGCTTGAGCTGCTGCTGCACGAACCACCCGGTCGGCTGGTCGACGTCGTTGACCAGGGCGCCACCGGAGTAGCCGAGGAACTTGCCGTTCGCCGCGGCACGCAGGGTGTTCTTGCCCGCGCCCCAGTCGTAGACGTCGAAGGACTCCGCCGTCCCCGCGGTGGTCCCGCCCGCGGTCACCTTGCCGGGCGACGCGGGCGCGGTCAGGTAGCGACCGGTGGCGAGGTCCTTGAGCGCGATCCGGTCGACGCCTTCGGACGACGCCACCGAGGTCCCGAGCCGTTCCGCGATGCCCTGCTTCGGCGTGACGCGGTACGGCATCGCGCCGCTGTACCAGTCTTCGTACAGCGTGTCGGACAGCGGGCCGACGACAGCCACCTTCTTCTTCGCCGGGTCGAGCGGAAGCGCGTTCGCGGTGTTGCGCAGCAGGACGACCTGCTCGTCCGCCACCTTGCGGGCGAGCGCCTGGTGCTCCGGGGAGTTGATGACCGCCGGGGTGATCTTCGCGTAGGGGTTGCGGCCCGGCGGGTCGAACTCGCCGAGCCGGAAGCGCAGCGACAGCAGGTGCCGGTCGGCCTTCTCGACGTCGGCCATGGTCAGCAGCCCGCGGGCCAGCGCTTCCTTCACGGCCTCGACGGTGATCGAGCCGTTCGTGTCGTTGTCGGTGAAGCTGTCGAGCCCGGCCTTGATGGCCGCTGCGTCCGCTTCCGCCTTGGTGGCGTAGTACTTCTCCGAGTTGACGAGGTTGGACGGGGCGCCCGCGTCGCTGACGACGGCGATGTCCTGCGGCGCCCACTTGCGCAGCAGGCCGCCGAGGTCGGGGCTGACGGTGTTCGGCCGCCCGTTGACCAGGTTGTACGACGGCATGACGCCGTTGGCCGCGCCGGCCTGGAGCGGGATCTTGAACGCCTGCTCGTCGTAGTCGTGCAGGATCTTCGGCGGCACGGAGGAGTTGCTGGTGTCGCGGCTGACCTCGTTGTTGTAGGCGAGGTAGTGCTTCAACGTCGGCGCGGCCCGCAGGTACCTCGGGTCGTCGCCCTGGATCCCGCGGCCGTACGCCGTCGCCAGCTCACCTGTGAGGTACGGGTCCTCGGAGTAGCTCTCCTCGTTGCGGCCCCACCGCGGGTCGCGCAGCAGGTTGACCACCGGCGCCCACAGGTTGAGCCCCCACAGCGTCGGGTTGCGCGCGTTGAAGCCACGCGCCTCCTGCCCGACGGCCGCGCCCACCTCCTTCACCAGTGCCGGGTCCCACGTCGACGCCAAGCCGATGGCTTGCGGGAACACGGTGCCGTCGGCCTTGACGACCGCGCCGTTGTTGTCGTAGTCGGTGGACCAGGCGACGCCGTGGAGCGCTTCGGTGCCGGTCTTGAACACGCCGATGCCCAGGCGCGGGATGGCGGGTTCGTACTGGTGCAGCAGCGAGATCTTCTCGTCGGCGGTCAGCCGGGACAGCAGGTCGTCGATCCGCGTGGCGAGGGGCAGCGCCGGGTCGCGGAACGGCATCGGCGGTGCCGCGAGCGCCGGCGCGGGCGCCAGCAGGAGGGTGGCGGCGACCACCGGGACGAGGGCACGGCGGAGCGGGGACTGGCGCACGGACGGCCTCCCGGATTCGTCGAATCGTTTCGACAGTGCGGCGCGGAACATTCGCGTCGAAGGTGAGGATGGGGACGACTATTACAGTCGTGTGAGCACGAGGTCAAGACTTCCTGGGAGCGCGCCCAGGAAGTCCGACGGGCTTCCAGAACTGCGCCTTGAGCTGCGGGAAGATCCCCTATCAGGCGCGTTCGACAGTTTCGACACGACCGTTTGTCGTCGAATGCGAATCGAATATCTTCCGACGGCGAATTCTGCTTGTGTTTCGAGCGGGTGTCCCTTACCTTCGTGCCATCGTCGATGCGCTTCGACAGAGTTCCGCTCCGTCACGTCCCCAGGAGGCCGCCCGTGGTCACGATCAACGACGTCGCCACGGCGGCGGGCGTGGCACCCAGCACGGTGTCGTACGTGATCAGCGGCAAGCGTTCGATCTCACCGAAAACCCGCCGGTTGGTCGAGGAGAGTATCCGCAAGCTCGGGTACCACCCGCACGCCGGGGCCCGCGCGCTCGCCAGCAGCAAGACGAACGTGCTCGCCCTGGTCGTGCCGCTGCGCACGGACCTCAACGTCGCCGTGGTCATGCAGTTCGTCGCCGCGGCGGTCACCGCGGCCCGCGCGCACGACCACGACCTGCTGCTGCTCACCAAGGACGAAGGCCCCGCCGCGCTGCAGCGGGTGGCGTCGTCGGCGATCGCCGACGCGCTGATGGTGATGGACGTCGAAGCCGCCGACCCGCGGGTGCCGATGCTCATCGCGCTCGACCTGCCGGTGGTGCTCATCGGCGTGCCCGACCACCCGGCCGGCCTGAGCTGCGTCGACCTGGACTTCACCGCCGCCGGCTCGGCGTGCGTCGCGCACCTGGCCGAGCTCGGCCACCGCTCGGTCGCGCTGATCGGTCCCTCCCCCGCGGTCTACCGGCGCGGCACGAGCTACGCGACGCGGTTCCTGCGCGGGTTCGACGACGCCGCGAAGAGCCACGGCGTCCGGGCGACGAACCGGCCGTGCGCCCACTCCTACGAAGCCGTGAGCGCCTGCCTCGACGACCTGCTCGCCGCCGACCCGGACCTGACCGGCCTGGTCGTGCACAACGAAGCCGTGCTCCCCGGGCTGCTTTCGGACCTGCGCCACCGCGGCCTGCGGGTGCCCGAAGACATCTCCGTCGTCGCCGTCTGCCCGGACACCATGGCCGAGCAGCACCCCGTCGCGCTCACGACGGTCGCCATCCCGGCCGAAGAGGTCGGGGCCCAGGCCGTCGAAATGACCATGCGCCGCCTCGCCGGCCACACCACTCCGGAGGTCCGGCTCCTCGGACCTCGTCTCACCCGGCGCGACAGCACCGCCGCGCCGCGAGCTTGACCCGGTTCTGCTCCAGCGTCGAAGGAGGATCACCATGTCCCTACCCCGTCGCGCCCTGATCCTGGCCGCGAGCGCCGCGCTCCTGGCCGCCTGCAGCCCCAGCCCCGCCACCCAGTCCACCGGCTCGGGTGCCGCGCCCGCCACCTCCATCACCGAACTCGACTACTACGCCGACGAGCAGGGTTCCGCGGCGTGGCAGAAGATCCTGGACGCCTGCGCGTCCCAGACCGGGATCAAGATCCAGCGCCAGACCGTGCCGACCGCGCAGATGCTGCCGAAGGTCCTGCAGGGCGCCAGTTCGAAGACGCTGCCGGACCTGCTGTTCACCGACAACCCGACGCTGCAGCAGGTCGCCGCGACCGGCGCGCTGACCCCGCTGGACGGCTACGGCATCACCACCGACGGCTACTACCCGAGCATCGTCAAGGCCGGGACCTACCAGAGCAAGGTGTACGGCGTCGCCCCCGGCGTCAACGGCCTCGCGCTGATCTACAACAAGGATCTCCTCACCGCCGCGGGGGTCGAGGCCCCGAAGACCTGGGACGAGCTGAAGGCCGCCGCGGCGAAGCTCACCAAGGACGGCAAGTACGGCCTCGCCTTCTCCGCGATCCCGTCCGAAGAGGGCACCTGGCAGTTCCTCCCGTTCTTCTGGAGCAACGGCGCCGAACTGTCCCGGCTGGACTCCGCGCAGTCCGTGAAAGCGCTTCAATTCGTCACGGACCTGGTGAACGCCGGATCGGCGTCGAAGTCCGTGGTGACGTGGAACCAGAACGACGTCGCCGACCAGTTCGTCGCCGGCAACGCGGCGATGATGATCAACGGGTCCTGGAACCTGGCCCGGCTCGACGAGCAGAAATCCCTGCACTACGGCGTCGTGCCGATCCCGGTGCCGCAGGCGGGCGCCAAGCCGGTGGTCGCGCTCGGCGGCGAGGTCGGCACCGTGCCGGTCACCAGCGGCCCGGCCCAGCAGGCGGCCGGCAAGGTGCTGTCCTGCATCCTCTCCGAGCCGACGATGCTCGAGTGGAGCAAAGCCCACGCCTACATCCCGTCGAAGACGGCCGCCGCGACCAAGTTCGGCGCGGAGCAGCCGGCGATGCAGGCGTTCGTCGACGAGGTCGGCACCGCCCGCTCCCGCACCGCCGAACTCGGCGAGAAGTACCCGAAGGTGTCCCAGGCGCTGGCCGACGCGCTGCAGGCGGCCCTGACCGGGAAGCAGCCCGCCGACCAGGCGTTGAAGGCCGCACAGCAGGCGAGCGGTTCGTGACGCTGGTGGCCCCGGCCGTCGCGGCACCTCCCCGCGCCGGCCGGAAACCCCGGCGGGACAACCGGTTCTCCGCGTGGCTGTTCCTGCTTCCGGCTTTGGCCTACATCGTCGTGTTC